>NZ_CYTU01000040.1:0-55113 GCF_001299375.1 Achromobacter sp. 2789STDY5608621 | reverse complement strand
GCGCCATACGGAATCCGCCTCCCGGCTGGGGCCCGCCAATCCGCAGGGCGGGGCCTACTACCTGCCATTCCGCGAGGACAGCAGCCAGCGCAACACCGTCGTCGACGGCCATCTGCAGGGCAGGTTCGACACCGGCCGCGTCACCCACGACGTCACGACCGGCCTGTCCTATTACGCAAGCTCGGTCGACACCACGATCGCGTCCGGAGATTTTTTCCCGGGCAACGTCTTCTCCCCCAGGGTCCCGTTCCCGTCTTCGGACATCACGCCCAATATCGAGCGCCTGTCCAATTCGCCGCTGCGCTCCTCGCGCGCCTACGCCCAGGATTTCATGACCCTGGACAAGCGCTGGCATGTGATGGCCGGGATTGCGCTGAATCAATTGCCGCAAGATGGCGGACCGACCGAGCGCGCCTGGACGCCAAAGCTGGGCCTGAGCTTCGACGTCTCAGACACGATGTCGCTCTACGGCGCGTACTCGCGCGGCTTCTCCACCTACCAGCCCGCGGCGCAAGGCGCCGCGAGCGTACGGCCCATCCGCAGCAAGACCCTCGAAGCGGGAATGAAGTTCGACTGGCCCGACAGCCCGCTCAATGCGTCCATTGCCCTTTTTCAGACATCGCTCGACCATTACCTCGAACCCATACCGGACTCTCCCCTGTACCGACAGGTTGACAGCGGCAGAAGCCGAGGATTGGAACTCAGCCTGCAGGGTCAATTGACGGCAGCCTGGCAAACCGTCGCCAGCTATACGTACACGGACTTCCGGCCCGCGGCCAACCAGGTGAATCCCATACCCAGGCACATGGCCAGCCTGTGGGCCAAATACACGTTCCTGGACCCGGCCTGGAGCGGTTGGGGTCTCGGCGCCGGCGTGTATGTACAGAGCGGATATACCGGCGACGGCCAGGGATTCGGCGACTTCCGCATCGCGGGGCAGGCCCGCACCGATGTCAGCCTGTTCTACCGTCGCGACCGTTTCAGCGCCACCCTCGGCGTGCGAAACCTGTTCGACCGGACCCTGTACGCCGGCCATGCCGTGGCCACACGCATCTACCAGGATCCAGGAAGAACGGTGCTGCTGACAACGGCCTACCGGTTCTGACGTCACCGTCACCGTCGCCGCCCGCCAACGCCCGGCGACGGCGGTCGCTCACTCGCAGCGACTGTCCACGGCCGTCCACATCCGCGCGGCGGGCGCCGGCGGCGTCGCCGGCAACGTCACCGCCAGGCGGCATTGGCCGCCCTCGCCTTGCGCCCAGACGACCCGGTACGTCGACGCCCCCGCCGCCGCGTTGCGCAGCAGCAGCCGGCCGGCCTGCGCCACCGTGCCGACGTCGTCGCCCGCCGTGTCGACGACCCGTGCGCCGAACGGCACCGGGTCGCCGCCGGGCAGCCGCGCCCGCACCAGCACGGCCTGGCCGCCGCCCTCGGTCTCGAACGTCACCGGCACGACCGCGCCCGCGGTCGGCGCCACATGCTGAATGGTCGACTTCAGCGCCACGCTCAAGGGCAGGCCCTTGGGATCGACTTCGATTTCATTGCTGGCGAACGGTGTCAGATTGGAGACGACCGCGCGGCCCCAGGGATCGATGCGCAACCCGCTGCCGCTGGCCACCCGCGCGCCGGCGGCATGCCGGGCTTCGACCACGACGGCGGTATCGCCCAGCGCGGGCGTGAATACGACGCCACCGCCATATGCCACCACGCCTCCCGACACCGTGGCGCCATACTGCGAGAACCCACGTCCGCCCGATGCATTTGCCGCCATGGTGGCGTAGGGCGATGCGTAAGCCGCGCTGCCCCCCGCCACGGAGGACGCTGCCGCGCCCCCCAGGCTGCGACTCGCATTCACGCCATAGGTCAGGGCGCCGTCCTCGCCCGTCGCCCCGGTGACCGACTGCTGGACGTCGGTGCGGCCGCGGAAATTGTTCTGCACGTTCGTCGAGGCATACAACTGCCGCGCGCCGCTGCCGATGGGGATGCCGATGTTGAGCATCGCCACGTTGTCCCAGCGCTGCGATGAGGCATCGTACTGACGGGCAAGCGACAGGCCGGCGCTGACCCGGCCGATGCTGGTGCTGTAGCCAGCCTGGAACTGCGTGTCCCGGCCCGGGCGGTTCCAGTAGTCCTGCGAAGACCCGCTCAGGTAGAACGATCCCCAGCCCGACGGCAGCTGCTGATTCACCGTCAATTGCAGACGGCCGCGCAGGAATCCCCCGGTCGGATTGCCGCCGGAGAGACTGTCGACGCTGTCGCGGCGGGCGTCACGGTCGCCGTGGCGCAGCGACATCGCATCGCGCAGGTCGAGATAACCGCGGCTGGAGTAACGGTAGGCCGCCACGGTGATATTGGTGTCGGTCGGCGCGATCAGCTTGCTATACGACAAGCGCACGCTGTGACCGGATCGCTTTCCTTGCGCGCCCAGCTCGGCGCGCGACTGCGTCGCGTCCAGGCCCACCGCGCCCCACTCCAGGTTCAACGCCACGCCGGCCATGCCCGCGGCGTAATCGCGGCTGGCGATCACGCCGCCATAACCCGTCAGCATGTTGGTGAATCCGTGCTGCAGCGTGGCCTGCATCACATAGGGCCGACCGCCCCGCATCAAGGGATCCCGGTACGCGCCCGCCACCAATCCGTAACGGGTCACGCCGGGCCGCAAGGCATTCACCGCCGCCGCATAAGGCACGCTGGCCTGGTGCACGCTGCCATCCGCCTCCGTGACCTCGACGATCAACTCGCCGCCATATCCCATCGGATACAAGTCGTCGATGACGAAAGCCCCCGGCGCCACGTTGGTTTCATAGATGACGCTGCCGTTCTGCCGCACGCGCACCACGGCATTGCTGCGCGCGATACCCGTCACGCGGGGCGCATAGCCGCGCTGGCTCTGCGGCAACATCCTGTCATCGGTCGACAGTTGCACGCCGCGAAAGCCGAAACTGTCGAACAGCGCGCCGTCCGTGTACGCGTCGCCCATCACCAACTGGCTGCCCATCGACCGGATCGCGCGCTGCACGTTCGTCTGCACGCTTCGATAGCGCGAATCCGCGGCGGAGCCGGTCGTCAGGTTGCCGCTATGGCGCAGGCGCCAGGGCCCGGCGTTCAACCCGCCGGACAGTCCCAGGTATCCCTGCGACACCGCATGCCCCTGCTGGTCGGACCGGAAATAGTTGGCGTTGTACTGCAACAGGCCGGCGGGCACGCCGTCCGTCCAATAGCGCGGGTCGATGTAGCCGCGCGGCTGGCGCTTCATCGCCGCCTGCGGGACCGTCACGTCCAGCCGCTGCTCGCCCGTATCGAAGGCCGCCGTCGCGCCGGGCACCCAGGCATCGACCGGCGCACAGGCCTGCGGCGTCTCCCTGCCCGGCGCCGCAGCCGGAATCGCGCCGCCCGCCCGCGCGTCAACCGCATTCAAATCGACGCCGGCGCGCTCGAGCAGCTCCCGATCAAAGCAGGGCAGCACATTGCCGTGGCGAGCGCCGACCGGCTTGAGCATGACCTGGACGCTCCCCAACTGCATGCCATTGACGGAAAGATCCGCTCGATACGTACCCGGCGCGGCGACGTTGCCGCGGTTGTAGCGGGCCAGGTCCACGGGCGCGCCGCGGTTCACGAGGAACTGCGGATTGAATTCCACCTCGGCCATCTGCATGGGTTCGCCCTCGGCCGCCCCGAACGCTTGCGCGCTTGCCAGAGCCAGCAGGGCCGCCAGGCGGCATGGGTGCGGCACGCGCCGCGCGTCATTCTGTGTTTTTCTCGTTTTCACGGCAATCCGCCATCGACAGGACGCACGGCTCCCCGACGCGCCGACAGCGCGCCGTGATCCGACATCAATCAGGGAAAAAGGATCAGTGCATGACGCGGGGCCGCGTCGAGGCCTCGCCAGTAACGAGGCCGCCGTAATCGTTCACGACTTCGTAGCGCACCTGGACGCCCGCCGGCGCCGTAAGCCTGCCCTTGAGCGGCACCCGGCGCGTTTCGCCCGGCGCCACCATCAGGCCGTCATCGAACAAGGCCTTTTCGCCGCCAGCGGCGGCCTGGATCGTCGTGAACGTCACGTGATAGGCGCTGGGGTTGTGCACGCTCAGCACATAGCCGCCGGCCTCGCCATCGAGCGACCACACCGCTTGCGCCGGCGCATCGACCGCCTGCCCCGGCAACTGGCCAGGCCGGAAGAACACTTTGATCCGCGAGCGGAACGCGAACTGCAGATGATTGGCGGTCTGCGCATCCGACGGCTTCGGCGGAATCTCCAGCACGTTGAGCCAAAAGACGGACTCCCGGTCCTGCGGCAACGGTTCCCCGGTATAGGCCACGCGCAACGTCTGGCCTTTCTCGGGATCGATGCGCGATACGGGCGGTGTTATCAGGAATGGCGCGCTGGCCTCGGACGGTGCGGCGTCCGCATCGCCGCTATCGGCCCAGACCTGCACCAACGCGGGGGTCTTGCCTTCGTTGGACAGCTTGACGGTGACCTCCTGGTCGCCCGCCGGATAAACGACACGCGTGCCCGAGATCACGACGGACGCCACGGCCGGAATACTGATCGAGGCCAGCGCAGCGGCGGCGAAGGCCAACGAACGGAACAGAAAAGTACGCACGATTTCTCAACTCTTTTCGTCTTGGAGGACCATGCCGGCGCAGCGCCCGCCGCGCCGGCGCGCCCGCCTTACTGATAGGCCAGCGTGTACGTGACCGTGGTGGTGACCGGGCCGGCATCCACCGCGCCCGCCGCGAAGTACTGGGCAACGTACGACAGCGTGGCGCTGCCGCCGGTGAGGTTGACCGGCGCGCTGTTCTGCGCCGCCGCGGCCGCGCCGACAACAATGGGCGTGTTGTCCCCCTTGTTCAGCAACTGCACCTCGACGTTGGCGGCGCCGCCCGCGGCCGTGTTCTTCAGATTGCCGTTCGGGCGTACCGTGCTGCCGGGCTCGAAATACGTCGACACCTTCGTGGCGGAGCCGGTACAGTTGGTCAGCGAAATGCTGAACGCCGTGGGCCCGGCGGTCGCGCCCGGATTGGCCAGGCGCGTCTTCGACACGGAAGGCAAGGTCACCGTGAAATCGCCATTGTCCTGGCCGTTGATCTTGCAGGTGGTGTCCGTGATCGAACCGTTGAACGTGATCGTGCCGTCGACGGCGAACGCCGATTGCGATGCCAGCGCGCCGACAGCCAGGAACAGAGCGGAATAAAGAGAAGTCTTCATATCAATGAGGGATAGTGAGCCAGGAGAGGAGAGAACCGGGCAGCGCTCCCGTGTCGCTGCTTCTGCGTTGCAGGTTCTGTCTGGTAGGCCACTTGAGCCGATCAAAAAGGCTCAGACTCGAACGGATTAATTTGTAACGGCCATCGCGCCCAGCGTTCGCCGCGCGAAATGGCCGGCCGCCCCCGGGCGGCTTAACGGTAAAGCAACGTGAAAATCAGCGTGCCGTTCGCGGTCCCTGGCTTGATAGCCGCCCCTGTCTGGACATAGGACGCATAAAAGTCCGCACTGTAGGAGCCGCCCGTTGCCGGCGCGTACTGGGCGACTTCATACCCAGGCGCTCCGAACGCCATCGGCTTGCCATTCGACACGCTGACGAGCTTGAGCCCCAGCCCCTGCGCCGTCGACTCCGCGCTCAGGGCGATGACGCCGTTGTTGGCGTCAACGACGCCCGATGGCGCGCTGAATTGCAGCCCGATGCGCTGCAGCCCGGCAGGGCAGTTATTGATAGGGACCGAGAATTTGACCCTGGGGGTCTCCGAGCCGACCCCCTTGAACGACTTCGTTGTGTACTGGCCCAGCGGCACGGTCACGTTCGACGTGGTGCAACTCTTCACGGAGACGGCTACGGCGTTGACCCGAAAAGACGCATTGGGCCCCGGGCTGACGATGGGGTTGTTAATGTCGGCCCCTCCCATGATGGGGCGCGTCAGCAGCACGTCGCCGGGCAGGGAGACCATGCCCGGCTGGATATCTCCGGTTTTGACCAACATGGCGGTCATCGCATTGAAGCCGTACGGTTGCCGGCCATTGTTGTCCGGACCGGCGCAGGTCCGCCATCGCGATCCGCCGTTTCCCGTCATATCCACCCGTCCGGCCGGCGGTTGCGGGCCGCAGCCCCCGACGACAAACTGCCCGGAGAACGCAATGCCGACCCCTGGCAGGTTGGTCGCATGGACCTTGTAGGTCCCGCCGCCATTGGCGGGGTTCTGAACCGTCACGTTGGTCTGTGTCAGCCCCACGATGCGGATGTCGATGCCCGCGACCGAATTGGCCGTGATATCGCACGCATAGATGGTGTTCATTCCCGTCCAATCGGCCGTCGCCAGCAGCGTTCCCACCGGCGCATCGCGGGGCACCGAGATCGCGCTGGGAAACGTCACTGAAAAGAGTCCGCCATTCGCGAGCGTGCACGTCGTTACGGCACCTGCCTGTAACGGCGCGCCGAAGAAAAGGATGATGGCCAGCGCCGCAAGCCAGCGCAACGGCGCGGCACGGGGTGGCAGAAGCGGGGTACTGAACATGGATTGCCCTCTTGGCGACGCTTTGAAATCAGTGGAATCGCGACCCGGTCGGAAGTGCTTTCGAGCCGCTTGCCCTGGGATGCCACTTGAGACGCGAAAAAAGGTTCATTGCGCGCCCACATCGAACGCGCCCGCCTCCCGCAGGACCCGAGCCGATTTATCTGGTTACATATTTTTCGGCAAAAGCACGGACCTTTTCGTTGCGCTGAAGTGGCATACCCGGAGAAGCCGCACCGCGGTCCACTACAAGCGAAAGGAAATCATGGCGACGAAGTCCCGCCCAATCTCAAGAACACCGCGCCAAGGCGCTTCCGTCGGCCGGCGTCATGACACCTTCGGCCGCCAGAAAGAACCCGTGCCCGACCTCCTCGCAGCCGGGCAAGCCGCCATGCGCCCCACCGATGGCAATCCGTCGGCGATCCTGCTTGCGCCCTATACGGCGGTGCGCGCGGCGTGCATCTATATTGACGGCCTGCCCGATCTGTTCGCGGCCTACGGCACTGCCTGCGTGCAGCGAGCCATCGATCGTGCATTGCCCGAACGGCTGGCCGCCATCGGCATTGACGCCCATCGCATTGCACGTATCGGTCAACATGCCGTTGTCACGCTGGCGGACCACGCGCCGCCCTGCTCGCCCGACGATGATGTGCTGCTTGAGCGGATCAAGGCGGCCGTCTCCTGCGAGCCGCTGGAGTGCGAAGGTCACCGCATCCTGCTCAAGGTACTGGTCACCCTGGGGGTGCCCGAGACCTGTCTGGAGGCGTCTCCGTTCGATACGGCGCGCTATCCTGCTCACGCCTGGCCCCCGCTGCCGGAAACCACCCAATCCCTGAACGCGCGGCTCACGGCGTTTCGCAACGACATGGACATGGCGACGGCGTTCTTCGACGATGTCCATTCCGGCCATGTCACCCTGGCCTTCCAGCCCGTCATCGTGTCGTCGAGCCTCCGGGTGCCGCTCTACCACGAAGCCCTGCTGCGTCGCATCGACGGCAACACCGCCACGACTTGCTATCCCGTCATCCAGGCGCTGGAACGGCTGGGCCTTGTCGCCCGACTGGACCGCAGCGTGCTTTGGACCGCCATCGGCCTGCTTGAACGCCACCCGGATATCTGCCTGGGAGCCAACGTATCGGCGCTGTCCTTGCAGCACGACGGTTGGTGGCGCGTCCTGCAGGATTATCTGGCGAGAAATCCCGGGATCGCCGAGCGCCTGACGCTCGAAATCACCGAGACCAGCGCCATCACCAACGCCGAAGAGGCGGCCAATCTGTTGTTGTCATTGCGCGTGATGGGCTGCCGGATTGCCCTGGACGACATGGGCGCCGGCTACAGCACCATCAGCTTCCTGGCCGCAACGCGCCCGAATATCGTCAAGATCGACAAGACCTTCGTGACCCAGACGGAAGGCAAGCGCCAGCCCCAGACGCTGCTCAAGCACTTCGTGACACTGTGCTCGGACCTGAGCGCATGCGTCATCGCGGAAGGCATCGAAACCGAAGCTGACGTCGCCGCCGCCACGCAGGCGGGCGTGCACGCGCTGCAGGGCTACCATCTGGGACGCCCGGAGTTGGCGCCCGCGTGGCTGGTCGGGCCGGCCTGTGTCAAGGACAGCTTCGCGCACGACCATCGGACCTGGCAGGCATGAAATTGAATGAGCGCCGACAACCAGGTGGGCGGTGGAATCGTGCGGCGATGGGCTCCGCCCCCCCGTGGCGGCGCGGGAGAGATGTCTTGTCTTTATGTATGGTTTTTTTGCTGCAAAATCTCTCTCAGAAAGACATACAAATCAAACGATTCAAGCATTTGTATGGATAGCTGAGGTAGAATTTCCATTCTTGTATGGGATTTTTCTATAAAATCTGCCTTCTTGTATGGAAATGGGCGCTCGCCGCGCCCGATGTGCCTGGATGCGCAGAGGCCGGCCCACAGGTCGTAAACAATGCTGCTGAAGCAGCGTTTTGAGGAAATGATGAATTTTTGGGTCCCCGTAATCTTCGGTACGTTCAAGCTCCTCGTGTTGGGCACGGGCATGTTCCTCGCCATCAAGTCGCATTACGACGGAGAAAAGAAGGACAAGGAAAAGCAGAAGGCGCAAGAGGAGACGAAGGCTCCGTAGTGGAGAGCTGGATGCTGCCGGGGACGTCCCGATCGAGACGCTCAATGCGGCCATCATGCGCGAACGTCATTGACGGAATGGAATTTGATGCGGATACACGCTAGCCCCCCGCAATGGCAGTCGGCATCTGGGCGGAAGCGCGCTTTCTAGGCGGATGGAGAAACTGGACGAACAGTTCTGCGAAGCGGCAGCATGAGACCGTCCATTGCGTTGAAGAGAATAACGATTGTAAGTCGCTGCGGGACGTCAGGTATTTACAGGCACGTCGTCCCACGACTCGCCGTAGCCCACCATCCAGCTCAATGCATAGCGGCGCTCCGTGACCACGCCAGCGTCCAGGTGGGCGGGGATGGGTCGGCCGCGCAGTTGTGCGTCGTGCACGTGCCAGTGCTCATCCTGCAGTCGGTGTTCCTCGTCCGCCACCTCATCGAGTGACCGCAGACACGCATTGGCGACGAAGTCGGCCGGAGCGGCTTTGGCCACTTGCACCAGCGGGATCGCCCAGATGTCCGCACGCTGGCAAGACGGCGGCAGCTCAGGCATGCCGCCCAGGGCCCACGCCAGCGGCACGATGGCCTCGGCGCGCCAACTGAAATTCACAAGGTCCTGATGCGCAGGCCGCTGCGCTTGTCCCAGGTAGAGGGCTTCTGCCGGGGAAAGCAATGCGATGACATCGTTTTGCTCGGCCCAGGCAATGCCTTCCATCGCAACGTCTTCACGTTCATCGGCACGCCACACCACGGCGATCAATGCCAGCAGTCGCTGCGCCACTTGCTCTGCGGTGCGGAACTCCGGTTCACGCCATTGACTCACTGGCGGCGGGCTCAACAGATTCCGCAACGATTTCTCGATGATCAGGTCGCGTTCATCGGGCGTCTTCTGGCAGACGGAGAAGAGAATGAAAAGAGGCCATCGCCACTTGCGGCCCGCGCCGTCCGTCCACACGATCCGTGAGTGCGTTGGGTCGCCGTACCAAACGCCCCGGACGCGAGGGCGGCGGGCATCGGGCACATGCCGGCCCACGGCCAGCAGACAATCCTTGCTGAACGCGATCAAGTCATTCTTGATGGCGTTCCGTTCGTTCTGCCGATCCCACCAGCGACGGAAAATATTGGGGGTTCTCATCGTGCGAACTGTAGTTGCCTATCTGAATGGCCAGTCCCGCCATCACGCATAGTAATCATCTTTCCGACCTGTGCTGCTCCACGAACATAGCCTCTGCGCCTGAACAAGATGGAAGGCCGCATCACCCTCCTGTTCACACAATTGCTACTTTTCAAATTGAGCGACCAAATTTCCAGGTTTGTTGAACTTCTACAGGAGATGTATTGTGCTGTACGCAAGATACCATCGACATACAACCTGAGAAGTTAGGATCATGACCCAGCCGCATTCAACACGCCCACCCGCTTACGCACGGAAGACACGGTATGCACATGCGATGAAGCTGCTCTTTACGTTGGGCCTTGCAACACTATGGACTGGCGCCCAAGCCGCCAGTTTTGATTGCAACAAGGCCGTGAGCGCTACGGAAAGGTTGATCTGCAGCGATGCCGAGACATCCGCGCTGGATGGAAAATTGCACGGGGCCTATGAAACGGCACTCGCCGCAACCGATGCCTATGGCAAGAAAGAGTTGGCCAAAGAACAGCGCAACTGGATTAAATACGCTCGTGACATTTGCCAAGACAGCGCCTGCCTGCGGCAAGCATACACAACCCGCATCGCCATGCTGGCGCGTAATGAGAAACATATTGCCAATGGCGAGGCGTACTCAGACTGCAAGCTGCCGGGCAACCAAACCGAATGCGTTAATGTTGTGCCGATTCGCGATCCCAACTCCCGCGTTGAATCGTTCAACCAATCGTTGGCGCAGCAGAAGCAAAGCGGCCGAATCATCGGTTGTAGCCAGCTGGTTGACCTACCGGTTGGCGTCGCTGGGGGTAATCACAGTTTTGGCGGCTCCTGCGTATTGCAGGAAGGTACGCAGCGCAAGAACGTGAGGATCTGCAACGACGATATGTTCGGGCATTTCCAAGTAGAGCCGTCCACGCCACAAGATGTCTCAGACAAGCGCTTGGTCGACTTTGCTTACGCGCAATGCTATGGCGGTTGATGGTAAGCCCCCGGGCCTATCCGTGATTTTGTGTGCGAGGCATATCATGAGGACTAAGGATCATGGATATGCCGATGACGAAGATACGCACAGCAGCCGCCCAGGCGGCGGCCCGTGGGCCGCTGCCTGAAGTACCGGCCGAGGCTGCCTGAGAAACGGCGCGTCACCCTGGACTTGACGCAGGAAATCGGACCTCCAGAGGCGAAATCCGGCTGGAGGCCGTGCCAGTCCTTGTTGTCGAAGTTCATCATGAGTGGGAACAACATCCTAATTAAATCAAGCATTTAGGGAAATTATGTCATGGCCGATGGGATCCGCAAGTCACTTAAGTTGGGA
Source organism: Achromobacter sp. 2789STDY5608621 (assembly GCF_001299375.1). NCBI lineage: Bacteria > Pseudomonadati > Pseudomonadota > Betaproteobacteria > Burkholderiales > Alcaligenaceae > Achromobacter > Achromobacter sp. 2789STDY5608621. The sequence continues at coordinate 44,032 of NZ_CYTU01000040.1, read as the reverse complement.
TTTTGCGAGTAAAACTTCACGTGACTTGGGATTTTGCAGGGCGGGGCTGATAGAGGTCGGGCGAAAGCACGATTTACCCGGGCCCGGCGCTCGGCTATTACAAAGGATTTGAGCGCACAGGGCTTCCTCGTACTAAATAGCCCAGTTCTTTCCCGAAAGCAGCCGAAGAATTGGTGGAGCCCTATGGATCAAACGTCCGTTCCAGACAACAAACCAGGCATTTCCTCCCCCATCTCGCGCGAAGCCCTCTACGAGGCGGTCTGGTCGGAGCCAGCTACGCATCTAGCCGCTAAGTATGGCGTCTCCGATAGCTTTCTAGCCCGGATCTGCAAACGCTTGCATGTGCCCAGGCCTCAACCCGGCTACTGGGCCAAACAGGCTGTGGGCAAAGCTCCACCTAAGCCTACCCTACCGCCGGCAGCACCAGGAGACGAACTCCAATGGTTGCCTGCCAATCCGCTCCCCCCACAACAGCGTCGTCGGCCACCGCCAGACAGGCCCTCTCGGCCGCCAAGCCTCCAAGTGGAGGCAATCACCGAAACTGTGCCCTCCCCTAGGATCGAGACAACCCCAAGAGAAACGGGAAAAAATAGCCTGCGGCACAAACGGATTCCCGCCACCCATCCACTGATCGAAGGGGCAATCGGTCTTATCCCTATAGGCCGAATCTCCGACGAGGGCTACCACAAGCCGCGCAAGCGACTGCTTCCCGATATTTTGACTTCGCCTGCCCAGCTGGAGTCCATCGTCAGGATCGCGAACAAGCTATACCGACACCTAGAGTCCCGGGGCCACCGCGTGCGCATAGCTAATGCGAGTGAGCACTTTCAACGACGAGAGGTCAATCCTCGTCCAGCATCACGACAACCACGCTATTACGATTCGCTTTGGCATCCCGAACGTCCGACCGTTATCTACGTCGACACCGTAGCAATCGGCCTTTCCCTATTCGAAACATTAGAGTCCGTCTGACCTGCTCCCCGTGGTTAGTACGAAATCGATGTAGAGTCCGTTCACAAAGGAACGACAATGAAGAAACGATTCACGGAAGAACAGATCATCGGCGTGCTGAAGGAGGCCGAGGCAGGGGCCAAGGTGGCCGAACTGTGCCGCAAGCACGGGATCTCGGAGGCCACGTACTACAACTGGAAGGCAAAGTTCGGCGGTATGACCGTCTCGGACGCCCAGCGACTGAAGGAGCTGGAGCAAGAGAACAACAAGCTCAAGAAGCTGTTGGCTGAATCGATGCTGGACAAGGCTGCGCTTCAGGACCTTTTGAGCCGAAAGTAGCAAGCCCGCAGGCCAAACGCGAAGCGGTCAGAACGTTGATGACCGAGCGCGGCATGGGTATCACCCGGGCCTGCGGGCTGGTAGGCATTTCCCGGTCGCTATTCGCTTATGAAAGTAAGCGCACGGACGATGTGGCATTGACCGAGCGCATGAAGGAGATGGCAGCGCTCAAGCGACGCTACGGCTATCGGCGCATCCATATTCTGCTGCGCCGTGAAGGCTGGCAGACGAATCACAAGCGGGTCTGGCGGCTTTACAGCCAAGCCGGCTTGAGCGTTCGTAAGCGTCGCCGCAAGCGCATCGCTCCCGCAGAACGGGTAGTTCGTCCCGTTGCGACGGCGCCGAATCAGAGCTGGTCGATGGACTTCGTGTCCGACGGTCTGGCCTATGGCCGCAGGTTCCGGTGCTTGAACATCGTCGATGACTACACGCGCGAGTGTCTTGCCATCGAGGTCGATACATCACTGCCGGGATTGCGGGTGGCGCAGGTGCTGCAACGGCTTGCGGAACTGCATGGGCTGCCCAAATCCATCACCGTGGACAACGGCCCAGAGTTTGCCGGCAGGGCCTTGGACGCTTGGGCCTATCAGGTCGGCGTGAAGCTGTCGTTCATCAGACCAGGCAAACCCGTGGAGAATGCATACATCGAGAGCTTCAACGGAAAATTCCGCGATGAATGCCTGAATGAGCATTGGTTCATGTCGCTGCGCCAAGCCAAATCCTTGATCGAAGACTGGCGCGTCGAGTACAACACCGAACGCCCGCATAGCGCGCTGGGATACTTAACGCCGGAGCAGTTTGCTCAGGCGCATCGACAACAACGGTTTTTAACCCTGGACTCTATTTCGGTGCCGTACTAAGTCTGGGGGCAGGTCAGGATCCTTAAGCGTTTGAGAGACGAGCGGCAACAGCTCGGTCACGCGTCTCTTGTTTCCTCGAGAAACGCCTCTGCGCCGCATCGCAAGCACGTAGGCCTGCCGCCGTTGCCACTCTTCCTGTTGATCCCGAGTCAGCATTTCGACGGAGACTATCGCATCCATCTTTTCTTCTTGCGTCGCGAGGAATTGATCAGAGCCTGAGCTTCCCACTACACGAATCTTCCCCCGTGCGACCTGCCGCTGCAGATCTGCCACCTGCATAGTGCGAAACGCACCCGTCTGGACATCCTCCAATTGAACAGTGTGAAGGTCGAGCATCCGATGAAAGGCGAAATGCCGCTCACCAATCAGCGCTACGAAGCCACGAATCAGCGGATAAGTTGCCATTGTTGGTCTCCATCAATGAGTTGAGGTCATAGACCAGATCCAGGCTGAGGTCTTCGCCTACATACAGGGACCGGCGGCCAACCAGGCCGAGTGCCTGATGAAACTTGAGGCCACATATTTCTGCCACATCGCTCAGCGGTGCGGGATACTTGATCTTCGGTGGATTCGTGGAGAACTCGCGCGCATGCACAGTGCTATCGGCACACCTGGCATATCGAAGGATGAGAGAGGCACGTTCGGCACGACCGTCCAGATTGATCTCTTCGTCCGTTGTGAGCAGGAAGCGATAGCCGTGGCCCGCGAGACAAGCCGTTGCCTCCAGCAGCTTGCTGCGGTGTTTCTTGATGAAGGCTCTCGGCTTGACCTCAACGACAATTGGGACGCCCAAACCACACCGGACAAGAAAGTCCGGCGTGTAGGTCCCACCACTTGGCAAGCTGAGCTTGAAGGGTTGAGACTCGATTGAGGTGGCGCCAGGGCACAAGAGCGCAATCCGGACGAAGCTCTGTTCAAGCAAGCTTTCGTACTGGATCTGCTGGTCTTGGAACCATGGGCAACTGATGTAACCAACGCGGCGATGCGGCGAACGAGTCACCACCTGCCGGCCAGGTGTCTGCAGCATATCTCTGCCTCCGTAGGGCAATAGGAATCCGCAGCCTGTTGAAACAGGCCGGAAATTTGCTTGACGGGATTGCTCAGCAGAGGGAAACTTGAGGTACGCCAATACGGTGGGTTTCGCCCGCTGTACAACGCCGGTCAGCCTTCGAGTTGATCGGCGTTTTCTTTTTTCTACATGGCTTTCTCCGCTAATGCCAGCCGCTCCCCCCTGTTAGGGGCTGCAGCATCTCCACACGATTCGCGTGTGGTACCGCTTTCACGAAGCAGCGCCTGGACAAGTGAGTCAATGACTCGGTAATCCTGCTCACTCAGTCGGGCGTCGTTCGTAAAAATGCGCTTCGCCAATTCTCTTGCAGAAGTGTTCCCATTGATTCGCTCGATGTGCCACAGTGTGAGCTCGTTCAAGGCGGCCCGAGTGAGTTCCTGCTCTTCCTGCGGAGTAAGCAGGAGCGCTGCAATCAGACGCCCAAGGACAGCATCTCTGGGAGGGGGACGGCGTCCTCGTTCGAGTAGAGTGATGTAAGAAGGATCCACACCCGCAAGCAACGCCAGACGATTGGCATGCATCTCCCTGCGCTTTCGTAAGCGCTCGAGGCAAATGCCGAAATCGTTAGACGTAACAGTCAAATGAGCTCCCGTTGTTGCCGTGTTCAGTCAATCGGCCGTATAGATTGCGCCGCTCCTCGCGGCTTCGCACACCCTCGAACTGTATTTCCGAGCCTTGAATGCGACAACCGCTTATTAGCGGATGACAAAACAACGAATTCAGATTATGGGAATCGAGATAACGCCGATCTTAGATATGCTGACCATGGCAGCATACGGGCCCGATGGGATTGACGGGGATGCTCTTGATGAGATGGATCCGAGGGAGTCGTCAGTGGCTTGGGGTTGAGGATCTGACTACGCTGACCAGCGTCTTCTAGATGCCTCCGGAGCGCCAGGTGCTATCACACAAAAAGCTGTTGTAGTGCGATGCTTCTTCAAACAAGGGTGGCTATGCAAATTCTGGATAAAATCTCGGGTTCCAGGCACTAGTTCGATCGGCTCGCTTGCTGGCACTTGGCGAATCCGACTGCAACCCCTTGGGTCTGGTAAAGGATGAGAGGCTCAGTGGGCATGACGGCAACATCAGAAAGCCCCAGTGCGGAAAAAGGCCGCATTTCTTTCGAGATGCGGCCTGATAGTGTAGCTTTAGACTTTTAACGTTTTTTGTTGGATTGAGACACCACAGATCCAGCCAATGTCTTCGTCACAGCCGCCGAGCGCGAGTTATCGAGAGCGCGAGAAGCCCGCGCTTCCAAGTTGGCACCGGTTTGAGCCGAGCTGCCGGTCTGGCGTAATGCAGATCCTGCGAGCGACTTTTGCAAGCTGCTTGCGGACGAACTGCCCAGAGTCTTCCCCGCGGTTGAGGCGACACCACGGGACGTCTGCTTGCTGTTTGTGGCCACACTTCACTCCTAACGCTCCAGATAACAGAGTCTTGGCGTCTGGAGCAACGCGCAAGAGCCTAAATTGATGTCATCGATCAAGACTTGTCTGAAGTTACCAGCCGCAAATGAGATACGGGCTCAGTTGGAACATAGTGTCGAGAGAAATCTCGCTCATTTAGCCGGAAGAGCTCCATTAGTTCTTGGATGCTGTAGCCCAAATTTAGGCGGAAATAGTCGACCAAAGCAGCATGCGTAGTTGGCTGTTCCTTCGGAATCGCCAACTCGCTTGGTTCCTGCGTCCGCATCCCACTAGCGCTCAGTTGATAGAAAAGGTACTTGAACTGGCTGTCCGTAATTCGGCCAAGTTCACGTGCCCGATAGACTAATGACGCCATAGATGTCTTCCAATATGGCTTGAGTCGCGCAGCCTTCGACAGATCCAATCGGTGCAACTGATGTCCAATCTCCGAAGCAGGCATTAGGAATTCAGCGGCAAACTGGTTGGCCTCGTCTTCGACAGCAGGGTGTGGCACGGTATGCATCACTAGGTGTCCCAGTTCGTGCGCTAAGGTGAAGCGCAGACGATCACCCGGAAAGCCAGATGACACAAAAACCATCGGCGGGAGACCGTCACAACGAAGGCTAGTTGCATCCACGCGATCCGAGCCGAAGTCATGCTCGATGATGATGATGCCTGCGCGCTCGATGAGCTCGGTTACGTTGTCTATAGGACCTGAGGGCAAGTTCCATGTGATTCGCACCGCCTGAGCCACTTGAGCTGCATCCCCTTGGAAATCTTCAACATCCAAGCGGGGCAACATCAGGTCCGACTCCATCTCCGTAGATGCTAACAACTCCTCAAGGTGCATTCGCTTGAGATTGATCTCTGCTTCGATGCGCTTGAGCGTCTTGGCCGGTAAGGCGCGTTTACGATAAAGAAGGTGGTGGGCTCCCGTGCCGATACCATGCAGTGGTTTGGTTGAATTGAAGAATGACGGAGGGTAGTCCAACGCGGTCGCTAGCCTAGCTAGCAGATCTGCGGGGCAAGACACCATTCCGGCTTCAAGCTTTGAGAGCGTTCCCTGCGTGACACCCAGTGCACGGGCGAGCGAGGCCTGAGTCATCTCTCGTGACTCACGCGCCATGGTGATCATGCGGTTATTGACTTGCTTTTCCATTTCCTCGGTCCTGCTTGCGAGGCGCGAACTTTACAACCTTCTTCGCCGTGGCAGGAGGTGCCGGGGGAATCGGAAGGTGGGGGACGAGGCTAAGTGCGTCGTCGCCACTTGCGGTGTTGCCAATATGCATCACCCAAGCATTCGTGGTCGGTCCATTAGGGCAGGCAAGATAGATGCCCTCCAGGTCCGTCTGTAGACGGTTCAACCGATAGCCGACATGCAGGTTGATTGTTTCCCCAAAGCTCGGCAAGGGAAGCTGATCCATAAATTTCATACATTGCTGAGTATGGATGTTGCTCGCTCGGAACTTCTCATCGAGTTTCTTGAATCTCACAACGATCCCGGCGTCGAAGTACACCAGGAAAAGCTTGCGTATTTCTTGACATTGCGAGCCAGGATGCACATCGAAGTGCTGCCGGGCAAAGTCGATGGCGTGGTCATGGATCAAGCTCGCGCGCGAACGGGAGGAATGAGCCATCCTGAGCTCGGCAGGGTACTCTCCGTAGCGCGCCCATGCTCGCGCGATGCAAGATGTCAGCGCAGGGAGAGCTTTACCAAGGCGACTTACGACTTCTTCCTGGGGGACGGCATTCATTGGGAGCGATAAAAGTCTTTGACAACAGCAATCTACGCCTCATTTCTGAAAAATTCAACAAAATTATTCCAAAAAATATTTCCCCTCATGGGACTTCGAGAAGCGCATGGGACTACCCCTGTGGAGAGGCGGGCTGCGGAAATCCTACCCGCTTACTACTTGCACGGCACTCGCTGCATGACTTTTAAGGCGGCCAAAGCAAGCAGACATCTGACCGCCCTGGGGGACTGCCTGAATCGGTCCAGCAGGCGCCCGCGGTAGTCAGTGCTTGCGCTGGCTGCGTCTGGGAGAGCAGGGAGTCAACCAGGAATCGCATCGCGAAATCAGCCCCTAGAGGCAAATGTCGTGCGCGAAGCAATGTTCGTCGCAACGGGTACATTGACACAGTTTGTAATGAAATTGCAAGCGGCCGGCAGAACCGCGCAACAGCGCGACGACGTCCGCTGCGCCTCGCTTAGGCGATAGCTCTGACGTCATTAGGATTGATCCTGCGAAATAATGTTGTGCACGAACGCGCGTCGCGCGTTGTCATCGGCGAAGGGGGAAATCGCGCAGCAGCTCGACTAGGTCACGGTCGGCGGGACCGCCGGAGGCCGGTCGCATGAACCGCACACCGTTCTTTCTGCCGCTTCGCGCTAGGCCGACCAATACACCGCACCAGTCGTTGGTCAGGTCCAGCTCCAGGATCGCATGTACCCAACTATTTCCCGCGTCACCAGGTTGAGGTATCCTCGCACTTCTCTTACTGATACAACCAGAAATACTATGCCCAATTCAGCCGCGCAGTTGAACCGGATTTTGCACGCGATCGAAACCAGCAGCTTGGGCGCAAATCCCGATAAGGCAGAAAAGGTATCGGACGATGCGCGCGGAGTAGTTTTGCGAGTCCCTGTCGGCGAGGATCAGAATATTCGCGTTCGCCGCGACCCGAGTGGCGTGTGGGAGATCCTGCAGGAGCCCACACCTCCGAACCCCCTCGATTACTTTGCAGCAAGTGGCACTAGAGAAGCATTGATAGCATTTCTCCGCCAGGCCAACGCGGCTGTGCAGATCGAATTCCCCACGGACGATATCTACAGAATTTCCAAGCTCGTTTTTCAAGCATATGAGGATCTCCAGAGACAATCCTCGCCAGTTACCGCAGTGGCGGTAGTGCACCGATATCGTCAGTTGCGCGCCCGGCCTGTCTGAAGAAGAGAGCCTGGAAAAAATGAGCCAACAACACCGCAACGGGAAAGACTCATTGAGCGGAAATACTACCTCATGGACGGAGCTCAATTTTATCGAGCGCCAAATGATTCCGATCATGGACGCCGGCTTTGACCCAAAAGCCCCAGATCAGGCAAAGTGGCTCGAGTACCAAGGTAGTTGCATAGAACCCAGATGGGCCCAGGACGCCAATGCGATCACCATGGATTTCGGAGGCGTTTTTCACAGCACATTTCTCCGATGGGCCGTTGCCATAAACGGACTGCAAATCGCCGCCGAGAAATACAAATCCCGAGAATGGCTAGATACGGGCAAAACGTTCGCGATAAGTGGCATCAGAAATCAGCCTGGCGGAGAAGGTCCCGCTCTTACTTATGTGCGAGCCTGGGATGGAGACTTCGCGTCCGAGGTCCATGAGAGCACAATGTCAATGCTCCCCGCGTGGGGGTTCTGCAATCTTTATGCCTGCTTGGAGGAGTTTATCTTCAAGCTATTCAGAGCCTATCTCGAGCACAATCCTCTCAGCATATGCAAGGGAGATGAATTTATCAATTTGAGAAAGGCCTACAAGGCTCGCAGTCAGAGCGAAGGCCAACTCGAAACATGGAACGTGCTCTGGAAGCAGCGGTTAGACGCCTGGCATAGGAAGAAGCTTTACGACAACATCGAGAAAGTGTTCAACAACTTTATTCAGCAAACGGGTTTGCTAATTCCGGTCGCATATGAAGGTGAATACGACTACTCGACATACGCCAAGACTCTTGGTGGCATAGCGATGATTCGCAATTGCTTTATCCACGGAGCAACTGAAGTTCCTGAGAGCCTTGCTGATTTTTGCGACTCCAACGCGGCCATGTTCTTCATGTACGAGAAAGGGGCGAAGTTTGTGATCACTTCGCATGAACTCGCCACATTTGAATACTTCACGGACGTGTTTACCCAAACACTGAACCTGAGCTTTTTTGAATTGGTTGCCCCAGGGGCCAGGGAAGCGCACAGGCAGATGTTGAAAAGCGCTTGAGTCATACAAGCTGAAGGGGAGCTAATGTGGAAGACCGGGCCATGCACGCACATGGGTGTGCATCCCGCTCGGATGCTGGCGCTATACCTTCGTTACGGGCGTATTGGAAAAATGCGCTAGCGTCCAAAAAGCATGGGAGCCGATGCAGGCTCCGGAGCCCCTTGCTCGACCGCGAGAATGTTGCGCACGAAATCGCGACGTGCGTTCTCGTCGGCGAAGGGGAAATCGCGCAGCAGCTCGACTAGCTCATAGTCGGCGGGGCCGCCGGAGGTCGCTCGCATGAACCGCACACCGTTCTTCCTGCCACTTCGCGCCAGGCCAACTAATACACCGCACCAGTCATTGGTCAGATCCAGCTCCAGGATTTGCCGTAAAACTGGCTCACCTTGTACCTGCACGCCGGCCTCCTGCAGCGTAGCCAACAGATCGTCCAGATTGAGCGCCCGAGGATGAATGAAGCGCGTCCCGGACGGCATCGTCGGGTCTATGGTGATGGCCACACCGCCGCCGGCACGGAAGTTAGGGTCGAAGCGCAGGGCAATCTCGCGGGTGCCCGCCACGAATTCTATGCCGCGGTGCTCAAGATAGCCCTGCACCCGGGCGCACTTCTGCAGGTCGACGGGTTGGCCCTTGTCCATTTTGGACAGCGTGCTGTGATGAATGTTGGTGTCGGCCGCCACCTGGACCAGGGTGACGGGGACCAGCGCGCGCGCGGCCACTAGAAGCTTGCCGAATACCTCGGCGTTGAAGGTCTTGCGGTCGGCCGAATAGACGCCGGCCGGCAAGTTGGCCAGGGGCGACACGGGCGCGTCGGGATCGAATTCAGGGGACATAGGGGGAACACCTTTGCGGATCGTTTGCGGCATTGGCCAGTGGCGGCTAGCGCCGGCGGCAGAAGGCCTACGCGCGCCGCGCGCAGGCCATGTGCCGGCTTAGTGGTCCACCTCTTCGAAGATCACGCGGGCCGGTTGACCATGGTCAACCATGCGCGGGCGACGCGGATCTACCTTGACCTCGTGCAGGTTGGCGGACCAGACCACGTTGCGCTGGGCCCAGCCGTAGCCGACGGCCAAGACGAGCCAGATCTCGTCGGACTTCGTCTTATAGATCACCTTCTCCAGCGGCGCGTCGGGCGACGGGCGACCGGCGGTGGCACTGGAGACGGCCAGGACGACCAGCTCGGGATGGTCGGATTCGTATTGCTCGATGCGGCGTTTCAGGGCTGCGTACTCACTTGCTTTGGACATACTGGATACCTCACACGGTAGATGCTGGAAACGGGGCGGGCAGGGCGCCCGACGGTGGCTCGGCGCCACGGCCTCACCTGGTGCGCTGCGGCCGTGGCGCCGCCCGTCGGGCCAGCGCTCGCACGCGGGGGGAGACCTGCGTGCAGGAACCCAACCGAGTCCAGTATATCCGCATTCCATAGCACATAGTGCTATTGGTATAGCAGTTGTCGACGTTCAGCATGCGAGGGGACGGCATCACCGTCAAATCAATACCCTGTGAAAAGTGCGTCATTGACGTTGGTCTCGTCGAGTCACTCAAGTTGGGATTTTGCGAGGAAAACTTCATCTAAATCGGGATTTTGCGATGTTGCCGCATTCACGAAGCCACAGGCCGGTTGATGTGAGACGCATGTACACCATGACGGCGCCGACATTCCTACACTGGGCAGAGGAAGCGTTGCAGGGCAGCACCAGGTAGCCCGCGCTGGGCGCGGGCCTGGGTTGCAAAGGGCGGGTGCGCCGACCAAGCCGGCGCCGGCGTCATTCAGGCGCCATGTGGGCCGGCGACGCCGCCTGCACGCGCGGCAGCGGATAGTCTTCGTGCCGCGTCGGCGGCAAGTTAATGGTGCAGGCCACGGCCAGCGCCAGCAGCACGGCGCCAGCAGCGGCTACCAGGCGTTGAACAACAGTTTGAGGTTGGAGGGGCATTGATGTGGTCCTTTCGGTTGCGGCGCAGGAGAAGTTCCTTTGCCTGGCTTCGTGTAGCCGCTCCCTTTAAACGCCCCACTTCGGGGTGGTGGACCTGTGCCTGATGCGGTTGGCCAAGCTGTTGATGGACGCGGGCTTGGACTTTGCCTCGGCGAACAGCATTGCCTCGAACTTGGACGTGCGCCGAATTTTTCAGGGCCGTCGACCGTCTGATGAACTGGTTCTGACCTGGCACCCCTTTCAGGAATTCATGGTGTTCGACAAGGAAGACCTGGTGCACTTGAAGGACCGGCTGGAGGACCTGCAGCAGCGGCACGCAGTCAACACGATCATCCATCTCGCGCCCATTTGGGCTGAGGTGTATAGCCAAATGCGGGCGCTCGAGGTGACGGCCTCCGCGGATGTGGCCACGGTGCAGAACGCTTCGCCGGAGCTGGCGGCCGCGGTCGTCGCCAATTGCTCGACCCAATTCTTGTCGAAAGAAGATGCGTGAATTTTCTAGGCGACGCCGGCGGCCGCCGCGGCACTAGCAGGAAGCCCGCCAGGGCGAGCAGACGGTCGTCGACAGCGGCGCGGCCGGCACGTGCAGGGAGGCCGCCAGAGCGTGCTGGTGGAAGTCGCGCGCCAGTCGCAAACCTCGGCGGTGAAATCTATCGATGGCCGCTTGACGGAAGCGCATCTCCAAGGAAAAATAAGGCCACCCCTACGGTGGGTTTCCCCCGCTGTGCGACGCCGACCAGCTTTCGAGCTGATCGGCGTTTTTATTTGGTCGCTCCCGCGGTCGTGACTGCACGATGAGGCCTCCTTTCATTTGGAGTTACCTCGATGTTTCATATCAATAGCAGCCCTGAAAAGCGTCGCCTGCGCTGTTCGCTGGCAGGCGACCAGGCCGTTGTGGTGTGGTTGCAGCGCCACCAGGTCGGAGGCATCGGTAGCGGATCGACTGTCCAAGTTGACGCGCAATGTGAACGGGAAGACGCGTGCCCGCACCGGACCGGCGCGGCGTGCCCGGCCAGGCGCCTCGAGTAGCCAGCGACTGGCGCAGGCTTCGTTCTGTAAGAAGGGCGGGTCACCCTGCGATCAACACCCAAAATCGGACCTTTAGAGGCAAAACCTGGTCAGAGGCCGCGCCAGTGCTTGTATATCGGAAATTCTCGATTCCCAAACTGGATGACGTAAATCCCAAGTTAGATGAATTTCGACACTTGTATATCGAAAAGTCTCGATTCCCAAACCGGATGACGTAAATCCCAAGTTGGGTGAATTTCGACATCTGATATTAGGGACGAATGCTTCCGCACAAATTCCAGGATCCCCCCTGGCCATATGTAACAGCGGCCTGCCCCCCCTTGAACCCCGCGACATCATCCCTATAATTAGCACTCGACTCCGGTGAGTGCTAACAGTCCTCCCGGGCCTAACCGATCATTCACTTTCTTCTTTAGTAACAGGAGTTCCTCATGGCCTTGCGTCCCCTGGGCGATCGCGTGATCGTCAAACGCCTCGAAAACGAGCGTAAGACTGCGTCGGGCATCGTCATCCCCGACAGCGCCGCTGAAAAGCCTGACCAAGGTGAAGTCGTGGCCGTCGGCCCCGGCAAGAAGACCGAAGACGGCAAGATCCTGCCGGTCGACCTGAAGGCTGGCGACAAGGTTCTGTTCGGCAAGTACGCCGGCCAGTCCGTCAAGGTTGACGGCGAAGAACTGCTCGTCATCCGCGAGGACGAAATCCTCGCCGTGGTCCAGTAAACCCTGCCTCAAACGAATTTTCGAAGGAAGCTAACAAATGGCTGCCAAGCAAGTACTGTTCGGTGACGACGCCCGCGTGCGCATCGTCCGTGGCGTGAATGTCCTCGCCAACGCCGTCAAGACCACCCTGGGCCCCAAGGGTCGCAACGTCGTGCTGGAGCGCTCGTTCGGCGCCCCGACCGTGACCAAGGACGGCGTCTCCGTCGCCAAGGAAATCGAACTGAAGGACAAGTTCGAGAACATCGGCGCCCAGCTGGTCAAGGACGTCGCCTCCAAGACCTCCGACAACGCCGGTGACGGCACCACCACCGCCACCGTGCTGGCCCAGGCCATCGTTCAGGAAGGCCTGAAGTACGTTGCCGCCGGTTTCAACCCGATCGACCTGAAGCGCGGCATCGACAAGGCCGTCGCCGCCGCCGTCGCCGAGCTGAAGAAGCAATCCAAGCCGGTCACGACCAGCAAGGAAATCGCCCAGGTTGGCTCGATCTCGGCCAACAGCGACTCCTCGATCGGCCAGATCATCGCTGACGCGATGGACAAGGTCGGCAAGGAAGGCGTCATCACCGTCGAAGACGGCAAGTCGCTGGAAAACGAGCTGGACGTCGTCGAAGGCATGCAATTCGACCGCGGCTACCTGTCGCCCTACTTCATCAACAGCCCGGAAAAGCAAGTCGCCGCGCTGGAAGACCCGTTCGTCCTGATCTTCGACAAGAAGATCAGCAACATCCGTGACCTGCTGCCGGTGCTGGAACAAGTCGCCAAGTCGAGCCGTCCGCTGCTGATCATCGCCGAAGACGTCGAGGGCGAAGCCCTGGCGACCCTGGTGGTCAACAACATCCGTGGCATCCTGAAGACCACCGCCGTCAAGGCGCCTGGCTTCGGCGACCGCCGCAAGGCCATGCTGGAAGACATCGCCATCCTGACGGGCGGCACGGTGATCTCCGAAGAAACCGGCATGTCGCTGGAAAAGGCCGGCCTGGCTGAACTGGGCCAAGCCAAGCGCATCGAAGTGGGCAAGGAAAACACCACGATCATCGACGGCGCTGGCGACAGCAAGTCGATCGAAGCGCGCGTCAAGCAGATCCGCATCCAGATCGAAGAAGCCACGTCCGACTACGACCGTGAAAAGCTGCAAGAACGCGTGGCCAAGCTGGCCGGCGGCGTTGCCGTGATTCGCGTTGGCGCTGCCACCGAAGTCGAAATGAAGGAAAAGAAGGCTCGCGTCGAAGACGCCCTGCACGCCACGCGCGCTGCGGTGGAAGAAGGCGTTGTGGCCGGCGGCGGCGTGGCTCTGCTGCGCGCCAAGCAAGCCATCTCCGACCTGAAGGGCGACACGCCTGACCAGAACGCCGGCATCAAGCTGATCCTGCGTGCCGTCGAAGAACCCCTGCGCACCATCGTCACCAACGCCGGCGAAGAAGCCAGCGTGGTGGTCAACACCGTGCTGCAAGGCAAGGGCAACTACGGCTACAACGCCGCGACCGGCGAGTACACCGACCTGGTCGAGCAAGGCGTGCTGGATCCCACCAAGGTGACCCGCACCGCCCTGCAGAACGCCGCCTCCGTCGCCAGCCTGCTGCTGACCGCCGAAGCCGCCGTTGTGGAACTGGCCGAAGACAAGCCCGCTGCCCCGGCCATGCCCGGCGGCATGGGCGGCATGGGCGGCATGGACTTCTAAGTCCCGCTTCCCCTGCAAGGCCTCCCCGGCTCCGGCCGGGGAACGCAGTACCCCGAAAGACCCCCGGACCTTCGCCCCGGGGGTTTTTCTTTTGTGGGCCCTACAATGAAGGCTCCCTAGCCCGAGCCAGCCCCATGCGCCTTCCCAATAGCCTGCGTGCCCTGCGTCCGTCGGAGATCGGCGGCCTGTTGATGGATTCCGCCAACCAGTGGTCGACCCATCGCGCCTCCAGCAAGGGCGCGGCGCTGGCCTTGTACATGGTGTTCTCGCTGGCGCCGATGCTGATCCTGGTGATCGCGGTGGCCGGCGCTTTCTTCGGCGAGGACGCGGTGCGTTCGGAGCTGTTCGCGTCGCTGCGCGACCTGACCGGCGAGCGCGGCGCCGAGGTGATCCAGACGGTGCTGGCCAGCGCCCATGAATCGGGTGGCGGCTGGATCGCGGCGCTGATCTCGATCTTCGTGCTGATCTTCAGCGCCACCACGGCCTTCGCCGAGCTCAAGGCCAGCCTGGACGACCTGTGGGAGGTGTCCGGCAACCAGAAGGGCGGCATCCAGGGCATGGTGCGCAGTCGCATGCTGTCGTTCGGCCTGGTGCTGGTGCTGGCGCTGTTCCTGCTGATTTCATTGACCGTGAACGCGGGCCTGGGCGCCGCGCGCAAGTACTACGGCGACCTGTGGACGGCGTCGGCCTTCGCCACGGCGGCCGACTGGGCGTCGAGCCTGTTTTCGTTCTCGGTGGTGGTGGCGCTGTTCGCGGTGATCTTCAAGCTGCTGCCGAGCGCGCGGATCTCCTGGCGCGACGTGATTCCCGGCGCCATCGTCACGGCGGCGCTGTTCCTGGTGGGCAAGTGGGGCATCGGCGTGTACCTGAGCCGGGGCGCGGCGGTGTCGGCCTACGGCGCGGCCGGGTCGCTGATCGCGTTGCTGCTGTGGATCTATTACTCGGCGCAGATCTTCTTTTTCGGGGCGGTGTTCACGCGGCAGTTCGCGCTGCGCTTCGGGCGCGCGGCTCAGCCCAAGGCGCCCGCGGCCTCCACGGCGTCGAGTCCGGATTCGGCGTCTGCCGCGCCGACATCCGCGGCGCCGGCCGCGCCGGCATCCGCTCCCCCGGCATCACCGCCGTCGGACAGGCCTTAACCAGGCCGCCTCCTCCGATCCGCCAGGCGCGGGCCTTTCCCGCCCTCACGGCGCCTCGGACGATTCCAGCCCCGCCATCAGGCGCAGGCATTGCAGGAACACGGGCCGCAGTTCCTCCGGGATCGGCGCCAGCACCTGCGCCTCCACCTGCGCATCACGCGGCAGCACCCGCGCCAGCAGCGCCATGCCCTCGTCCGTGATCTCCAGCGCATAGGCGCGGCCGTCCTCGGCCGAGCGCGTGCGCCGCACATAGCCCTTGGCGGTCATGCGGGCGATCATTTCGGCGAAGGAATTGCGGTCCAGCGCGATCAGTTCGGCGATGCGGCTCTGGGTCGCGCCCGGATTCTGGTGGACGGTGATCAGCAGGGCCTTCTGGCGCGGCGTCAGGTCCTCGTCCGGAAAGGCCTGCGCGAACAGCGCCTCGGCCCGGAAGTGGGCGCGGCGCAGCAGGTGCGAAGCCACCTGGGTCAGGTCGAATTCCCGCAGGGCGCGGGGCGAGGCCGGACGGGGGGTCGAACGGGAAGCGGTCATCGGGCGGTCCAGGGAAGGGGCATGGCGATTGTAAGCAGCGCCCTGGGCAAAACCCTGCATTGACTTCGTTTCGGGCGCTGCCTATGATCGCCATAATAGTACGTATACGTACCTTATAGCCAGCGCCCACGAGGCCCTACCCGGAATCCCGATCATGACGATCCGCCAGCTGCGCAACTACATCGACGGCCGCTTCGAAGACGGCGCGTCCACCTTCGACAAACACAGTCCGGTGGATCACGCGCTGATCGCCCAGGCGCACGAAGCCAGCCGCGAGCAGGTCGACCGGGCCGTCGCCGCCGCCCATCGCGCCCTGCCCGCCTGGGCCGCGCTGCCGGTGGTCCAGCGCACCGACCACCTGCTGGCGCTGGCCGACGGCATCAACCGCCGCTTCGATGATTTCCTGCAGGCCGAGATCGGCGACACCGGCAAGCCGGTGTCCTGGGCCGGCCAGATCGACATTCCGCGCGGCGCCGCCAACTTCCGCGCCTTCGCCGAGCTGGCGCGCACGCTGGACATGGAAAGCTACATGACCGACACGCCCGACGGCCGCCAGGCGCTGAACTACGCCTACCGCAAGCCGCTGGGCGTGGTCGGCGTGATCTCGCCGTGGAACCTGCCGCTGCTGCTGCTGACCTGGAAGGTGGCGCCGGCGCTGGCGTTCGGCAACACCGTCATCATGAAGCCGTCGGAGGTCACGCCCTCCACCGCCACGCTGCTGGCCGAGGTCGCGCACGACACGGGTCTTCCGCCCGGCGTGCTGAACCTGACGCATGGCTTCGGGCCGGGCTCGGCGGGCGAGTTCATCACCACGCATCCGGACATCGACGGCATCACCTTCACCGGCGAATCGGCCACCGGCGCGGCCATCATGCGCGCCGTGGCGCCGGGCGTGAAGCCGGTGTCGTTCGAGCTGGGCGGCAAGAACGCGGCGCTGGTGTTCGCCGACGCCGATTTCGAGGCGGCGGTCGACGGCACCGCGCGCTCGGTGTTCGCCAACTGCGGCCAGGTCTGCCTGTGCACCGAACGCGTGTACGTGCAGCGCCCGATCTACGAACGCTTCGTCGCCGCGCTGGCCGAGCGCGCGCGGGCGCTGCGCATCGGCTGGCCCGATGATGCCGACACCGGCATGGGGCCGCTGGTGTCTCGCGAACACCGGGACAAGGTGCTGTCGTATTTCGCCCTGGCGCGCGAGGAAGGCGCGACGGTCGTCACCGGCGGCGGCGTGCCGGTGTTCGGCGATGCGCGCGACGCCGGCGCCTACGTGCAGCCGACCATCTGGACCGGCCTGCCCGAGAGCGCGCGCTGCATCAAGGAAGAAGTGTTCGGCCCGGTCTGCCACGTGGCGCCGTTCGACACCGAGGAAGAGGCCATCCGCCTGGCCAACGACACCCGCTACGGCCTGGCCGCCGCCGTCTGGACACGGGACCTGACCCGCGGCCACCGCGTCGCGCAGGCCATGAAGGTGGGGCTGGCCTGGGTCAACTGCTGGTTCCTGCGCGACCTGCGCACGCCGTTCGGCGGCAGCGGCCTGTCCGGCATCGGCCGCGAAGGCGGCCGCCATTCGCTGCATTTCTACACCGAACCCACCAACGTCTGCATCAAGCTGTGAGCCACAGCGCCTTCAAGGACACCGCCATGACCCAATCCTCCACCCGCGCCACCGTCGTCGCCGGCAAGGCCACGCCGCGCGGCAAGTATCCCCACATCAAGCGCGCCGGCGACTTCCTGTTCGTCTCCGGCACCAGCTCGCGCCTGCCCGACAACCGCATCGCCGGCGCCGAGGTCGACGCCATGGGCACCACCACGCTCGACATCCGGGCGCAGACGCGCGCGGTGATCGAGAACATCCGCGACATCCTGGCCAGCGCCGGCGCGGACCTGGCGGACGTGGTCGAGATCAGTACTTTCCTGGTCAACATGAACGACTTCGGTGGCTACAATCAGGTCTACGGCGAGTTCTTCGACGCCGATGGGCCGGCACGCACCACCGTGGCGGTGCATCAGTTGCCGCACCCGCAATTGCTGATTGAGATCAAGGCGGTCGCCTACAAGCCGCTGGCGCGCTGACCGGCACCCGCGCGGCCATGGCGCCCGACCGCCTCCCGGCTTTTCCCTCGGAACAGGATCGCCGCCCCGGCCGCCGCGCCGGGACGGCCGCGCGCATGTCGAACTTCCGCATCACGCCCAACGCGCTCAGCCACAAACTGAAGCTGCACCAGCTGCAGATCTTCGAGCGCGTGCTGGCGCGCCGCTCGCTGTCGCGCGCCGCCAGCGAAATGCACCTGACCCAGCCCACCGTCACCAAGGCCATCCACGACCTGGAAGCGTTCTTCGGCGCGACGCTGTTCGAGCGCTCCAACCGCGGCGTCACGCCGACCGAACTGGCGCTGGTGCTGGGCCGCCGCGTGCACGCCATGATGGCCGAGATCCGCTACATGGCCGACGACATCGACGCGGTGCTGGGCGGCGCCAGCGGCCACGTGGTGGTGGGCACGCTGATCGCGGCCTCGGCCAAGCTGCTGCCCGAGGCCATCGCGCGGCTGATGACCGAGCACCCCGGCATCCAGGTCACGGTGCGCGAGGGGCCGTCGGCGCAGTTGCTGCCGGCGCTGGCCACCGGCGACGTCGACATCGTGGTGGGCCGCCTGCCGGGCGCCGACATGGCGTCGATCTCGGGCGTCGCCGTCGACCACCACAAGCTCTACCGCGAGGACCTGTGCCTGGTGGCCGGCGCGTGCCATCCGCTGGCGGGCGCCGCGCGCGTGACGCTGGCCGAGCTGGCCGACCACATCTGGATCCTGCCCGCGCCCACCTCGCCGCTGCGCGCCTCGATCGAGCGCAGCTTCTTCGATGCCGGCGTGCGGCTGCCCACGCGCCACGTCGAATCGCTGTCGCTGCTGACCAATATCGGCATCCTGATGCACAGCGACGCGCTGGCCCTGATGCCCTACGACGCCGCGGCCCAGTTCCTGGCCATGGGCGTGCTGACGCGCCTGCCCACCGACGCCTTCGGCGCGTTCGGCGACGTCGGCTATTCGATCCGCGCCGACCGGCCGTTGACGCCGGCCTGCCTGCGGCTGGTCGACTACCTGAAACAGATCGCGGCGCAGCGCCCCGCCAGCGCCTGAGCGCCGACCACGGCATCCGGGATATCCCGTTCAGGGAAACCCCGCGATAGATACCCCGCATATCCAACCGCGCAATTTCTATTGTGCCGCGGCCCCTTCCCCCGCCTAGACTTGCCTTCAGCGAAGTCCGCAAGCGCCTCCCGGAGACCGTCATGCCCGCCTATGGCCCGCCCCTGAATTTCCAGCGTTGGATCCAGGACCATGCCCACCTGCTGCAACCGCCGGTGGGCAACCAGCAGATCTGGCAGGACGCCGATTTCATCGTCACCGTGGTCGGCGGCCCCAACCTGCGCACCGACTATCACGACGATCCGCTGGAAGAGTTCTTCTACCAGGTGCGCGGCAACGCCTGGCTGTCGCTGTGGATCGACGGCAAGCCCGAACGGGTCGACCTGAAGGAAGGCGACATCTTCCTGTTGCCGCCGCATGTGCGCCATTCGCCGCAACGCCCCGAGACCGGCAGCGCCTGTCTGGTGATCGAGCGCCAGCGTCCGCAGGGACTGCTGGACGGCTTCGAATGGTATTGCCCGCATTGCGGCCACCTGGTGCACCGCGTCGAGGTGCAGTTGAAGAGCATCGTCACCGACCTGCCGCCGCTGTTCCAGGCCTTCTACGCCAGCGAGGAAAAGCGCACCTGCCCCGGCTGCGGCGCGATCCACCCCGGCAAGGCGCAGGCCCCCGCCGCGCAGCCGTCGCCCGCCTGACGCCCCCAACCTGTCATCCGCCCTCTTTATGACCCTGAAAATCGATATGCACGCGCACTTCTTCCCGCCCATCACGCGGCAGGAAGCGGCGGCGCTGGACCCGGCCGGCGCGCCCTGGCTGCGGCGCGACGGCGACGGCTCGACCGGCCAGATCATGGCCGGCGACCGCCCCTTCCGCCCGGTCGACGCCACGTTGTGGGACCCGGCCCTGCGCGTGGCACAGATGGACCGCCACGGCGTCGACCTGCAGATCCTGTGCGCCACGCCGGTGATGTTCGGCTACACCTATCCCGCGCAGGCCGCGGCCGACTGGGCCGCGCGCATGAACGACCTGGCGCTGGAACACTGCGCCTTCGCGCCCGGCCGCCTCAAGGCGCTGGCGCAGGTGCCGCTGCAGGACCTGGAGCTGGCCTGCCGCGAGGCCTCGCGCGCCCGCGCCGCCGGCCACCTGGGCGTGCAGATCGGCAACCACGTCGGCCCGCGCGACCTGGACGACGACACACTGGTGCAGTTCCTGGTGCACTGCGCCAACGACGGCATCCCGGTGCTGGTGCACCCCTGGGACATGATGACCGACGGCCGCATGAAGCGCTGGATGCTGCCGTGGCTGGTCGCCATGCCCGCCGAAACCCAGCTGGGCATCCTGTCGCTGATCCTGTCCGGCGCGTTCGAGCGCATTCCGCGCAGCCTGAAGCTGTGCTTCGCCCACGGCGGCGGCAGCTTCGCCTTCCTGCTGGGGCGCGTGGACAACGCCTGGCGCCACCGCGACATCGTGCGCCAGGACTGTCCGCAGCCGCCCTCGTCGTACACCGACCGCTTCTACGTCGACAGCGCCGTGTTCGATCCGCGCTCGCTGCGGCTGTTGATCGACGTGATGGGCGAGGACCGCGTGCTGCTCGGTTCCGACTATCCGTATCCGCTGGGCGAGCAGGAGGTCGGCCGGCTGGTGTCGAATTCCGACCTGCTGCCCGCGGTGCAGCACAAGATCCTGTCGGCCAACACACAGACGTTCTTCGGGCTGGACCGCTGAGCCGCCCGCCAACCATGACCGTGAGACACGGCAACGCAAGGGGATTCACCATGAAACGCATCCATCTGCTGGCCGCCGCCGCGGCCGTCGCCCTGGCGCCCGGCGCCGCCGCCTGGGCCGATGTGAAGATCGGCCTGTTAACCACCCTGACCGGGCCCGGCTCGGTGCTGGGGCAGGACCAGCTCGACGGCTTCATGTTGGCCGTCGAACAGGGCGGCGGCAAGCTCGGCGGCGTGCCGGTGCAGGTCATCAAGGAAGACGACCAGTTCAAGCCCGAGGTCGGCGTGCAGGCCGCGCGCAAGCTGGTGCAGAGCGACAAGGTGCCGATCATCACCGGCGTGGTGTATTCCAACGTGATGCTGGCGGTGGCGCGGCCGGTCACCGGCGCCGGCGTGTTCCTGGTGGGCTCGAACGCCGGCCCCACCAACCTGGCCGGCAAGGACTGTTCGCCGTTCTTCTTCTCGACCTCGTGGAACAACACCCAGCGCCACGAAGGCAGCGGCGAGATGGCCAACCAGATGGGCTTCAAGAAGGTCTACCTGCTGGCGCCCAACTACCAGGCCGGCAAGGACGCCATGGCCGGCTTCAAGCGCTTCTTCAAGGGCGAGGTGGTCAACGAGGTCTTCACCCAGGTCAACCAGCCCGACTACTCGGTCGAGCTGGCGGCGCTGGCCGATGCCAAGCCCGATGCCGCCTATGTGTTCTTTCCCGGCGGCATGGGCGTGAACTTCATCAAGCAGTACCGCCAGGCCGGCCTGTTCGACAAGATCCCGCTGCTGTCGGTCGACACCATCGACGGCGCCACCCTGCCCGCGCTGCAGAAGGACGCGCTCGGCGCGGTCACCAACGTGCCGTACTCGCCCGACCTGGACAACGCCGCCAACAAGGACTTCGCCGCCGCCTTCCGCCAGAAGTACGGCCGCGAGCCGTCCAGCTACGCGGCCCAGTCGTGGGACGCGGCGCAGCTGATCGGCTCGGCGCTCAAGCGCACCGGCGGCAAGACCGACGACAAGGAAGCCTTGCGCAAGGCGCTGGAGGCGGCCGATTTCCAGTCGGTGCGCGGCGAATTCCGCTACCAGCCGAACCACTTCCCGGCGGCCGGCTTCTTCCGCGCCGACGTGGCGGCGGGCGCGGACGGCAAGGTCGGCTTCGTCAACAAGGGCCCGATCTTCGCCGACCTGTCCAAGGTCTCGGATCAGTACGCCGCCCAGTGCGCCATGAAATGACGCCGGCCTGCCGGGCAAGAACGAGGTAAGGCGCCATGTCCGCGACATTGCTGCTGGTGCAGGCCCTGAACGGCCTGCAGCTGGGTATCCTGCTTTTCCTGCTGGCCGCCGGCCTGACGCTGGTGTTCGGCATCATGAACTTCATCAACCTGGCGCACGGCTCGCTGTACATGATGGGCGCCTTCATCGCGGCCACCGTGTTCCGCCACAGCGGCTCGTTCCTGCTGGCCGCGGCCGCCGTGGTGGCGGGCATGGCGCTGCTGGGCCTGCTGCTGGACCGCATCGCGCTGGCGCGGCTGTATCCGCGCGAGCACCTGGACCAGGTGCTCGCCACCTTCGGTTTCATCCTGTTCTTCAACGAGCTGACCCGCATCATCTGGGGCCCGGCGCCCATCAGCATGGGCCTGCCATCGTGGCTGTCGGGCACCATCGATCTGCTCGGCGTCACCTACCCGCTGTACCGCTTTCTCATCATCGTGGCCGGGCTGGCGGTGGCGGCGGGCTGCTACGCGCTGATCCACCGCACGCGGCTGGGCATGCTGATCCGCGCCGGCTCCACCGACCGCATGATGGTGGGCGCGCTGGGCGTGAACATCGCGCGCCTGAACACGTTGCTGTTCGTGCTGGGCGCGGTGCTGGCCGGCGTGGCCGGCCTGATGGCCGGGCCGATCCTGTCGGCGCAGACCGGCATGGGCGAACCGATCCTGATCCTGACGCTGGTGGTGATCGTCATCGGTGGCATCGGCTCGGTGCGCGGCGCCTTCCTGGCGGCGCTGATGGTGGGGCTGGTCGACACGCTCGGCCGCGCGCTGCTGCCGGCCTTGCTGCGCGCCGCGCTGCCGCCGGCCGCCGCCAACGCGGCCGGCCCGGCGATCGCCTCGATGCTGATCTACATCGTCATGGCGCTGGTGCTGGCGCTGCGGCCGCAGGGCCTGTTTCCCGTGCGGCACGGATAGCGCCCAAGGAGGCCCCGACATGCTTCGACTCTCTCCCCGCACGCTCGCCGCCGGCGCGCTGTTGCTGCTCCTGGCGCTGGTGCCGCTGTATGCGCAATGGCAGGGCGAACCGTTCCTGCTGGCGCTGTTCGGCCGCGTGCTGGTGTACGGCATCGCCGCGCTGGCGCTGAACCTGCTGCTGGGCTACGGCGG
Organism: Achromobacter sp. 2789STDY5608621; assembly: GCF_001299375.1. Classification (NCBI taxonomy): domain Bacteria; kingdom Pseudomonadati; phylum Pseudomonadota; class Betaproteobacteria; order Burkholderiales; family Alcaligenaceae; genus Achromobacter; species Achromobacter sp. 2789STDY5608621. Next base: position 21,154 of record NZ_CYTU01000040.1, on the reverse strand, counting down.
CATGGTCAGCTTCGGCCACGCGCTGTACCTGGGCCTGGGCGCCTATGCCGTCGGCGTGCTGAACCACTACGGCATCGAGAACGGCTGGCTGCACCTGCTGGCCGCGCTGGGCGCCTGCGCCGTGGTCGGCCTGGTGAGCGGCTACGTGGTGATGCGCACGTCCGGCATCGCCTTCATCATGATCACGCTGGCGTTCGCGCAGATGTTCTATTTCCTGGCCACGGGGCTGGAGGGCTTCGGCGGCGATGACGGCATGTCGCTGTTCGCCGGCAGCGACTTCGGCCTGTTCCGGCTCGATACGCCGCTGGCGCTGTACTACACCGCGTTCGGCGTGCTGCTGCTGGCGCTGGCCGCGCTGCACCGGCTGGTGCACGCGCCGTTCGGCATGGTCCTGCGCGGCTGCCAGGCCAACGAGCGGCGCATGCGCGCGCTGGGCTTCGCGACGCTGCGCTATCGCCTGGCGGCCTATGTGCTGTCGGCCATGGTGTGCGGCGTGGCCGGCGTGCTGCTGGCCAACCTGACGCTGTATGTGTCGCCCTCGTACCTGGCCTGGACCACCTCCGGCGAGCTGATCGTGATGGTGGCGCTGGGCGGACTGGGCACGGTGGTCGGCCCGGTTGCCGGGGCGCTGGCCTTCCTGTTGCTGGAGGAAGGCCTGAAGCTGCTGACCGACCATTGGATGCTGGTGATGGGCCTGCTGATCGTGGGCGTGGTGCTGGTGTCGCGCCGCGGCCTCTATGGCGGCCTGTCGGACAGGCCGCTCTGCCTGCGTACCGCCCGCGCCCTGCCCCATCCCACCGGAGAACCGCGATGAGCGCGCTGCGCGTCGAACACCTGGTCAAGCGCTACGGCGGCCTGACCGTCACCGACGACCTGTCGCTGGACATCCGGCCGGGTGAACTGCATGCCGTGATCGGCCCCAACGGCGCCGGCAAGACCACGCTGATCGGCCAGTTGAGCGGCGAGCTGCGGCCCGACGGCGGCCGCGTGCTGCTCGATGGCGAGGACGTGACGCGCCTGCCGGTCGAACGGCGCGTGCGCCGCGGGCTGGCGCGCTCGTACCAGATCACCTCGGTGTTCAAGCCGTTCACCGCGCTGGAGAACGTGGCCATGGCGGTGCAGGCGCGGCGCGGCCACGGCTTCCGCTTCTGGCGGCCGCTGCTGGCCACGCCGGCGCTGCGCGAGCCGGCGCGGGAGGCGCTGGCGCTGGCAGGGCTCGACGCGCGCGCCGACACCCCCGCCGCCGCGCTGGCGCATGGCGAACTGCGGCAGCTGGAGCTGGCCATGGTGCTGGCCTGCCGGCCGACCCTGCTGCTGCTGGACGAACCCATGGCGGGCATGAGCCAGCACGAATCCGAGGCCATGACGCGGCTGCTGCAACAGCTGCGCGGGCAATACACCATCCTGCTGGTGGAGCACGACATGCAGGCGGTGTTCGCGCTCTCCGACCGCATCACGGTGCTGGTGTACGGCCGCGCGCTGGCCTGCGGCGACGCCGACCAGATCCGCAACGACCCGCAGGTGCGCGAGTGCTATCTGGGCAGCGAACGCGGCCACGCCGGCCGCCGCGCGCAGGGAGCGCCGGCATGAGCGCGCTGCTGTCGCTGCGCGGCGTGACCGCGCACTACGGGGCCAGCCAGGCGCTGTTCGGCATCGACCTGGATATCGGCCCGGGCGAGTTCGTGACGCTGCTGGGCCGCAACGGCATGGGCAAGTCGACCACGGTCAAGGCCATCATGGGCCTGAACCGCGCCAGCCGCGGCGCCATCACGTTCGACGGCGGCGACATCGCCGCCCTGCCGGCCTACAAGGTGGCGCAGTGCGGCATTGGCCTGGTGCCCGAGGGCCGGCACGTGTTCCCCAACCTGTCGGTGCGCGAGAACCTGGTGGCCACCGCGCACAACCGCCAGGGGCTGGCGCAGCCCTGGACCCTGGAACGCGTCTACGCGCTGTTCCCGCGCCTGGCCGAGCGCGCGCGCCACCTGGGGAGCCACCTGTCGGGCGGCGAGCAGCAGATGCTGGCCATCGGCCGCGCGCTGCTCACCAACCCGCGCCTGCTGATCCTGGACGAAGCCACGGAAGGCCTGGCGCCGGTGGTGCGCGAAGAGATCTGGCAGGCGCTGGAAAGCCTCAAGCGCACCGGGCTGGCGGTGCTGTGCATCGACAAGAACCTGGAGCCGCTGCTGGCCACCGCCGACCGCCACGCCATCATCGAGAAAGGCCGGGTGGCCTGGAGCGGCACCTCGCAGGCCTTCATCGACGACGAGCCGCGCCTGCTGCACTACCTGGGCGTGTAGCGCGGCGGCCGCCGGCGGCGCGCCGTGGGATCACATGCCGACGCCCGCCGCTTCCCGCGGCTGCGCCGCCGCATCGGCGTCAGCCGCATCCATGGCGTCGGCCAGCGCCAGGCTGTCTGACGGGGCGATGGCCTCGGGTTCGCGCGCCACGGCTTCCAGCGCATGCAGCACGCCGTGTTCGCGCAGGGTCTCCAGCTGCGCGGCCAGCGCGGCCACGAACACCGGCTTCTCGCCCAGGTCGCCGAACACCGGCCGATAGCCGGCCAGCACCAGCGCGCGGCGATAGGCGGCCTGCTTGGGCGCCGCCGCCCGCGCCGCGACGTCGGCGCGGGCCACCAGCCTGGCCAGCGGCCTGGCCAGCGGATCCTGGATCGCATGGCTGGCGCCGTTCTCGTCCTCGCCGCGCAGATAGTGCAGCCAGGCCGCCACCGCCAGCGCCAGGCGGCGGATGTCGTCACCGCCGCGCAGGCGGTCGCGGATGGTGGCCAGCAGCCGCTGCGGCAGCTTCTGCGAACCGTCCATCGCGACCTGGCGCGTCGGCTGCGGCAGCGCCGGGTTGTCCACGCGCGCCAGGAAGCGCTGGCGATAGCCTTCCAGCCCCGAGTCCGGAATGCCCTTGAGCGTCGGCGCGATCTCGTGGCGCATCATGTCATCGAGGTACGCGCGCAGCGCCGGCAGGATCGCGGCTTCGCGGATGGTCTCGATGCCCAGCAGCGCGCCCAGGTAGGCCAGCGCCGAATGCGGACCGTTGACCATGCGCAGCTTCAGGCGTTCGTAGGGCGCGGCGTTGGCCACGAAGGTCACGCCCGCCGCTTCCCAGGCGGGACGGCCGGCCGCGAACTTGTCCTCGATCACCCAGTTCAGGTAGGGCTCGCCGACCACCGGCCAGGCGTCTTCCATGCCCAGCCGCTGCGTGATGCGCGCGCGGTCCTCGTCGCGGGTGGCCGGCACGATGCGGTCGACCATGGAATTGGGAAAGGTGCAGTGCGCGTCGATCCAGCCGGTCAGCGCCACGTCCAGCCGCAGCGCGAAGGCCAGCACCAGGCTGCGCAGGGTGTCGCCGTTGGCCTGCAGGTTGTCGCAGGACAGCAGCGTCAGCGCCGGCAGGCCGCGTTCGCGCCGCAGCGCCAGGCCGTAGACCAGCATGCCGATGGCGCTGCGCGGGCGGATCGGGTTTTCCAGGTCATGCAGGATGTCGGGGTCGTCCCAGCGCAGGTGGCCGGTGGCCGGCTCGTGGCAATAGCCCTTCTCGGTGATGGTCAGGCTGACGATGCGCGTCTGCGGATAGGCGATGCGTTCGAGCACGGCGTTGGGGTCTTCCTCGGCCACCATCACGCGCTGCACCGCGCCCACCACGCGCAGTTGCTCGCGCGGCTGGCCGTCGGCGTCATGGTCGCGCAGCGCCAGCGTATAGAGGCCGTCCTGCGGCGCCAGCGCGTCGCGGGTGGCGGGGCTGCGCAACGACACGCCCAGGATGCCCCAGCTGAGGTCCTGGCTGGCCGCCATCGCCATGTCCGTCACCACCGCCTGGTGCGCGCGGTGAAAGGCGCCCAGCCCCAGGTGCACGATGCCCGGCGTGAGCCGGCTGCGATCGTAGGCGGGTTTTTCCACGTCTGCGGGAAGACGCGCCAAAGACTCCGTATTCAAGCGTTCGAGCATGGATTGCCGTGCCATAGAGCGCCGTCATGCGTCTGCCGCGTGGCCTGCAGATAGGCGCGTTGGTAGGGAAATTGCACACGGCGGGCGGGGTCGATGCCCCGCCGCGGGTCCGCGCGTCGCAAGGGTATCGCATGGGCGTGACGAAGGCAAAACGTAACTCGACGTTACCAAGACATGCCCGGCCGGCCTGCCCGCCCCTCGCCGCGCCACGCCGGCAATCCATATCTGTTAAAAAGCCGCCACACCCGGCCTTATTACATTCCCCATGTCGACCGATCCGCATCACTCGCCCTACAAAAGCACCGGCGGCCTGCGCCGCATCCTGAATGCGCTGCGCTACTCGCTGCAGGGTCTGCAGGCCGCCATCAAGTACGAAGCGGCCTTCCGCCAGGAACTGGCGCTGGCCGTGCTGCTGATCCCGGCCGCGTTCTTCCTGGGCCGCACCACGGTCGAGGTATTCTTCCTCATCGGCACCGTGGTGCTGGTGCTGGCGGTGGAACTGCTGAATTCGGCGGTCGAGGCGCTGGCCGACGCCTTGTCGGTGGACACCCATCCGCTGCTGGGCCGGGCCAAGGACCTGGGCAGCGCCGCCGTCATGCTGCTGTTGCTGTTCACCGTGGCTGTCTGGGTCGGCGTGGCGGTCAGCCGCTTCGTGATGCACTGAACCCCGGCGCAGGCTTGCCCGTCCGGGGGCCCGCGCCTCTATACTGGGAGCCATGATGCCCAACTCGACGCCAGCCACCTCGGAACGTATCGTCATCGTCGGCGGAGGGGCCGGCGGCCTCGAACTGGCCGCCAAGCTCGGCCGCGTCCATGGCCGCCAGCACGTCACGCTGGTCGACAGCCGCCCGTTCCACATCTGGAAGCCGTCGCTGCATGAAGCGGCGGCCGGCACACTGGACATCCACCAGGAAGGCCTGTCCTACCTGATGCTGGCGCACCTGAACGGCTTTTCCTTCGCGCAGGGCCAACTGGTCGGCGTCGACCGCGAACGCCGCCAGGTCACCGTGGACGCCGTGGCCGACGCGCAAGGCCAGGAAGTGCTGCCGCGCCGCGAACTGGCCTACGACACGCTGGTGCTGGCGCTGGGCAGCACCTCCAACTTCTTCAATACCCCGGGCGCGGCCGAACACGCCGTCACGCTCGACACCACCGAGAACGCCGAGCAGTTCCGCCTGACCATGCTCAAGGCCATGGCGCTGGTCGACCAGGCCAAGGTGCGCGACCCGTCGGCGCGGCTGGACCTGGTGATCGTCGGCGGCGGCGCCACCGGCGTCGAGCTGGCGGTGGAACTGGTCGAGGCCAGCCACGTGGTCAGCGCCTACGGCCTGCCGAATTTCCGCGCCGAGCGCGACCTGGCGATCACGCTGGTCGAGGGCGCGCCGCGCATCCTGTCGGCGCTGCCCGAGAAGATCTCCACCGCCGCCACCGCGCGGCTCACCGAGCTCGGCATCCGCGTCGAAACCGCCTGCCGGGTCTCGGAAGTCACCGCCGATTCGGTCAAGACCGCCGACGGCCGCGAATTCCCCGCGCGGCTGTGCATGTGGGCCGCCGGCATCAAGGGCCCGGCCCTGCTGGCCGAGCTGGACCTGCCGCTGAACAAGCTGGGCCAGCTCGAAGTCAACGAACGGCTCGAAACCGCCGATCCGCACATCCTGGCGCTGGGCGACTGCTGCGCCGCGCCCTGGCGCGACGGCCGCACCGTGCCGGCGCGCGCCCAGGCCGCGCACCAGCAGGCCGACTACCTGTGCAAGAAGCTCACCGCGCGCCTGCGCCGCGCGGCCGAGCCCACCGCCCCCTACGTCTACGAGGACCACGGCTCGCTGGTCTCGCTGGGCCAGGACGCCGGCGTGGGCAGCCTGATGGGCAAGCTGGCCGGACGGGGACTGTTCGTAAGCGGTACACTGGCGCGCCTGATGTACATGAGCCTGCACCTGATGCACCACAAAGCGGTGCTGGGCATCTCACGCACCGCCTCCCTGGCCCTGGCGCGCCTGCTCATGCGGCGCACGCGCCCCCGGGTCAAACTGCACTGAACCTCCCCATGAATTTCCTCCAAAGACTCGAACACGCCTGGACCACCAGCAACTCGCTCCTGCAAGTCGGGCTCGATCCCGACCCGCAGCGCTTCCCGCGCGAACTGCAGGACAAGCCGGACGCGATCTTCCAGTTCTGCCGCGACATCGTCGACGCCACCGCGCCGTACGCCTGCAGCTTCAAGCCGCAGATCGCCTACTTCGCCGCGCACCGCGCCGAAGAGCAGCTCGAAGCGCTGTGCCAGCACATCCGCGACAAGCATCCCGACCTGCCCATCGTGCTGGACGCCAAGCGCGGCGACATCGGCTCCACCGCCGAGAACTACGCCCGCGAAGCCTACGAGCGCTATCAGGCGCACGCGCTGACGGTCAGCCCGTACATGGGGCTGGACTCGGTCGAGCCCTACCTGGCCTGGCGCGACCGCGGCGTGATCGTGCTGTGCCGCACCTCCAACCCCGGCGGTTCGGACCTGCAGTTCCTCAAGATGGATAACGGCGAGCCCCTGTACCTGCACGTGGCGGGGCTGGTGGCCGACAAGTGGAATGCCAACGGCCAATGCGGCCTGGTGGTGGGCGCGACCTTCCCGAACGAGCTGGCCGCGGTGCGCCAGCGCATCGGCGACGCGGTGCCGCTGCTGGTGCCCGGCATCGGCGCGCAGGGCGGCGACATCACCGCCACGGTCAACGCCGGCGCCAACGCCGCGCGCAACGGCATGATGATCAACTCGTCGCGCGCCATCATCTACGCCAGCGGCGGCGACGACTGGCGCGAAGCCGCCGGCAAGGCGGCGCGCGGCCTGCGCGACGCCATCAACGCGGTGCGCTGAGCGCCGCTTGCGGGGGCCGCCCGGCCCCCGTCGCGATATTCCCGGGCCGCGCCATGACCCGCGGCCTCTTCAACGCCGGTTGACCGGCGCTCCCAGCAGTTCCAGCACGCCGCGCAGCGCGAATTCAACCGCCTGCTGGCGCACCTGCGCGCGGTCGCCGCTGAACACATGGGTGACGGCGCGGCTGCTGATGCCGTCGCCGACCCGCTGCGCGAAGCCGAAGCACACCATGCCCACCGGCTTGCCCGGCGTGGCGCCGCCCGGGCCGGCGATGCCGGTGGTGGACACCGCCACCTGCGCCGCTGGCGACGCCAGCAGCACGCCGTTGGCCATCTCCAGCGCCACCGGCTCGCTGACCGCGCCGAAGTGATGCAAGGCATCCGGCGACACGTCCAGCTCGGCGACCTTGGCGTCGTTGCTATAGGTGATGAAGCCGCGGTCGAACCATTCGCTGGAGCCCGGCACCGCGGTCACGGCGCCGGCCAGCAGGCCGCCGGTGCACGATTCGGCGGTGCCCAGGATCAGGCCCAGGCGCCGCAGGGTATCGCCCAGCCGCTCGGCCAGGCCATAGGCGGTGGCGTGCGCCAGTTGTTCGGCCGACAGATTGGATCGCGTGCTTTCGTGTTGCTGGTTCATCCCAAGACTCCTGTGCGCACGGCCAGCGCCATGATCAGCAAGGCGTATCCGGCCGCGACGATATCGTCCCACATTACCCCGAAACCGCCCTTCAGGCGGGCATCGAAGAACTTGATGGGCGGCGGCTTGACGATGTCGAACGTGCGGAACAGCACGAACGCCAGCGCCTGCGACAACCAGCCGGCCGGCGTCAGCCACAGCACCAGCCAGAACGCCACCATCTCGTCCCACACCATTCCGACATGATCGGGCTGCTGGAGTTCGCGGCCGACGCGGTCGCAGGCCCAGCAGCCGTACAGGAAGGCCAGCGCCAGGAAGATGCCGATAGCCAGGTCGGAAGCGGCCGGCGCGGCCGCGACCCAGATGATCCAGGCAAGCAGCGTGCCCCAGGTGCCCGAGGCGGGCCGGATCAGGCCGCTGCCCAGGCCGAAGGCGATCAGCCGGCCGGGATCGCGGCAGACCCAGGACAGCGAGGGATAGACCGCGCGCGAGCGTTCGCGCATCGACGGGGAATGGGGGGCAGAGGACGGCATGGATGAGGGCCTGGTGATGGCTGGGGAATGGCGGCGTGGAAGGCGATGCCTGTGGCAGCGATTGTGCCAGGGTTTGGCGACGCGCCTCGCCAGGCCGGCGGCCGCTCAGGCCGCGGGGAAATGATCGAAACCGGCGGGCAGCTGGGCCAGCGCTTGCCCGTCGGCGTCCAGCACCGCCAATCCCGGGTGGGCCACGATGCGGCCCACCCGGGTCACGCGCGCGCCCACCGCCTGCGCGGCGGCCAGCACGGCGTCGCGGCGGGCGGCCGGCGCGGTGAAACAAAGCTGGTAGACGTCGCCGCCGCCCAGCACGGCGCGGCGCACCGGATCGGCGGGCATGCCGGCCAGCGCGGCGGCCACGGGCATGCGGTCTTCCCGCAGCACCGCGCCCACGCGGCTGGCCGCGAGGATATGGCCCAGGTCCTGCAGCAGGCCGTCGGAAATATCGATGGCGGCGTGCGCGGTGCCGCGCAGCGCCAGCCCCAGCGCCACCTGCGGCTCGGGCCATTCCAGCGCGCCGCGGGTCGCGGCCAGCCGCGCCGCGTCGGCCGGGTACTGTCCGTCGAGCAGGCGATAGGCCACGTCGGCCGCGCCCAGCTCGCCGGACACCCAGATATCGTCATCCGCCCGCGCGCCATCGCGGCGCAGCGCGGCGCCGGCCGGCACGGCGCCGAACACGGTCACGCTGATGGCCAGGTCATGGGCGCTGCGGGTGGTGTCGCCGCCGATCAACGGGCAGCCATGGACCGCGGCCAGCGCATGGAACCCGTCGGCAAACGCCGCCAGCCAAGGCTCATCCAGCCGCGGCAGCGCCAGCCCCAGCACGCAACCAATCGGCCGCGCACCCATGGCGGCCAGATCCGACAGGTTCACCGCCAGGGCCTTGTGCCCCAGCGCCTTCGGATCGACATCGGGAAAGAAATGCCGGCCTTCCAGCAGCAGATCCGTGCTGGTGGCCACCTGTTCGCCGGGCGGCACGGGAAACAACGCGCAGTCATCCCCCACGCCCAGCAGCCCCGCCGGCGCGGAGCGCGTGAAATAGCGCGCGATCAGATCGAATTCGGACGCCACGACAACTCCGCAGTCCGGCGCAATGCGCCGGTATTGACTCCCACACCGGAGCTACGCTCCAAGGGAAGGTTCGCGCCAAAGAGAGGCCCGCACCCAAGGCGCGGAAAGCTCGCCCCAAAGGGAAGGCCGACCCAAAAAAAACGGCCCTCCCCAGACCCGGGCCGCGCGGATCCGGCTCCGCCGGTCCGCAGCGGCGCCCCCTGGGGGGAAGCGCGCAGCGCTTCGGGGGGCTACCTCTCGTTCCCGCGCACGTCCGCAGCCAGCTTGTCGAGCACGCCGTTGACGAACTTGAAGCCGTCGGTGCCGCCGAACGACTTGGCCAGTTCCACGGCTTCATTGATGGCGACCTTGTACGGCACTTCGACATGATGGATCAGTTCGAAGCTGCCGATCAGCAGGATGCCATGCTCGACCGGCGACAGCTCGGCCAGCGGGCGGTCGACGTAGGGCGTGAAACGCTCGCGCAGCGCGGGCGCTTCGCGCAGGACGCCATGCAGCAAGGTCTTGAACCACTGCGCGTCGGCCTCGGAGAATTCCTCGGTGTCGCGCAGGTGGGCGTCGATCTCGCCGGCGTCCTGCGTGCCTTCGCCGCCGCGCAGCAGCCACGCGTACACGCCCTGCAGCGCGAATTCGCGCGCACGGCGGCGCGCGCTGCGGGCGTTGGCGCGGGCTTGCGCCGCGCTATCAGCGCTGGTCGTCGTCTTCTTCGTCGTCAAAATCTTCGTCCTCGTCTTCGTCGTCTTCGTCTTCTTCCTCGGGCTCCAGGGCCGCCACCAGGTTGGCCATTTCGACGGCCACCTGGGCGCAGTCGCGGCCCTTGCCGGCGGCGCGGGCTTGCGCCTGCTCGTCGGTGTCCACGGTCAGCACGCCGTTGGCGACCGGAATGCCGGTCTCGAGGGAGATGCGGGTGATAGCAGTGGCCATTTCGTTGCTGACCACTTCAAAGTGATAGGTCTCGCCGCGGATGACCGCGCCCAGCGCGATCAGGGCGTCGAACTCGAACGTCTCGGCCATGTGCGACAGGGCCACGCCCAGTTCCAGGGCGCCGGGCACGGTGGCGACCATCACGTCGCGCTCGTCCACGCCGAGTTCGGCCAGTTCCTTCAGGCACGCTTCGAGCTCGGCCTGGCCGATCTCTTCGTTGAAGCGGGCGCGTACGATGCCGATGTGCAGCCCTTCGCCGTTCAGGTCGGGGGTAAGGATGTAAGGGTTCATGTGTCGGCCTTCAGTGTGTTGCGGGAGTGTTCAGAGGGTCGCAATCGTAACCCGTAATGGTGAGCGAGAAGCCCGCCATGCTGGGCATCTTGCGCGGCCGGGCCAGCAGCCTCATCTGGCCCACGTTCAGGTCGCGCAGGATCTGGGCGCCGATGCCGTAGGTGCGCAGGCCGAAACGGTCGGCGTTGGCGGGGTTGGCATTGGCCTTGGGGTCGTTCCAGCCGGCGATCTGCGCGAACAGGTGTTCGGTGGAGGACTGGCAGTTCATCAGCACCAGCACGCCGGCCGGCGCCTGCGAAATGGTCTGCAGGGCCTGCGCCACGCCCCAGCTGTGCGGGCTGGCGCCGGTATCCAGCACGTCCAGCACCGAGGCCGGCTCGTGCACGCGCACCAGGGTCTCGACGTCAGGCGTCACGGTACCATGCACCAGCGCCAGGTGGGCCGAGCCGGTGGCCGCGTCTTCGTAGGCCACGGCCTCGAACGTGCCCCAGGCGGTCTGCATGCTGCGCTTGCCGACGCGCTTGACGATGGATTCGTGCTCGCTGCGGTATTGGATCAGGTCGGCGATGGTGCCGATCTTCAGGCCGTGTTCGCGGGCGAATTCGACCAGGTCGGGCAGGCGCGCCATGGTGCCGTCCGGCTTGAGGATCTCGCAGATCACGGCGGCCGGGGTCAGGCCGGCCATGGCGGTCAGGTCGCAGCCCGCCTCGGTGTGGCCGGCGCGCACCAGCACGCCGCCGGGCACGGCGCGTACCGGGAAGATATGGCCGGGCTGGACCAGGTCGGACGGCTTGGCGTCGCGCGCCACCGCCACCTGGATGGTGCGGGCGCGGTCGGCGGCCGAAATGCCGGTCTCGACGCCTTCGGCGGCCTCGATCGACTGGGTGAAATTGGTGCCGTATCGCGTGCCGTTGCGGGCCGCCATCAGGGGCAGGTCCAGCTGGCGGCAGCGCTCTTCGGTCAGGGTCAGGCACACCAGCCCGCGGCCGTGGGTGACCATGAAGTTGATGGCTTCGGGCGTGACGAATTCGGCGGCCATGACGAGGTCGCCTTCATTTTCACGGTCTTCCTCGTCAACCAGGATGACGATGCGGCCGGCGCGCAGCTCGGCGATGATCTCGGCGACCGAGGCGATATCGAAGGATTCCGGCTCGGAGCCGGGCAACGGGGACAACTGGACGGACATGGCGGGCACGCAAACCAGGCGGGAAAGCCCGGATTTTACCGCCCCTGGCGCCATATCCCCTACCGGACCGCGCCGCCCCCGCCCAAACAGGGCCGTCCGGTTAAACTTTCGGCCGGAGAACACCCCATAAAACCAAGGAAAAACGCCATGCAAGCCCTTGCGGCCATGCCTTCGACCGTCGCGGCGGGGATCCGCGTCGTGCTCACCGACATCGACGACACCCTGACCACCGAAGGCCGGCTGCCGGCCGACGCCTACGCCGCCCTGGAACGCCTGGAACAGGCCGGCATCCAGGTGGTGCCGATCACCGGCCGCCCGGCCGGCTGGTGCGACCACATCGCCCGCATGTGGCCGGTGCGCGCGGTGGTCGGCGAGAACGGCGCGTTCTACTACGCCTACGACCGCCAGGCGCGCCGCATGGTCACGCACTACTGGACCGACGCGGCCTCGCGCCAGGCCAGCCGCAAGCAGCTGGACGCCATCCGCGACCGGGTGCTGGCCGAGGTGCCCGGCGCCGCCGTCGCCAGCGACCAGGACTACCGCGTGGCCGACCTGGCCATCGACTTCTGCGAGGACGTGCCGCCCCTGCCCGAGGCCGACATCGGCCGCATCGTGCGCATCTTCGAAGACGCCGGCGCCCAGGCCAAGGTCAGCTCGATCCACGTCAACGGCTGGTTCGGCGACTACGACAAGCTGACCATGACGCGCACCCTGTTCCAGCGCGAATTCGGCATCGACGTGGCCAGCGCGCTCGACAGCACGCTCTTCATCGGCGACTCGCCCAACGACGAACCGATGTTCGCCTACTTCCCGGTCTCGGTCGGCGTGGCCAACATCCAGTCGCAGCTGCACCGCCTGACGCGCCGGCCCGCCTACGTGGCCGCGTTCCATGGCGGCGCCGGCTTCACCGAGATGGCCGACCGCCTGCTGGCCGCCCGCGCCGTCACCGCCTGAGGCACGCACCGTGGCCACCCCCAAACCCGCCGCCCCCGCCGCCAACGACGGCCGCCGCAGCATCCAGTCCATCGAAGTCGGCGTGCCGCTGCTGGCCGCGCTGGTCGACGCCGCCAAGCCGTTGACGCTGCGCGACCTGGCCGCTGGCGCCGGCATGACCTCGGCCAAGGCCCACCCCTACCTGGTCAGCTTCATCCGCGTCGGCCTGGTGCAGCAGGACAGCATCACCGGCCAGTACGAGCTGGGGCCGTTCGCCCTGCAAATGGGACTGGTCAGCCTGCAGCGGCTGGATCCGGTGCGCATCGCCATGCCCGAGATCGCCAAGCTGCAATCCGAGATCGGCCACACCCTGGGGATCGCGGTGCTGGGCTCGCACGGCCCCACCATGATCCACATGACCGAGGCCAGCTACCCGGTGCACGTGAACATGCGCAAGGGCACCGTGATGTCCATGCTGCACACCGCCACCGGCCTGGTGTTCGCGGCCTGGCTGCCGCCCAAGGTCAGCGAGCACTACATCGCCCGCGAGGAAGGCGACACCGCCGTCATCGCCAGCGTGCCGCCGCCGCGCAAGGCCACCCGCGCCAACATCGAGGCGCAACTGGCCGACATCCGCGTGCACGGCATGGCGCGCGCCCTGGGCAACCCGCTGCCGGGCGTCGACGCCCTGTCGGTGCCGGTATTCGACAACACCGGCAACATCGTGCTGGCGCTGACCAGCCTGGGCCCCACCGGCCTGTTCGACGTGTCCTGGGACGGCGCCATCGCCCGCCCCCTGCTGGCCTGCGCGCAGGAAATCTCGCGCAAGCTCGGCTACCGCGCCTGACCTTTCTCCCCGCCTGACCCACGCCCCGCGGCGGATCTCCCGATCCGCCCGCGGGCCGTCGCCTCGTTCGCGCAGAAACGAATCCCAAGCGAACAAAACGAACAAATCCCGAAAAAAAAGGCAGGGACTTTCCCAAGTGTCCGTCCCCCGCTTGTATGTTTGAATTCAGTTACCAGTCATATTCAGACCTATAAGAGGAGACATACGATGCGCGCATTGCGTCACCTGCAAGCGGCCTCGCTGGCCGCGCTCGCGGTCGGAGCGTTCGGGGCGTCCACCGCCCACGCCGCCGACACCTGCCCGAACCGGGGCGACCTGGACCAGATGTACTGCGACGCCAACAAGGACCTGGTGGCCGACACGCCCACCGATCCGGCCAAGCTCAAGACGCCGTCGACCCTGGTGTTCACCTACACCCCGGTGGAAGACCCGGCGGTGTACGAAGACATCTTCAAGCCGTTCACCAAGCACCTGTCCGAATGCACCGGCAAGCGCGTGGTGTTCTACCAGGTGCAGAGCAACGCCGCCGAGATCGAGGCCATGCGCTCGGGCCGCCTGCACGTGGGCGGCTTCTCCACCGGCCCCACCGCCTTCGCCGTGAACATCGCCGGCGCGGTGCCGTTCGCCGTCAAGGGCTACGCCGATGGCTTCCAGGGCTACAACCTGATCGTCATCGTCAAGAAGGACAGCCCCTACCAGAAGCTCACCGACCTCAAGGGCAAGAAGCTGGCGCACACCGCGCCGTCGTCGAACTCCGGCCACATGGCGCCCGTGGCGCTGTTCCCCAAGGAAGGCCTGACGCCCGACAAGGACTACAAGGTGGTGTTCTCGGGCAAGCACGACCAGTCCGTCATGGGCGTGAACTCGGGCGACTACGACGCCGCCGCCGTGGCCTCGGACGTGTTCAAGCGCATGATCGAGCGCGGCCAGGTCAAGGAAGCCGATTTCCGCGTCATCTACAAGAGCGAGAAATTCCCCACCTCGTCGTTCGCCTACGCGCATGACCTGGAGCCGAAGTTCCGCGACCAGATGCTCAAGTGCTTCTACGACTACCGCTTCCCGGCCGAGATGTCCAAGGCCTTCGACGGCGCCGACCGCTTCTATCCGGTGACCTATCAGAAGGACTGGGCCATCGTGCGCCAGGTCGCCGAATCCGGCGGCGAAAGCTTCAACCGCGCCGCCTACGACCGCGAATCCGCCAAGAGCAAGAAGTAATCAGCATGACGACGTCGCTACGCATTTCCGGCCTGGTCAAGGAATACCGGGCCGGCCGGCCGGTACTGAACGGCATCGACCTGCAGATCGCGGGACGCGGCCTGACCGCCATCATCGGCCCCTCCGGCACCGGCAAGAGCACGCTCCTGCGCTGCATCAACCGGCTGATCGAGCCGACCCGCGGCGAGATCGTGCTGGAGTCCGGCGACGGCGCGGTCGACCTGGCCCGGGTGCGTGGCGCGTCGCTGCGGCGCGCGCGCCGGCGCATCGGCATGGTGTTCCAGGAATACAACCTGGTCGAACGCCTGACCGTGATGGAAAACCTGCTGACCGGACGGCTGGGCTACACCGGCGCCTTCAAGGCCTGGACCCGCCGCTTCGAGGCCGAGGACATCGAGCACGCCTACCAGCTGCTCGATACCGTCGGCCTGGCGGGTTTCGCCGACCAGCGCGCCGACGCCCTGTCGGGCGGCCAGCGCCAGCGCGTGGGCATCGCCCGCGCGCTGATGCAGCGTCCGCAACTGCTGCTGGCCGATGAGCCGACCTCGTCGCTCGACCCCAAGACCTCGGTCGAGATCATGGAGCTGCTGGCGGCGCAGGGCGACGCCAGCGGCATCCCCGTGATCGTGAACATCCATGACGTCGAACTGGCGCGGCGCTACGCCGGCCGCATCGTCGGCATGTCGGGCGGCCACGTGGTCTATGACGGCGACGGCCATGGCCTGGACGCCAACATGCTCAAGACCATCTACGGAGGCGAGTCTTGGCTGGCGTAATGACTCCTCGTCCGTCCCACCCGCGTCCCTTCGCGCTGTCCGGCCGCGCCAAGGCCGGCGTGCTGCTGCTGGTGCTGTACACGGTCTACGCGGCCGCGCAGCTGGACTTCAGCTGGGCCCGCTTCGAAAGCGGCATGGGCCACGCCTCGACCTTCCTGGCGCGCATGTTCCCGCCCAATTTCGAGAAGCCCGCCACGCTGTGGAAGGGCATCGCCGAGAGCCTGGAGATCGCCGTGCTGGCCTCGGTGCTGGGCATCCTGTTCGCGCTGCCCGTGGGCCTGCTGGGCGCGCGCAACCTGATGCCGGCGTGGGTCTCGTGGCCGGCCCGTTCGCTCGTGGCGCTGTGCCGCGCCCTGCATCCGGTGATCGTCGCCATCCTGTTCGTCAAGGCCGTGGGCTTTGGCGCGCTGGCCGGCATCCTGGCGCTGACGGTGGCCTCGATCGGCTTCATCGGCAAGCTGTTCACCGAGGCCATCGAGGAAATCTCGCTCAAGCAGGTCGAAGCGGTGCGCGCCACCGGCGCCTCGTTCGCCAACGTGCTCGCCTTCGGCGTGCTGCCGCAGGTGTTCGCGCGCTTCATCGGCTTTGCCACTTACCAGTTCGACTCGAACCTGCGCAACTCCACCATGGTCGGCATCGTCGGCGCCGGCGGCGTGGGCGGCACGCTGTTCTCGGCCTTCCAGCGCTTCGACTACGACTTCGTCAGCGCCATCCTGCTGACCCTGATCGCCATCATCATGCTGGGCGAGATCCTGGCGGGCTTCGTGCGCGCCGTGTTCCTGGACAACCTGGGCTTCGACCTCATCCTGCAGGGCCGCTTCGCCGGCGCCCGCGGCCTGGGCTCCAGCGCCTCCAAGGCGGCCTACCGGGCCGCGCGCAAGACGGAGGCGGACAAATGAACACGCACGCCCCCACCCTGCCCAGCGCCAACGCGCCGCGCGTCTGGCACCGCTACAGCCTGGGCCAGCGGCTGCTGCGCTTCGCCCTCTACCTGCTGCTGGTGGCCGCCATCGTGCAGGCCATCCGCGGCGTCGAGGTCATCCCGGAGTTCCTGTACGACGCGCCCGAGCAGATGGCCGACCTGTTCCAGCGCATGTGGCCGGTGGACTGGGCCCACTATCGCGGCGGCGTGCACGACGCGCTGATCGAGACCCTGCACATCGCCACGCTCGGCACCATCCTGTCGGTCATCATGGCGGTGCCCGTGGGCCTGCTGGCGGCCAACAACCTCACGCCCAGCAAGACCATCAACATGCTCGCGCGCCTGGTCCTGGTGTCCAGCCGCTCGGTCAACTCGCTGGTCTGGGCGCTGCTGTTCATCGCCATCTTCGGCCCCGGCGCGCTGGCCGGCACGCTGGCCATCGCGTTCCGCTCCATCGGCTTCGTCGGCAAGCTGGTGGGCGAAGCGATCGAGGAAGCGCAGCGCGGCCCGATCGAGGCCGTCACCGCCACCGGCGCCAGCAAGGCCTCGGTGATCTGGTACGCCTACTGGCCGCAGATCCGCCCGGCGTTCTGGTCCATCGTGCTGCTACGCTGGGACATCAACGTGCGCGAATCCGCCGTGCTCGGCCTGGTCGGCGCCGGCGGCATCGGCATGGCGCTGGACACCGCGCTCAACCTGTTCCAGTGGGACCGCGTCGCGCTGGTGCTGGCCGCCATCTTCGTGGTGGTGGTGCTGGCCGAGATCCTCATCACCCAGGCGCGCAAGCGCATCCTCTGACGCGCCCGCAAACGACGTTCCTTTGCGCCGCCTGGCAACGGGCGGTTTTTTTTGCCCGCGCGGGACGCATCAGAAGCGGATCGCGAGATTGGCCCGCACCCCATGATCCCGCGCCGCGCTGGCTAACTGCCCCTGGTAGGCCAGGCCGAAGCTGGTGCTGCGCGTGACCTGCAGATCCAGGCCCGCCTCGATCACCGCGCTGTCACGGGCGATGGCCACGCCCGCCACCGTGAACGCGTCGCCGGCCGAGAAGGCCTGCGTCGTCACCGGCGTGACGTCGCCCAGCGCATGACGCCAGCCGAGCGACCCGCGCGCCATGGCCTGCGCCCGGCCCAACGCGAAGCCGGACGCGGCCCGCAGGCCCAGCGTCGTGAAGCGGGTCTCGGTGGTCTGCCCGCTGGCGTGCAGCGCGGCGGGGCCGCCGCTTTCACGATAGCCGTCGGTGCGCAGGTTGACGTAGGCCAGGCTGGCGAACGGTTCGAGCGCGACGGCCGCCATCTCGATGCGATACCCCAGGTCGATGAAGGCCTGCGCGGTGCCGCCGTCATAGCTGGCCTTGAGGCGGTCGGCCAAGCCCGGCATGGCGACCGAGCGGCGCGTGGCGATGTCGTGCCAGCTATAGGCCAGCCCGCCGCGCAGGCCCCACGCGCCCCATTGGCCGCCGCCGTAGGCGCCCAGGTGGTAGTTGTCGCTGTGGCCGGACGACGCGCGGTCGTTGACGTCGAAGTCGGTGCGGCTGTAGCCCGCCATCAGGCCAAGCCGCCAGGCGTCGCCGACCGGCGCGTCGACTCCCATCAGGAAGCCGCCGGTCGAACTCTTGGCGCGGGCGGCATTGCCGTCGCCGTCGATCCGGCTCCAGCTGCCCGTGCCCTGGATCCAGCTGGCGGGCCCGTTCAGGTCGGCCGGCAATGGCGCGCCGCCGCCGAGCGCCGCCACCAATGGCGCGGGACCGGTGCCGTTGCCGGCGGCCGCGCGCAGGCGGCCGCTCATGGCGTCGCGCAGGTAACGGCTGTCCTGCAGCAGCAAGGTCTTGGCCGAGGCGTGCAGCTCGCCGGACAACTGATCGAAGCCGGCTCGCAGCGCGCCCGCATCGTCCGGCAGGCGCACGACGGCGTCATACAGCGCATGCCCGCCGGCCAGGCCGATGCTGTCGATGGCCGCGGCCGCGGCGCGCTGATTGCGCGTCGCGCCCTTCGACGCCATGCCGGCCTGGTTGCGCGCCAGGTTCAGCGACACGCGGCCCGCGCCGTAGTCGTAGTCCAGGCTGGGCGTGAGGAACGCGAAATCGGACGACACGGTATCGAAGCGGCCGGACAGCGTGCCGTCCACTTCCATGATCGTGTAGCTGGCGCGCAGACCGTAGTTGCCGCTGGCGCCGATGTGCACGACCGAACCGCCGTTGAGCGTGGCGTTGCCGGTGACGTGGACGCGGTCGGCGCTACCGCCCGCGGGATCCGCCTCGACCAGATAACGCGCCCCCGGCTGCATCACCAGGTCGCCGTCGATGGTCAGCATGCCGATCGAATTGCCCGGTGACAACACGCCGCCATTGGCCACGGTGACCCTCGACCCCACGCCAGCGCCGATCGTGCCATTGCCGCCCAGCACGCCGCCATCGGCCACCGTGAACGAACCGCCCAGCCGGCCGTTGATCGCCAGCCGGCCGCCATTGACGAGCGTGCGGCCGGTGAAGCCGGAACCGTCGCCCTTCAGGTCGAGCACGCCCTCGCCGGCCTTGATCAGGTCGCCGCTGCCCGACAGCGCACCGGTCAGGCCCAGCGTGGTGTTGGCGGCCACGTCGAAGCCGCCCGACTGCGTCACGGTAACGGCGCGCGCCGTATCGAACGTCGCGGTGGTCGCCAGCATGCCACCGCCCTCGAGCGCCAGGCCACCGGCGACGGCGCCCAGGTTGGCGTCGCGCTCGACCTCCAGCGCGCCACCCGTGACGCGCGTGCCGCCGCTGTAGGTGTTGGCGCCACTCAACACCAGCGTCCCGGCGCCGGCCTTGGTCAGCGTCCTGCCATTCCAGCCGGTCGCCGCGTTGGCGGCCTGGTCGGCCAGCGCCGCGCCCACCGTGAACCGATCCGTGGCGTTGGCCAGCGTGAACGTGCCATGCGCCAGGCTGTTGCCGGCGGTCCAGGTCAGGCCGTAGCTGGCCAGGTATTGGCGGCTGTCGGCCGACTTGCGCGTGTTGACGCTCAGATAGTCCACCGCGCCAGCGAAGCCGCCGGTGCTCAGCGTGGCGAAGTCGCCGTTGATGGCGGTGGCGGCGTCGATCAGCACGACATCGGTAAGGGTCGTGCTTGCAATGCCGCCCAGCCGGAAGGTCACGTCGGCGCCGAGCGTGACGATGTTGGCGCGCAGCGGCACGTTCCCGCCCGCCATGATGTCCAGCACCGTGTGGTCCGCCATGTCGAGTTCCCCCGACACCGCCAGCGTCGCCGGCCCCCGCAGCGCCAGCGTGCTGCCGGCGCCCGACACTTTCAGATCGGCGGCCACCCGGTTGGCCGCGCCAACGCCGCCATCGCCGTATTGCAGCGTCCCGCCCGTCACTTCCGCCGCCCCGCCCAACTGGCCCAGCACCACCAGCCGACCGCCCGACACCGTGGTCTTGCCCAGGAAGGCGCCATTGGCGCCCGTCAGCAGGGTGGTGCCGGCCACCTGGTTCAGGCCGTGGATGCCGCTGCCCACGCTCGACAGCCGCGTCGCGAAGCGATAGGCCGTGTCGGTATGGTTGAAGTTCAGCGTGGCGCGGCCGGCGCCGAACTCGAGCGCGGCCGCATTGAGCGTGCCGGCGCCCGCCGCCGGCTCGGACACGGGCGCGCCGATGTTCAGCGTGCCCGAGCCGCCGAACGGGAATATCGCGCCGTTGACCAGCGAGACGGTGCCGTTGCCGCCCACGCCGACATTGACGCTGCCGCCGTCGGCGATGGTCAGCGTGCCGGCGCCTGCGCCCAGACCGAACCCCAGGTTCATCGCGCCGGCATTGTTCCAGGTCGCGCCGGCGCCGCTGACCACCACATCGCCGCTGCCGCCCACGCTGCCCACGAAACTGTCGGTGTTCGACACCAGGCCGCCCGCGCCGATGTTCAGCACGCCCCGACCCGACACATCGCCCACCCGCAGCATGCCGCCGTTGACCCAGGCCGAACCGGATCCCGACACGTTGACGGTCCCGCTGCCATTCTGGTTGCGCCCGATGTAGCCGTCGTTGCTGGTCACATACCCGCCAGCCAGGATCGATACGCGGCCCTGCCCGCCTTCCGACCCGACCAGCAGCGCCGCGCGATTGCTCCAGAGCGACCCGGCATCGGCCACCGTCACTGTCGCCACGCCGTTCTGCAGCGCATCGACCGTGGCGAACTGGTTCGAGACCGTGCCGCTGTTGGAGACGCTCAATTCAGCAGGCCCGGCGCCGCCGACGAACAGATTGCCGGTGAGGGCCCAGGTCGACCCGGAATTGGATACCTTGACCCTGGCCGTGGCGCCGGCCGCCACGCCGGCATCGATCCGCCCTTCCTCCGTGCCCAGTACGTTGAGGATCCGCAGTTCGCCGCCGCTGACGGTGGTATCGCCGTTGAAGCGCGCGCTGTCGCCCAGCAATTGCGTGATGCCGGCGTAATGATTGAGCTGGTGGCGGCCCGCCGCGCTGCTGACCAGCGCCGAACTGAAGAGCACCGTGCTCACCGAGTTGAAGTTCAGCGAGCCCCTGCCCGCGCCAAAGCGGACCTCCGCCGCGTCCAGCACGCCCGCGGCATCGGTGGACACGCTGCCGGGCGCGCTGCCGATGTTGATGACGCCGACCGCGCCGGGATTGCGGGCCAGCTCGGCAAACCCCTGGCCATTCGCGCCCACCGTGACCGAGCCGTGGTTGGCGAGCGTCAGCGTGCCGCTGCCGCTGGCGCCGACGACCAGGCTGCCGTTCATGATCCAGTACGCGCCCAGGCCCGAGACCTTCGCCGTGCCCACGCCGCCCGTCGTCAACCCCAGCCACCCACTGGCGCTGCGCACGGCCGCCCCCGGGGGTTCGATCTGCAGCGAACCGGCCGCGGTATTGCCGACGATGAGGTCATTGGCATCGCCCCAGTTCACCACGGGCGTCACGTCGCCGGTCACCGCCGCGCCGGCCACCGCCTGCGCGGCGGGCACGGCGCAGGCCAGCGCCAGGACGGCCGCCAGCGCCATGGCGGGGGCCCCGCCCCT
>NZ_CYTU01000039.1:0-55221 GCF_001299375.1 Achromobacter sp. 2789STDY5608621 | reverse complement strand
AGGCCAACCTGCTGGTGTGCCCGAACGTGGACGCCGGCAACATCGCCTACAACCTGCTCAAGACGGCGGCCGGCGGCAACGTCGCGGTCGGTCCGATCCTGCTGGGCGCCAACGCGCCGGTGCACATCCTGACCTCCAGCTCGACCGTGCGCCGCATCATTAACATGACGGCCCTGACGGTGCTGGACGCCAACCGCGTCGAAGCCTGATCGCCGCGCGGTCGCGCGCGACCGCAAGGCAAAACGCCCGCTTCATCGCATGATGAAGCGGGCGTTTTTCATTGCCGGCAAAGCCGGCCGGCGGCTTAGTTGGCGCTGGCCTTCCAGGTGCCGTCGGGCTGCTTGCAGAACCAGAACTTCCAGGTTTCGGTGGTGCTGGTGCGCGCGAAATCGCCTTCCAGCAGGCGGCAGGTGCGATCGCCCGCCGTGCTGGTCTGCAACGGCGTGATCTTGGCGGTGATCGGCGCGGCCTTGCGCTTGGGCGTGCTGGACCAGTTCACGCTCTGGCCGTCGGCGGCGCTGTTCAGCGCTTGCGCCACCGCCTCGTGGAAGGCCGGTTTGTCGGCCTTTGAGATCTGCGTGATGAGGGCGTTGTTCAACATGACGGCGGGCGCCGCCAGGACCGGCCCGGACGCGACGCCGGCGGCGAGTGCGAAAGCGATGAGACGGATGGTTTTCATTGCGGACTCCCTCGTTGTTGTCAGGGCCGCGCGGGCAGCCCATTGATGGTCAGGACCGATGGTACGCGAAGCGTCGGCGTCTTGTCTCGATCCGCCCGCGGCCAGGGGCCGCGGCTTGCGCACACGCAAAAAAAGCCGCCCGGCAGGGGCGGCCAAGGTACAACAAGGGGAGGGGTAAATCGATCGGCGCCGACTCAGTTGGCGCGGTGGTAGGCGCCCGAGAACGGCATGTCGTTGGGTTCGACGTTCGAGACCTGGCCGGCGGCCTTGGCGGCGGCCAGTTCGGCTTCCACCTGGGCGCGGGTCACGCCCGATTGGGGGGCGCCGTACACGCCCTGGAACGGCATGTCGTTGGGTTCGACGTTCGAGACCTGGCCAGCGGCCTTGGCGGCGGCGAGTTCCGCCTGCACCTGGGCACGGGTCGGGCCTTCATACGGGGTGCCGTAGACGCCCTGGAAGGGCACGTTGTTCGGTTCGATGTTCTGCGAGGCGTAGGCGCCGGCGCTCAGGGCGGCCAGGGACATCAGCAAAGCGGTGGCAAGGGTCTTTTTCATGGTGAATCTCCGATTTCAGAAGCCGGGGAGCGAATCGGCGGCCTATCCGTCGTAGTTCGTTGTTGTTTCCCGATGGCTCTATAGTGCGCCGGATATCACTAGGGATAAACCCGTATATCGGTAAAAGATCTTTCCATAAATGGAAGGAATAAGTAATTTCGAGCAATTAGTCGCCATCAATGGCAGCGATAGCCGGCGCAACGCCTTGCTGGAGCGCGGCGTGGAGAAGGGGGGAATGGCACGATGCCGGCAACAGGCGGCAGGCGATCCGGGCAGGCCGGGCGAGCTGTGGCGGGTGGGGGCGTTGGGGCAGACGGGAGCGACGGGACGCCCTGGAGCGGCCGGGCGGCCGCCCGCGGCCGGGGTCAGTAATGCGGCGGCAGTTCGTCGCGCAGGCTGCGGAACGGCGCCGCGCCCTCGGGCGCCTGCTGGCGCAGGTCGGCCACCTCGCGTTGCAGGCGGTCGATCTGTTGTTGCTGGCGCACGATGATCTGGTTCAACTGTTCCAGCAGGTCGTCGGCGAAACTGGCCTTGACTTCCAGGTCCAGCAGCCGGCGTTCGATGTCTTGCGAGTTTTCCATGGGAGTATTAGAACCCATTCCCCGCGACCCGCGCGCAAGGAGATCCGATTGACCGACGCACGACGCCGCCGTGGCGTGTTGGCCCGCCCGATCCTGCACAGCCTGCTCGGCATGGCGCCGGCCGTGGCCGCCATGGCCGAATCGCAGGCGCCGCAACTGGCGCCGGTCGTGGTGAGCGGCACCCGCCTGGGCGCGTCGCCCCTGGAAACCCCGGCCTCGGTGGACATCGTCGAGGGCGCGGAGATGCGCCGCGCCCAGCCGGGCATCAACCTGTCCGAGGGCCTGGCGGGCGTGCCGGGCCTGCAGATCCAGAACCGGCAGAACTACGCGCAGGATCTGCAGCTGTCCAGCCGCGGCTTCGGCGCGCGCTCCACGTTCGGCGTGCGCGGGGTGCGGCTGTATGTGGACGGCATCCCGGCCACCATGCCCGACGGGCAGGGCCAGACCTCCAACATCGACATCGGCTCGCTTGGCCGGGTCGAGGTGCTGCGCGGCCCGTTCTCGGCGCTGTACGGCAATTCCTCGGGCGGCGTGATCCTGGCCTATACCGAGGACGGGGCGGTGCCGTCCGAAATCGGCGCGTCGGCCTGGGCCGGCAGCGACCACACCTGGCGCTACGGCGCCAAGGCCTCGGGCACGTCCGGCGACCTGGACTACGTGCTCGATCTGTCGCGCATGACCACCGACGGCTACCGCGACCACGGCGCGGCGCGCAAGAACCTGGGCAACGCCAGGCTGGGGGTGCGGCTGGACGACGCCAGCCATTTGACGATCGTGGCCAACAGCGTCGACCTGAGGGCGCAGGACCCGCTCGGCCTGACCTACGCGCAGTTCCAGGACGCGCCGCGCAGCGCCGACCTGGCCGCGCAGTACGACACCCGCAAGACCGTGCGCCAGACGCAGGGCGGACTGGTCTACGAACGCCACGTCGACGGCGCCAACACCTTGCGCCTGATGCTGTACTACGGCCAGCGCGACACCACCCAGTTCCAGGCCATCCCGCCCGCGGCGCAGGCGGCGCCGACCCAGGCGGGCGGCGTGATCGACCTGCGGCGCCGCTATGGCGGCGCCGATCTGCGCTGGACCTCGGAGCTGGGGCCGGCGCAGCGGCCGCTGACCCTGGTCGGCGGCTTTGCCTACGACACCATGCGCGAGAACCGCAAGGGCTACCAGAACTTCACGGGCGAGGGCGCCAGCCGCCAGCTTGGCGTGCAGGGCGCGCTGCGGCGAGACGAAACCAACACGGTCTACAACGCCGATCCCTACCTGCAGGCCTCGTGGCGGGTCGCGCCGCGCTGGACGCTGGACGCCGGCCTACGCTACAGCACGGTGGACTTCCGCTCGCGCGACCACTATGTCGCGCCCGGCAATGGCGATGACAGCGGCGACGCGCGCTACCGCCGCGCGCTGCCGGTGGCCGCGGTGCGCTACCAGCCCGATGCGCGGACCAGCCTGTATGCCTCGTACGGCCGGGGTTTCGAAACCCCGACGCTCAATGAACTGTCGTACCGGCCGGGCGGCCTGCCCGGCCTGAATTTCGCGCTGGCGCCGGCGCTCGGCACCCATGCCGAAGCCGGCGTGAAGACCGGCCTGGCCGGCGGCCAACTGACCGCCGCGGTGTTCCATGTGTCGACCGAAAACGAAATCGTCTCGGCCGGCAGCACGGGCGGCCGCGCCACGTTCCGCAACGCCGGCCGCACGCGCCGCGACGGCGTGGAGCTGGGCTGGTCCGCCGGATTCGCCGGCCATTGGCGCGCGCAGCTGGCGTACACCTGGCTCGATGCGCGCTACCGCGACGACGGCGGCGGCGACATCCGCGCCGGCAACCGCATCCCGGGCATCGCGCGGCAGTCGGCCTACGCCTCGGTCGGCTGGGCGCCGCCGCAGGGGTGGCAGGCGGGCATCGAGGCCCGCTACCTGAGCCGCCTGTACGCCAACGATGCCAACGACGCGGTCGCGCCGGGCTATGTCGTGGCGGCGTTGTCCGCCGGCTACGTGAAACAGGCGGGGCCGTGGGAATGGCGCGCCCATGCGCGGGTCGACAACCTGTTCGACCGGCGCTATGCCGGATCGGTCATCGTCAACGAGAGCAACGGCCGCTACTACGAACCGGCGCCGGGACGCGGCGTGGGCGTGGGGCTGGGGGCGACGTATCGCTATTGAGGCAGGCGCTGGCGCGGGACGCCGCGGCGCGCGCGCCGGGAACGAGGGCAGGCCGAAATGTCGGACGGTTTGCCGGGTCGAGGCTTTAGGGGTGACCGATAAAATAGTTTTTACATTCTGATCATCCGGGAGCATCGATCGTGGCTGCAAGACTGAAGGGGCCACGCGCCTGGATCGCGGGGCTGGTTGCTGTCCTTGCGCTGTTGCCGAGGCTGGGGCATGCGCAAGCGGGTGTGCAAGGATGCAGATTGCTCGATGGTGGCGACACCGTGACGTTCCAAATACCGCCGTCGGTCAGTTTCGATCTTGATCGCCAGTTGCCCGGCGGCTCCATTATTTACATCAGCAAGAGCTATGAGTTCAGGTATCGCTGTTTCAACAATGCCACGACTCCGAAGCGGGTAGCGCTCGTGGTCCTTGGCGACTATGAGCCGATCAGGAACTCCCTGAGAGAAGCCTCGTTGAGGCTGTCAATCGTTTACGACAGCCTTTTTAAGGGGCAATGGAGCCCGGATCCCTTGTATCCGACGTACTTACCCTACTTCAGTGTCGATGAGCCTTACCTGGGGGATACCGGCGAACGCATCGGGCGCATCCTCATGGTTCTGAATTTGGAACAGAGGGTCTTGAAGCCCCTGCGTGCGTTCCTACCCGCCACGCATGCGTTCAAGTTGGTCGCGGATGAAAGCTCCTTGACGGCGCCTGGCATTTTCTTGAACACCACGCCCTCGCGTTTCCAGTATGTCCCCTCCTGCGTCGGCTCGGTCAATGTCGATAACACGGTCACATTCGACACGGTGTTGACGACGGCAAGCTACAACGGCAAGTTGCCGCAGGCCAAGCCGTTCAATCTGACGGCGCGCATCAATAGTCCGGCGGCCTGCCCGGGGTTGGAGTCGCTGACAGGCCCGCCGGCTTCCAGCAATCCCCTGGACGGGTTCTTCTTGCCTACTGTCGTGTCATTCCTGCCGCAAAGCGGCGAACGCACGGATATTTTCGACCGGGAGATTTTCCTGAAGAATGCCAATGGTCAGGAGAACGGCCTGAAACTGAGCATCACCAATGCCGCCAACCAGCAGGTCAAGTTCGGTCCCGTTCCGATGGATCAGTACGGCATATCAGATGTCCGTTACGTCGGCAATGCAGGCCCGACACTGTACGACACCAAATTGTCAGCGACCCAGGCGTACACGGCGCATCTCGAACGGACTGGCGCCGAGCTGAAGACCGGTAGCTACAGCGCGCAGGTGCTCGTCAAGCTAACCTGGTTCTGAGCCGGCGCAGGGCGCAGGCGCCGCGCGCCCTCAAGCGCCGGCTCAACGCCGGCCGCCATCCCCATAGCAGAACCCATGGTCCTCGCAGTCCGCACAGCCGGGCGCGGCGGCGGCGGGCTGGCCGGCATGCTCGAACGCGGAATACGCCAGGAACTTCTTCCAGCGCAGATTTTGCGTGTTGCGCGCCACCAGGCCGGGATAGTGGCGCGTCAGCAGCGCGGTGACGTCCTCGCGTCCGGTCAGGCCCAGGTCGCGCCACAGGTGGTCGGGGCGCAGGCAGGCTTGCGCCAGCACGCTGGTGACCCAGGCGGTGGTCGAGGCCTGGCCGCTACAGGCATCGAGCAGCACGCGCAGCAGCCGCGTGAAATCCGCTTGCGGGCTGGCCAGGCCGCGCGCCGCGTAAGCCAGCAGTTGCGCCCGCAGGTTGGCATAGGCCGGCGCGGAGCCGGCCTGCGCGCCAGGGAACAGGTTGGCCAGCACTTCGGCCAGTTCGGTCGGCGACAGGCCGGTGCGGGCCAGGTCGCGATGCGCCAGGCTCTTGCCGATCACCGTCGCGAAAAAGCGGGTGTCGGGATGGCCGGGCACGGCCTGCTCCAGCAGGCTACAGGTCAGGGCATCGATGTCCCGGGCGGGCGGGGCGGCGGTCAGGACGGCATCCATGGCGGTTCAAGGCAAGATTTGAAGGAATCGTTATATGCTGAAATATATAACGAAGGGGGGATGACCCTTTCTGCGATGTGTCAAAGCCGCCGGCATCGGGCGCGGCGGCGGACAGATGGGGCGGTATCATCGGCCCGCTTCCCATTACAGGTCCCCACGATGTCCCGTCTTGCCCCTCTTGCGGTTCCCCGCCGTTTCGGCGCCGTTGCGCTGGCGCTGGCCGGCCTGTTCGCCATGTCCGCGCCGCCGCCCGTCGCGGCGCACGACATCGGCGCCGCCATCGAGGCCATGCGGCTGGGCCGCTATCCGCTGCGCGAGCCCGAGCGCCGTGTCTGGGGCACTGAAAATGCCAAGGACGCCTTGCTGGTCGGCCAGCTGGAAAACCGCCTGTTCCTGTATCGCTATCTGCGGCCGGGCGGCGCGGGCTCGCCCTCCGAGCTGGCGTTCCGTTCGCGGGCGCTGGTGATCGACCCGGCGGCGTGGCGCGCCGACCGCGCGGAAAATGTCAGTGTCACGGCGCCGCGCGACGGCCAGGTCTTCTATTGGGTGACCTACACCTATCCCGATGCCGCCGAGGGCCGCGCCGATGGCTTCCTGGTGGATGCCTCCGGGGCCGTGATCCGCGTGCAGGCCGATGCCGCACGGGTGGTGGCGACGGCCGACCAGCCCTGGGACGAGACGCGCCGCGCGCAGGCGCTGGCCACGCTCAAGCCGGCGCTGGCGGGGTATCCGAGCCGCTTGCCGGCGTGGCCCGCGGACGTGCGCTTCGAGACGCGGCCGGCGGGCGATGTGCCGGCCGCGTTTCGCGCCTTGCACCAGGCGGTGCGCGCCATCCCGCGCGCCAAGGCCGCCGAGTTCGGCCGCGCGCTGGCGGACCTGCGGCGCTTCATGCTGGAACACGACTATCGCGAGATCGACCCGGCGGGCAAGGACGCCGAGGCGCTGACCGCGTTGAACGACTATGGCTTCTGGCTGGGCGAGTCGGGCCGGGGCGGCGAGCTGGCCGAAGCGGAGCGGGTGCTGGGCGAGGTGCTGCGCCGCGACCCGGCGCGCACACCGGCCTACCTGAACCGCGCCGATGCGCGCCTCAAGTTGCGCGACCGGCAGCGCGAGCTGCGCGACTATTACGAGACGCTGGCGCGGGAGGACTTCCGCCAATACTGCTCGCGCCGCCTGGCGGCGGGCGAAGCGATGCCGGCGAACGTGGCCGCCCGTATCGGCGCCGCCCTGGACGCCAGGACGCTGGATGCCGCGGCGTGCCGGCCGCGGCTGGCGATCTTCGAGGCCATCCGCGCGGGCGACCTGGACGCGGTGCGCGCCGAACTGCGCGGCGGCCAGGATCCGAGCGGCGTCAACGAGTACGGCGTGTCGGCGCTCAGCGCCGCCACCTATGGCCGCCAGCCCGGGATGGTGCGGGCGTTGCTGGCGGCCGGCGCCAAGGTCGACGGTCCCAATCGCGGCGCGCCGCTGCTGGCCGCGGCCCTGCCGCCGTCGGGCGACAGCCGCCCGGCGGCCGAGCGCTATGCGTTGGCCGACGTCCTGATCGCCGCCGGCGCTTCGCTGGAGGCGCCCGACTCGAATGGCACGCCGCTGCTGCTGCGGCGGGTGTCGTACTCGGCCGAGGACAAGGACACGCTCGACTACCTGCTGGCCAAGGGCGCCAACCCGAACGGCCGCGACAAGAGCGGCCGCTCGGTGCTGCACGCGGCCATGGGCAGCCCGTCGAAGTTCTGGTTCGCCGACAAGCTGCTGGCCAAGGGGGCGGACATCAATGCCGTCTACATCCGCATGTATTACGGCGACCAGGCCATGTGGGAAACGCCGTTGCTGGAAGCGCTGCGCGAGTCGCCCAGCGGCGAGCTCTCGCCGCAGACCGTGTATCCGGTGTCCGAGCGCGTGGCGTTCGCGCTGGCGCACGGCGCCGACCCGACGGTGGGCGGCTATGGGCCGAAGGGCGGCCAGCAGCGCGCCGGCATGGACGAGGCCCTGAGCCTGGCGGCGCGGCAGATGTCGCCGGAACTGGTGGACCGCCTGGCGCAGGCCGCCGCCGGCAAGCCGCGCGCGCCGCTGACGGCGGCGCCGCTGTCGAGCCTGCTGCGGCAATGGAACGAGGTCGAGAACCGCGCCGACGCGCAAGGCAATGGCCCGCAATGGGATGGCCTGCGCGCGCGCTTGCGCGCCACCGCCGAGCGGCTGCTGGCGGCGGGGGCGCCGCTGGCCTATGACGGCAACCCCTCGGGCGTGACCCGCCGCGATGTCGCGCCGTTGTCGCTGCCCTGGCTGCCCGACGATCTGTACCTGGCCTGGTTGCAGGCGGGCGCCAATCCGTCGGATCGCAGCGACGGCGAACTGCGGCTGCGCGGCGTGGTGGACGCGGACGCCTTGCCCCTGGTCATCATGCTGCGGCTGGGCAACGATGCCAAGGCGCGCATGCTGCTGGAGCACGACGCCGGCCTGTACGCCACGCCGGCGCGCTGCGGCATGGCGGTGGCGGACATGCTGGCCTGGAAGCTGGGCGACAACGGGCCGCTGGGGCCGTCGGCCGCGCGGGCCTTGCGGCAGGTGCTGGATGGCGCGGCCCGGGCGCCGGCCTGCGACCTGGAGCAGGGCGCGCGGGTGCAGCCGTTCGTCGGGGTCAGCGCGCGTGAACTGGCGCAGCGCGCCGGCGTGACGCTGACGGTGAAGGCGCCGGACTGAGCCTCGGGCCATGTCCGCCAGGTTGCGGGCGCGGCCCGCCAAAAAAACAGGCGCCTCGCGGCGCCTGTCTGTCGTCATCGAATGACGGGTCTTACATGGCGTGGCCCATGTTGACGTTCATGTTGTACAGCACCCAGGCCGAACCCCCTACGATGATGGCGATGATCATCACGGTGAAGACGAACGTGGCCAGGTTGTCGCGGGCCGATTTCGAAGCGCCCATGTGCAGGAAGTACACCAGCTGCACCAGCAGCTGGAGCACGCACAGCGCCACCACGCCGATGATGGTGATGGTGTGGGACAGCGCGCCGCTCATCACCAGGCCGAACGAGCCGAAGGTGAGCAGGAGCGAAAGCACGAAACCGATGATGTAGGACTTCACGGTGCCGTGGTCGGCGGCGTGATCGTCGTGGCCGTGTGCGGCCGCAGCGGAGTGCGACATCAGAGGGCTCCCAGAAGATAGACGAAGGTGAAGACGCAGATCCAGACGATGTCCAGGAAGTGCCAGAACAGGCTCAGGCACGCCAGACGACGCTTGTTGATCGAGTCCAGGCCATGGCGGCGGATCATGTCGATCATGACGACGATCCAGATCAGGCCGAACGTCACGTGCAGGCCGTGCGTGCCGATCAGCGTGAAGAACGCCGACAGGTAGGCGCTGCGGCCGGGGCCCGCACCTTCGGTGATCAGGTGATGGAATTCATAGACTTCCATCGCGATGAAGCCCGCGCCGAACAGGAACGTGACCATCAACCAGCCGATTGCGCGGCTCTTGTTGTTGGCGTGGACGTTCAGGTTGGCCATGCCGAAAGTGAAGCTCGAGAACAGCAGCAACAGGGTTTCGACCAGCACGAACTTCAGGTCGAACAGTTCCTTGCCGGTGGGGCCGCCCGCGGTGGCGTTGGCCAGCACCGCGAACGTCGCGAACAGCACCGAAAAGATCAGCAAGTCGCTCATGAGGTAGACCCAGAAACCGAAAACGGTCTTGGATCCATCGTCATGGTGCGCGTGATCGTCGTGACCCGCGTGGGGGTGAGTGGCTACGGCTTGAATCATGGCTCAGGCGGCCTTCTGCATTTTTTCAAAGTGGGCGTTTTCGATGCGTTCGACTTCCGCGGCCGGGACCCAGTAGTCGACGTCGCGGTCATAGGCGCGGACGATGAACGAACCGATCATGCCGACGAAACCGACGATCGACAGCCACCAGATGTGCCAGATCAGGGCAAAGCACATGACCAGGCCGAACGCGCCGATGAAGACGCCGGCGGCGGTGTTCTTCGGCATGTGGATGTCTTCGTACTTGGCCGGGCGCTTGTAGGCCTTGCCGCTCTGCTTGTCTTCCCAGAACTGGTCCAGTTCATCGACGTGAGGAACATGGGCGAAGTTGTAGAAAGGCGCGGGCGACGAGATCGACCATTCCAGGGTGCGGCCATCCCAGGGATCGCCGGTGATGTCCTGGTTCTGCTTGCGCTGGCGCACGGACACGAACACTTGCTGCAGCAGGAACCAGATGCCCAGCATGATCAGCGCGGCGCCGGCCAGCGCGACCAGCAGGTAGGGCTGCCATTCGGGGTTGTCGTAGTGGTTCAGGCGACGCGTCATGCCCTTGAAGCCCAGGATGTACAGGGGCATGAAGGCCAGGAAGAAGCCGACGAACCAGCAGTAGAACGAGTAGCGGCCCAGGCGTTCGTTCAGTTTGAAGCCGAAAGCCTTGGGGAACCAGTAGGTCATGCCGGCGATGCAACCGAACACCACGCCACCGATGATGGTGTTGTGGAAGTGGGCGATCAGGAACAGGCTGTTGTGCAGCACGAACGACACGCCGGGGATGGCCAGCATCACGCCGGTCATGCCGCCGATGACGAACACCAGCATGAAGCCCAGCGTCCACAGCACCGGCGTGGTGATGCGCAGGCGGCCGCGGTAGATGGTGAACAGCCAGTTGAAGATCTTCGCGCCCGTCGGGATCGAGATGATCATTGTGGCAATGCCGAAGAACGCGTTGACGTTGGCCCCCGCGCCCATGGTGAAGAAGTGGTGCAGCCAGACCAGGAACGACAGCACGCCGATGGCGGCCGTGGCGTAGACCATGGACTTGTAGCCGAACAGGGTCTTGCGGGCGAACGTGGCGACCACTTCGGAGTACACGCCGAAGGCCGGCAGCACCAGGATGTAGACCTCGGGGTGGCCCCAGATCCAGATCAGGTTCACGTACATCATGACGTTGCCGCCCATGTCGTTCGTGAAGAAGTGCGTGCCCAGATAGCGGTCGGCGGTCAGCAGCGCCAGCGTGGCGGCCAGCACCGGGAAGGCGGCCACGATCAGGACGTTGGTGACCAGCGAGGTCCAGGTGAAGATCGGCATCTTCATCAGGGTCATGCCCGGCGCGCGCATGCGCAGGATGGTGACGATGAAGTTGATGCCGCTGAGCGTTGTGCCCAGCCCGGAGATCTGCAGCGCCCAGATGTAGTAGTCGACCCCGACACTTGGGCTGTAATCGAGCCCGGACAGCGGCGGATAGGCGAGCCAGCCGGTCGCGGCGAATTCACCGACGAACAGCGAGATCATCATCAGCGCGACGCCGGCGCCGAACAGCCAGAAGCTCAGCGAGTTCAGGAACGGGTAGGCCACGTCGCGGGCGCCGATCTGCAGCGGCACCACGATGTTCATCAGCCCGGTGATGAAGGGCATCGCCATGAAGAAAATCATGATGACGCCGTGGGCGGTGAAGATCTGGTCGTAGTGGTGGGGCGGCAGGAAGCCGGCGGAGTCGGCCGAGGCGACGGCCAACTGGGTACGCATCATGATGGCGTCGGCGAAGCCGCGCAGCAGCATGATCAGCGCGACGATGATGTACATCACGCCGATGCGCTTGTGGTCGACGGAGGTCAGCCATTCCGTCCAGAGGTACTTCCACTTGCCGAAGTAGGTGACGGCGCCGAAGACCGCCAGGCCTCCCAGGCACACGGCGGCCAGCGTAACCATGACGATGGGTTCATGGTACGGAATGGCCTCTAGGGTGAGTTTCCCGAACATTATTGATTCAATCCTGCGACAAGATTATTCGACGTGGGGGTGCACGTGGCATCGTCGACGCCGGCCATCTTGGACATGGTGCTGCCCAGGATGTAGTCGAACATGGACGGCGGCACCGAGGCGTACTTGACGACCGGGTTGCGCTCGCTGCGCTTGGTCAGTTCCTGGTACACCGCCGGAGTCAGCGAGGCGCCCGAAGCCTTGGCTTCCTTGACCCAGTTGTCGAAACCTTCCTGCGACGTGGCGATGGCCTTGAAGCGCATGCCGGAGAAGCCGGCGCCGCTGTAGTTGGCCGAGATGCCGGCGTAGGTGCCGGGCTCGCGCGCGTTCAGGTGCAGCTTGGTCTCCATGCCGGCCATCGAGTAGATCTGGCTGCCCAGCTGGGGAATGAAGAACGAGTTCATGACCGAGGCCGAGGTGATCCGGAAATTGACCGGGACGTCGACCGGGAACGCGATCTCATTGACCGTGGCGATGTCGTACTCGGGGTAGATGAACAGCCACTTCCAATCCAGCGACACCACCTCGATGGTGACCGGCTTGTGCTCGGAGACGAGCGGCTTGTAGGGATCGAGCGCGTGCGTGGAGCGCCAGGTGATCACGGCGAGGATCGCCACGATGATACATGGCACGGTCCAGACCACGACTTCGATCGCCGTGGAGTGGGCCCACTTGGGCTGGTAGTCGGCTTTGGTATTGGATGCGCGGTATTTCCAGGCAAACGTCAGGATCATGATGATGACCGGGATCACCACGATGAGCATCAGACCGGTTGCCGTGAACAGCAGGGTCTTTTCCTGAGCGCCAATGTCTCCCTTGGGGGAGAGGATTTCCATGTTGCAGCCGCCAAGCAGCATGACCGCGCCGACGCCGAAAATGCGCGTAAGGGTCGCAAGGAGGGGGTGTTTCACGTACAGCCTTGGATGGATGGTGGGAAATGCTGCGGAGCAGCAGACTGGAATGCTGCTAGGCAGCAACGTCCATCCTATCGGGTTGATTTGGGTCAAGGCTGCGACGAATGGTCGCATTGCCCGGCAGGCTTTTGCCCCCAAGGCGCCGTGTTAAGGGTTTTCCCAGGCGGGAGCGAGCTTTGCGGGGAGGGTGCAGGTGCGACGATATGTCGCACCTGCACAAAAGGGGATTGTTGCGATGTGTGGCATCCGCGCCAATCAGTCGACCAGGACTTCGCGTTCCGGCCCCGGTTTCTTGGCCAGCTTGCGCTGCAGGGAGCGCCGGTGCATGCCCAGCAGGCGGGCGGCGGCCGAGACGTTGCCGCCGGTCTCGTGCAGGGCCTGGTGGATGTGCTCCCATTCTAGGCGGTGCAGCGGCGTCATGGTGCTTTCGATCGTAACGCTTTCCGGCTTCACCAGGCCCAGGGTGCGCAGGATCATCGGCGCGGTGGCGGGCTTGGGCAGGTAGTCGTCGGCGCCGCGCTTGATGGCCTCGACCGCGGTGGCGACGCTGGCGTAGCCGGTGACCAGCAGGATGCGCATGTCGACGCGCAGGGCGCGAAGGGGACGGATCAGGGTCAGGCCGGAGTCTTCGCCCAGGCGCAGGTCGACCAGCGCGAAGGCCGGGCGGATCTCTTCGGCCACGCGCAGCGCTTCGGCGATGCCGGTGGCGGTTCGGGTTTCCAGGCCGCGGCGCGACAGGCTGCGCTGCAGGGTGCGCACGTAGAGCTCGTCGTCGTCGATCAGCAGGCCAAGATCGGTGGGATTCAACATATCAGGTCCCGGGAGTGCCGAGAGGCAAATAGAAACGGATGCGGGTGCCGCCACCCTCGGCGGCGGTCATGGTCATTTCACCGCCCATCTGCTCGACGGTGGCGTGCGACAGGGCCAGGCCGACGCCCAGGCCGCCCGGCTTGCCGCTGTTGAACAGGCTGATGGCCGGCAGCAGCGTGTGGTCGGGGTCGAAACCGCCGCCGTAGTCGCGCACTTCGCCGCGCAGGGCGCCATAGCCGTACTCCAGATGCAGGTCCACGCGCGGCTCGCTGGCGGCTTCGCCGGCGTCGGCCGCGTTGTTCAGCAGCGCCTGCAGCAGGTGGGCGATGGCCGGATCGACCCGCAGGCTGGCCGGCAGGGTGCCCGAGCGCTGCAGGTCGATGGTCGGCCGGATCAGGCGCCATTGCCCCACCACGCGCACCAGGTCCACGGCGGTTGGGACCGCCAGATTGCGGATGCGTTCCCGGCACAGGGCCAGCAGCTGGCTGAGGGTGGCGACATCCTGCTTGAGGTCGGGCTCCTTGACCTCGGCGGCGATCTCGTCGGCCAGCAGGGTCATGGTGGCCAGCGGGGTGTTCAGTTCGTGCGCCATGGCGGCGGCGTGGGTGGCCAGGGCGACGATGCCCTCGTTGCGGGTGAAGCGCTCGCGCAGCCGCGCCAGTTCGCGCTCGCGCGCCCGCAGGTCGGCGGC
Organism: Achromobacter sp. 2789STDY5608621; assembly: GCF_001299375.1. NCBI lineage: Bacteria > Pseudomonadati > Pseudomonadota > Betaproteobacteria > Burkholderiales > Alcaligenaceae > Achromobacter > Achromobacter sp. 2789STDY5608621. The sequence goes on along the minus strand of NZ_CYTU01000039.1, from coordinate 41,162 downwards.
CAGGCGGGTGGTGAACACCAGCACGACCACCACGGAAATCAGGAAGTTGGCGCCCAGGCCCCACAGCAGCAGGGTGTGGGTGTTGACGTCGCCGCGTAGCGGCTGGCCGAAGATGGCGGCGGCGAAATAGCCGGAGATCCCCGCCAGCGCGGCGGCCAGCGCCCAGTTGCGCGGCAGCGCCAGCGCCGCCAGGGCGGTGAGGATCAGGAACATCATGCCGAACGGATTGCTCAGGCCGCCGCTCCAGCCCACCATCCAGGCCAGCACGGCCATGTCCACCAGCAGGTGGCCGAAGGCGGTGGCGTGCGACAGGTCGCGGCTGTGGCGCAGGCGCAGGCTGGCGTAGACGTTGAAGCCGATCAGCACGCCCACGCCGATCCATAGCGGCTCCAGCGGCAGGGCCAGGCCCAGCACGCTGCTGGCCACCAGGATGGTGGCGGCCTGGCCCGCGATGGCGAGCCAGCGCAGGCTGCAGAGGGTACGCAGGAAGGAAAAGGCGGAACTACCGGGCATATCCAGACACAGAGTTGCCGGTCTATCGCCGGCGGATCAGGCGTCCGGCTGCGCGGAACGCTGGCATCCGGCGCGGCGTGGGGCGCCGCGCTGCCGCCGGGCCCCGCGAGGCCGCCGGCGGCGGATGTGTGCTGGCATTGTATGAGGAATCAGGACGGGCCGCAGGTTGCGGTGTGTCCCTGTTATTGAATGGCGGACGTACCGCTATGGGCCATCGGCACCGGCGGATAGCTTTCCTGGTCGGACGCCATCTGGCCCTGCATCTCGGCGGTCTGCAGTTCCTGTTCGACCTGGGCGCGGCTTTCCCCGGGGCCGTTCGAGGCGACGGCGGGCGGATAGTCTTCCTGGCCGAAGGTGTACTGGCCGTCGGCCTTGGACTGGGCGAGTTCGGCGGCGACCTGGTCCGAGGTCTTGGCCGTGGGCGCCGGATAGCTGACACGCCAGTCGCCGTACAGGTCACGCTTGTACTGGGCGGTCGGGGCCATGGTCTGGGTTTGCTGGGCCTGTACCGCCGCGGTGGCGGTGAGACCGGCGCAGAGCAACAAAGTTACTGTCAAGGTCTTCATGAAACGCTCCTGGCAATCAAAGCAAACGGCCTGGGGGCAGGCCGCGCCGTCGTCTCCGGTGCGGCATGGGGACGATTTCCTGAGAGGCGGGGAATGCGGTGGATGCGTAGGAAAACGGCGCACCCGGTGTTCTTGATTCGACCGGGCGCGCGTCTTGGCGTTGCAAAAAACGCGGGTTGTGAGGCAAACAGCTATTTCAAGCTTGAAATACAGGTGTCAATGCGCTTGCAATGACACGGTCCCTGTTAATCAGTGTCCATGCTTGGCGGCGGGGGCCGCGCCGCCCGCCAGCGGCCGCGCGGTGGCGGTCACTGGCACGCGGCGCTGCTGGCCGTTGGCGTCTTCCACCACCAGCGTCAGCGCCACCGGGTCGCCCGCCGACACCTGTTTGGCCAGGTCGATCAGCATGACGTGGTAGCCGCCCGGCTTGAGTTCCACCGGCTGGCCGGCGGGCAGGTCGAGGGCGGGGATCTGGCGCATTTTCATGACGTTGTCCTGCATCGCCATTTCGTGCACCTCGACGTGCTTGGCGGCGTCGGATTCGACGCCGACCAGGCGCGCCGGGGCGGACGAGGTCAGGCGCATGAAGACGCCGGTGGCGTGCTGGCTGGGCACCGTGGCGCGGACCCAGGCGTCTTCCACCTTGAGGGTGGCGTCCTGCGCCAGGGCGGGGGCCTGGACCAGGGTCAGGGCGCCCAGGGCGACGGCGGCGGCGAGGGATTTGAAGGCGGTCATTTTCATGGAATTTCCTTTGATCGGGGGCGGTTCAGATCACCGTGCGCAGGTCGGCGACGCATTCCTCGGCGCTTTGCTGGTGACGCAGGGCCACGCGCAGCTTGCCTTCGGCGTCGATGATGTAGGTCAGCGCGGTGTGGTCCATGGTGTAGGACGAGCCGGTCGGGACCTTCTGGTAGAACACCTTGAACGACTGCGCCGCGGCGCGGGTCTGCTCGGCGTCGCCGCGCAGGCCGACGAACGCGGGGTCGAAGGCCTGCATGTAGGCCTGCAGGATCTCCGGCGTGTCGCGCTCGGGGTCGACGGTGATGAACAGCACCTGCAGCTTGGCGGCGTCCGCGCCCAGCAGGTTCTTGATCTCCAGCGCGCGGGTCAGCGCGGTGGGGCAGATGTCCGGGCATTGGGTGAAGCCGAAGAACAGCATCACGGTCTTGCCGCGGTAGTCGGCCAGCTGGCGTTGCCGGCCCTCGGTGTCTCGCAGCTGGAAATCGCCGGTGGGCATGCTGGCCAGGTCCATGCCGTTGAGCTTGGGGGCGTCGGGGCCGCAGCCGGCCAGCGGCAGCAGGGCCAGGGCCGAGAGCAGCCGGCGCCGGTGGCGGTCGGGCGCCGGCGCGGTGCCCGCGGGGGCGCGCGAAAGGGGGGAATGCATGAAAGCCTCGTCGGTTGACGGTTCGCAAGGGCGCGGCGGGGCCGCGCGGGAAAGCGGAGTCAGGCGGCGAGGGGCGGGGCGCGCGAGCCCAGCGGCGGCCCTTGGGCCGGTTGCACCGGCGCCGCCACGTGGGCGGGCGGGAAGGGGGTGGCGCGGGAGACGGCGAGCGCCAGCGGGGCGGTCTGCGCGGCGGGCGCCGGGGTGACGTGGGCCAGCAGGCCGAACGGGCACTGCGCGCCGGTGTCGGCGCTGGAGTGGCCGCCGCCGGACTTGCCGTCGGAAGAGAGCGCGATCTTGAAGGTGGTCAGGTCGCCGGCGGCCGAGCAGAAGGTCACTTCGAGCCGGCCGTCGTGCAGCGCGCGGGCGTCGGGCATGTAGCCCGTCGGCACCAGGGCGCGCAGCAGCAGCGCCAGGAACGCCAGCCACAGCACGCCCCGGACGCGCGGGGCGCCGGCGGTACGCGAGGGATGGGTCAGGGCGGACATGGAGCGATTGTAGGCCGAGCGGCCGGGGACGGTTTCAGGTGTCGGGATCGAGGCGCCGGATCAGGGCGATGTAGCGGCGCCGCGCCTGGTCGGCGGGCAGGCCGGCCAGCAGGCGCCAGGTGGCCAGCTCGACCTGTTCGCGCACGCCGGCGTCCGGCGCGTCCTGCGGCGGCGCATCGCCGCGCCGCGCCTGCTGCTCGTAGGCGTAGAGCCGGATGGCGACGCTGGTGGACGGCGCCTGCGGCAGGGCGCGCAACTCGATCACGGCGGCCTCGAACGCGTCCTCCAGGTCGTCGGCGCCGATCGCCAGCGTCTCCCGGTCCATCGCGTCGCCCTCGGGCTCCAGGCCGCTGGCGACGGCCAGCCGCCGCCAGAGCGCATCTTCGGTGGCCGGGTCCGAGGCCCGCGCGGTGACCTTGGCGATGGTGTTGTTGCGCAGGCGCAGGGTATGGGTGGAGGCGCCGCGGTAGCGGATGGGGCCGTCCTGCACGGAGAACGTCAGCGGCACCGCGATCGACCGTCCGGCCGGTTCGGGCGGGCCGACGCTGTCGACCGTGAAGGTGTTGCGCGAATAGTCCATCACGCGCGAGAACAGGTCGATCAGGCCGCCGCGGCCCTGGTAGACGCCGCTCAGGGGGCTGTCGCCTTCCTCGTGCCAGGCGACGTCCTCGGCGAACAGCGGGAACAGGGTTTCGAACTGGCCCGACAGCATCGCGTCGCGGTAGTGGCCCAGGATGCGTTCGACCTCGTCGCCGCTCATCGCGGCGGCGCGGCCCGGGCGCGCGGTGGCCGGGCGCTTGTCCATGAATTGCAGGATGTCAGCGGCGACCCGGTCGCGGTCGTTGTCGACGCAGATCATGTGGTAGCTGTTGTCCAGCAGCACCAGCCGGCTGTCGGGAATGGCGTCGTTCAGGAAGTGCGCCGAACGCACCGAGGTCAGCTCGTCCTCGTGGGCGTGGATGATCAGGCTGGGGCAGCTGATGGCGTTCAGGCCGCGTTGCACCAGGCGGCGCAGGCGGTCGACTTCGCGCACACAGGCCAGCGGCACCCAGCGGTAGTGGAAATTCTCGCCGCGCTCGAACTTGGCCTTGACGATGGAGCGCACCAGTTCGTTCTTGATGCCGTAGGGCTCTTCCTCTTCGACCCGCATGCGCGCGGCCAGGCCGGGGATGCGGTAGACCAGATTGCGCAGGCCGCGGTACCAGGGCGTGCTCCAGCCGTCGATGAAGACCGGCGCGGCCAGGCTCACCAGCTTGCCCTTGCGGTGCTGCACGCGCTTGCACAGCTCCACCGCCAGCAGCGCGCCCAGGCACATGCCGACCACATGCAGCGTGTCGTGGCGCGCGGCCACCTCGCGGTACTTGGCGGTGACGGCGTCGATCCAGTCCTCGGCGCGCACCGGCAGCAGGTCCTCGGGCGTGGTGCCATGGCCGGGCAGCGTCAGCGTGTGGGTCTCGATGCCGGCGCGCTTGAGGATCTTGTGCAGCGAACCCAGGTCGTACTGGGTGCCGCCCAAGCCGTGGATGAGCAGGGCTCCAGTGTTAGTTGACATCTGCCTGCTCGACTTCACCCAGGCGCCACATGCCGGCCACGACGGCCACGCTGCCGTCGAAATCCTCCAGCGGCGAGCCGCGGTCGCTGACCACGCGCCAGCCGCCGCCGGCGTGCGCCATGCGGAACAGCAGCGGGGTGCGGTCCTGGGCGCCGGCGCGGCGCGCGGCCCAGTGCAGCGTCAGGCGCGCGCGGTCGTCGGGATGGGCCAGCGCCAGCAACGCGTCCAGGGTGGGAATGGCGTTGGCCTGCATGCCGAAGGCGCCCTGGAGGTCGCCGGCCAACTCGAGCGAGCCGTCGAACGGGTTGTAGCGGTACATCAGCTGGTGGCTGCCCGCCAGCGCCAGGTCGAAACGGCCGCGCCATTGCACGGCATTTTCGAGTTCCTGCGCGCGGGCGCCGCGCAGCGTGTTGACCAGCAGGATCAGCAGCGCGGTGACCACCAGGTAGACCTGGGTGGCCAGCAGCACGTGCCAGTGGTCGTTGGCCTCGACGAAGGGGCCCTCGCCCTGGGCGCTCTGGTAGAGCGCCATCAGGGTCAGCGTGACGACGCCCAGGGTGCCGCCCAGCGGGCCCCACACCAGCGCGGTCAGCACCGCGAACACCAGCGGCAGGTAGGTCAGCTCGAAGGTGACGACGTACGGCAGGTTCTTGATCATGTCGCCGTCGAAGGTCATGAAGGTCGACACGATCAGGCCGACGTAGGCGATGACGCCCAGCACCAGGTCGCGCCGCCGCGGACCGCCCGAACGGCGCGGGCGGAAATTGGCCCAGACCGTCAGCGCGGGCGCCAGGATCAGGATGCCCGCCAGGTAGGCCGCCACCCAGGTGCGCAGCCGCACCAGGGCATGGGCTTCCTGGGTCAGCCAGAGCCAGCCGCCGCCCAGTAGCGCGGACAGGCCGGCGCCGACCACCGCGCCGGCCAGCAGCGCCGCCACCAGGCCCACGCCGCCTTCGCGCGGGGTCAGGCGCTGCACCGTCCAGGCCGCCAGCAGGCTGGACAGGCTGGCGGTGATGGCGAACACCAGCGCCGTGGCGGGCTGGCCGCGGGTGAAGCTGGTGAGCGCCAGCTGGGCGCAGAAGAAGGCGGCCAGCAGCAGCGACCAGTTGCGGCGCTGCGTCAACAGATAGGCGCCCACCGCCACGCCGGGCGGCAGCCAGACGAACACGGCATGGCTCACCGGGTCGTTGAGCAGGCGCGAGAAGACGCCGCACAGCAGGTACGGGATGGCCCATAGCAGGCAGTACAGGTTCTTTCGCGGCGCTTGGGGCATTCCCATATTGTTCCTTGCAGACGCTGTGACACAGGGCGAGCTGGCGCTCGCGGCAATCAGCGGGTTATACACGGCCCGGCATGGTCCGCGAAAGTTGCCGGGGCATACCGCCGTCCGAAAATCTTGGTACCCTTGGACGCAGTCATTCTCCACTCCGTTCCAGGATTCAGTGCTCTCCTTGCCCGCCCAGACCTTGCCTGTTCCCGATTTTGCCGGCGTTTCCGGCGTCCTGCCGGCGCGGCCGCCGGCCCGCGGCGCGGTCCGGCTCGTCCGGCTGGCGTTGCTGGCCATGCTGCTGGCGCTGCTGGCGGCCTGCGGCACGACCAAGGTCCAGCCGGGCTACTACCGGGTGCAGTCGGGCGACACGCTGACGCAGATCGCCCGCAAGCAAGGCACCAGCGTATCGAACCTGGTGCGCTGGAACAACCTGTCCAACTCCAACTCGATCGAGGTGGGGCAGATGTTGCGCGTCGCGCCGCCCGCCGGCCAGGCCGCCGCCACGCCCGCCAAGCCGCGCGCCAGTTCCTCGGGTGGCAGCCGTTCGCCGGCGCCCGCCACTGGCAAGCGGCGCACCGCGCCGCCGGGGGCGATCTCGCTGGTGTGGCCGGCGCAGGGCAAGGTGACCCGCGGCTACGACGGCTCGGGCTCCAATGGTATCGTCATTTCCAATTCCGCCGGCACGCCGGTGGTGGCCGCCGCCGCCGGCACCGTCGCCTATTCGGGCAGCGGCCTGCGGGGCTACGGGCACCTGGTGATCGTCAAGCATAACGCCAGCTTCCTCAGCATCTACGCCCACAACAGCAAGCTGCTGGTCAAGGAAGGCCAGCGGGTGAGCCAGGGCCAGAAGATCGCGGAAATGGGCAACAGCGACAGCAAGCAGGTCGGGTTGTACTTCGAGCTGCGCTACGACGGCCAGGCGGTCGATCCGGCGGGCTCCCTTCCCGGAAAGTAGGAGCCCCCACGCTGCGCGCACTGCGTGCGCTTGCTGCCCCCCGAGGGGGCTGCCCGGCCTTCGGGCGGCCGGGCGGCCGGGCGCCGCGTCAACCGATCTGGCCGGCGTCCTGCGTCAGCGTCGAGATGAATGCCGCGGTGCGCGGGTCGCGCGGGCGGGTGAAGAGGTCGCGCGAGGCGCCGGATTCGACCACGTCGCCATCGAGCAGGAATACCGCTTCACGCGACACGCTGGCGGCCAGGCGCAGGTCGTGCGTGGCCATCAGCATGGTCATGCCTTCGGCGGCCAGCTGGCGCAGCACATCCACCACTTCGGCCGCCAGGCCGGGGTCGAGCGCCGAGGTCGGCTCGTCGCACAGCAATACGCGGGGGGCGGGCGCCAGGGCGCGGGCGATCGCCACGCGCTGCTGCTGGCCGCCCGACAGATTGGCGGGCCAGGCCTCGGCCTTGTCCAGCATGTTGACCTTGCGCAGCAGCTCCTCGGCGCGCGCGCGGGCGCGGTCGGCCGGCCATTTCTGCACCGTCACCAGCCCTTCCATCACGTTGCCGATGACGGTCTGGTGCGGGAACAGCTGGAAGTTCTGGAACACCATGCCGGTCTGCATGCGCACCCGCTGCACCTGGTCGCGCGAGAGTTTTTCGCCGGGCTCGAACTCGACCCGCTCGGGGCCGATCTCGAGCGTGCCGCGGTCGGGCACTTCCAGCAGGTTGACGCAGCGCAGCAGGGTGCTCTTGCCGCTGCCGGACGGGCCGATCAGGGCGGTGACGCTGCCTTCGGCGATGGCCACGTCGACCTGCTTGAGCACCAGGTTGCCGCCAAAGGATTTCTCGATCTGTTCCAGGCGGATCATCGGTTCTTCTCGGAAAACACCGCGTGCTGGCCGAAGCGTCGCTCCAGGCGCACCTGGGCGGCGGACAGCACCGAACTGAACACCAGGTAGATCAGCGCGGCCTCGGTGTACAGGATCAGCGGTTCATACGTGACGGCGGCGATGCGCTGGGCCGCCTGGAAGATCTCGGGCACGGTCAGCACGGCGGCCAGCGAGGTGTCCTTGACCAGGGCGATGAAGGAATTCGACAGCGGCGGCACCGCCACCCGCGCGGCCTGCGGCAGCACGGTGCGGCGCAGCGCCTGGGCGCGCGTCATGCTCAGGGAATAGGCGGCTTCCCACTGGCCGCGGGAGATCGACTCGATGGCGCCGCGGATCACTTCGGAGTTGTAGGCGCCGACGTTCAGCGTGAAGCCGATCAGCGCCGCCGGCAGCGGGTCGAGCACCACGCCGACGCTGGGCAGGCCGTAGAAGATCACGAACAGCTGCACCAGCAGCGGCGTGCCGCGGATCAGCCAGACGTAGAAACGCACCAGCGCCACCAGCGGCGCCGGCCCGAACAGCCGGATCAGCGCCACCACGAAGGCCAGCGCCAGCCCCAGCGCGAACGACATCAGCGTCAGCGGGACGGTGAACACCAGCCCGGCGTGCAGCAGGGGCCAGAACGAGTCGGCCATCAACTGCACCCAGGCCGGCACCGCGAGGGCGTCGACCTGGGCCAGGATCCAGTCGGGCAGGACGTTGTGCAGCCAGGCGGGGAGCGTCATGGAGCGGACCGCTTATTGCTGCGCCGACAGGTCCGTGCCGAAGTACTTGACCGAGATGGTCTTGTAGGTGCCGTCGGCCTTGATGTCGGCCAGCGCCTTGTTGATGGCGGCCACCAGTTCGGGATTGTTCTTGCGCAGCAGCACGCCGGAGTTGCTGAACTCCGCGGCCTTGTCGGTGGCGGCGATCTTGACCTTGGCGTTGGGCTTCTGCTTCTTGAAGTCCAGGAACGACAGGTTGTCGTTGACCGTGGCCTCGACGCGGCCCGAGGTCAGCAGGTCGATGGCTTCGTTGAAGCCTTGCACCGCGACCACTTCCGCGCCGTGGCTCTGCGCCAGCTTGCCGAAGTTGCTGGTGAGCGTGTTGGCGGACTTCTTGCCCTTGAGGTCGGCGAACGACTTGATGGTGGTGTTGTCGTCGCGCACGATCAGCACGGCGGCCGACGAGATGTAGGGATCGGAGAAGTCGTACTTGGCGCGGCGCGCGTCGGTGATGCCGACCTGGTTGATGACGGCGTCGTAGCGCTTGGCGTCGAGCCCGGCGATCAGGCCGTCCCACTTGCCTTCGACGAATTCGGCCTTGACGCCCAGGCGCTGGGCGATGGCGCGTCCAATGTCGACGTCAAAACCGGTAAGCTGCCCGGATGCGTCGTGGAAGGTGAAGGGAGCGTAGGTGCCTTCGGTGCCGATCTTGAACACGCCGGCGGACTTGATCTGGTCCAGCCCCGACTGGGCATGGGCGGCGGACAGGGCGGCGACCTGGACCAGGCCGGCGATGAACAACGAGCGCAAGAGTTTCATGGCAATGCTCCACGGATGAGAGATCACTGCGAAAGGCCCGCGTCAGTCGCGCCGCCTTCCGGTGTAGCCGCACTCTAACAACGCGTCTATTTTTCCACAAAGCATAAGGAATAGTAAAAATATAGCGGCAAGTCATATACGGCATTCGCGCCCCGGGCCGCCCGGCCCGGGGTTCATCCAGGCGGTATCCAGATGGAGACAGGCGTGCAACAACAGTGGAACAGGCGGGCTTTCATGATGGCGGCGGCGGGTGTCGCGGCGTCCGCGGGCGTCATGCCGGCGCACGGCGCCAACGGCCTGCGCCGGGTGCCCGGCGGCGGCAGCATCACCGACGTGGCCGGCCTCAAGGTCGGGCACTACACCGACACGCGGCGGCCGACCGGCTGCACGGTCATCATCGCGGAAGCGGGCGCCACCGGCGGCGTGGACGTGCGCGGCGCGGCGCCGGGCACGCGCGAGACGGACCTGCTCAATCCCGTCAACATGGTGGAAAAAGTGCATGCGGTGATGCTGGCCGGCGGCAGCGCCTTCGGCCTGGAGGCGGCCACCGGCGTCATGCGCTACCTGGAGGAACGCAAGATCGGGTTCGACGTGGGCGTGGCGCACGTGCCGATCGTGCCGGCCGCCATCCTGTTCGACCTGGGCGTGGGCGACGCCTCGGTGCGGCCCGACGCGGCCGCCGGCTACCAGGCCTGCAAGTCGGCCAGCGCCAAGCCGCCGCAGGAGGGCAACGTCGGCGCCGGCGCCGGGGCGACGGTCGGCAAGCTGTACGGCGCCAAGCGCGCCATGAAGGGCGGCCTGGGCAGCGCCTCGCTGACCGTGGCGGGCGTCACGGTGGGCGCGATCGTCGCGGTCAATGCGGTGGGCGACGTGGTCGATCCGGCCACCGGCCACGTGCTGGCCGGCGCCCGCACCGCCGACGGCAAGATGCTGCTGGACACGCGCGCGGCGATCCTGGCGGGCGACCTGCCGACCTCGATGCGCGAAGGCGCGGCCACCACCATCGGGCTGGTGGCGACCGACGTCAAGCTGACCAAGGCGCAGGCGCAGAAGATGGCGCAGACCGCGCACGACGGCCTGGCCCGCACCATCAACCCGATCCACACCATGCTCGACGGCGACACCGTGTTCGCGCTGGGCACGGGCGTGTCCAGCAAGCCCGCCAACATGATGCTGCTGGGCGTGATGGCGGCCGAGGCGATGGCGATCGCGGTGCAGCGCGCCATCCTGGCGGCGCGCGCGCTGGAAGGCTATCCGGCGGCGGTGGATTTCATCGCCTGAGCGCCGCTTTCTGTTGGACCAAATGGCGCGCCTGCAAGCAGGAACGCCATTTGCTGCTGCCCCCCGTGTTCGTGCTGACCCCAAGCTGTCATATCGCGCCGGCATGATCGAAAGCGTCGGCGCACCGCCTGCGCGGGAGGGGATGGCATGTACGAAGGAGAGCGCTTCAACGGGGCCACGCACCTGGCCGGCCTGGCCTTGGCGGTGGCCGCCTCGGGGGCCCTGATCGCGCGGGCCGCGGAATTGAAAGTCGAGTGGCGCCAGACCGTGGCCTGCGCCGTGTTCGCGGCGTCGATGATCGCCGTCTATGCCTCGTCGGTGCTGTATCACTGCTCGCGCGGACGCCGCAAGGCGCTGTGGGCCAAGGCCGACCACTGCGCCATCTACCTGCTGATCGCCGGCACCTACACGCCGCTGGCGTTCGTGCCGCCGGAACTGGGCTGGGGCGCCGCCATGGCGGTGGCGATCTGGCTGCTGGCGCTGTACGGCATCGGCCGCGAACTATGGTGGGCGCGCGGGGCCGCGCCGGCGTTGCCGCTGTACCTGGCGATGGGATGGCTCGGGGTGATGTGCGCCGCGCCGATCGCCGGCGCGCTGTCGGGCGCGGGGCTGGCCTGGCTGCTGGCCGGGGCCGGGCTCTATACGGTGGGCACGGTGTTCTACGCCAACGACAAGCGCTGGCGCCATGCCCACGGCATCTGGCATCTGTTTGTCATGGGCGGGTCGGCCTGCCACTTCGTCACGGTGTTCGGCTTCCTGCGCCACGCCTGAGCGCGGGCCGTCAGCGCCAGGCCGCCAGCGGCAGCATGCCGCCGCGGTTCTTCACTTTCCGCATGACGATATGCGAACACAGGTCGCGCACGCCCGCGATCTTGCTGAGCTTGTCCTCCACGAACTGCGAGAACGCCGCCAGGTTGCGGGTGCGCACCGTCAGGATGTAGTTGGAGGCGCCGGTGACGATGCTGGCCTCGGTGATCTCGTCATACAGGGCGATGCCGGCCAGGAATTCCTCGTGCCAGCCGGCGCGGGACTGGTCCAGCGACACGTGCACGACGGCCTCCAGTTCGAACCCCAGCCGCTCGGCGTCGAGCACGGCGCGGTAGCCCCGGATCAGCCCGCCTTCCTCCAGCGCCCGCACCCGCCGCAGGCAGGCCGACGGCGACAGCGCCACCTGCTCGGCCAGGTCCTGGTTGCTGAGCTGGCTGTTCTCCTGCAGGCGGTAGAGGATGCGGTGGTCGATGGCGTCCAATTGCATGGTGCAATCCAATTCGAAAAAATGGTCTATGACGCAATTTAATGCGAAATCCTAGGGTTAGCCACGCCTTGTTTTGCAACTATTCGGCTTGGTCACGCTGCTAGTATGTAGCCAGCATATTGCCCGAAGGAGCTGTGAATGCATACCCGTGAAGCCTGTGTCGCCGCCGACCGGCAGGACCCCCTGGCGCCGTTGAAGGCGCGTTTCGATCTGCCGCCCGGCGTGCTCTACATGGACGGCAATTCGCTGGGCGTGATGCCGCGCGCCGCCGCGGCCCGCGCCGCCGAGGTCATCACCCAGGAATGGGGCACGGGCCTGATCCGCAGCTGGAACACCGCCGGCTGGTTCGAGCTGCCGTCGCGGCTGGGCGACAAGCTGGCCGGCCTGCTGGGCGCGAAAGAAGGCGAGCTGGTCATCACCGACACCACCTCGCTGAACATCTTCAAGGCCCTGGCGGCCAGCCTGCGCATCCAGCAGAAGCGCCAGCCCGAGCGCCGCGTGATCCTGTCCGAGCGCGACAACTTCCCCACCGACCTGTACATGATCCAGGGCATGATCGACCTGCTGCAGCAGGGCTACGAGATGCGCCTGATCGACGACGAACTGCCGCTGGAGCGGGCGCTGGACGAGGATGTGGCCGTGGTGCTGCTGTCGCACGTCAACTACCGCAGCGGCCAGATGCACGACATGGCCGCGGTCACGCGCCAGGCGCACGAGCGCGGCGCGCTGGTCATCTGGGACCTGGCGCACGCCGCCGGCGCGGTGCCGGTGGACCTGAACGGCGCCGACGCCGACTACGCCGTGGGCTGCACCTATAAGTACCTGAACGGCGGCCCCGGCTCGCCGGCCTTCATCTGGGTGGCGCCGCGCCACATTCCCGACTTCTGGCAGCCGCTGTCGGGCTGGTGGGGCCACCAGCGTCCGTTCGACATGACGGTCGCCTACGAGCCGGCCGGCGGCATCCGCCGCTACCTGTGCGGCACTCAGCCGATCGTGTCGCTGGCCATGGTCGAGTGCGGCCTGGACGTGGCGCGCGAGGCCGACATGGCCGAGGTGCGCAAGAAGTCGCTGGCGCTGGCCGACCTGTTCATCGCCCTGGTCGAGGAACGCTGCGCCGGCCATCCGCTGACGCTGGTGACGCCGCGCAACCACGCCGAGCGCGGCAGCCACGTCAGCCTGCGCCACCCGAACGGCTACGAGGTCATGCAGGCGCTGATCGCGCGCGGCCTGATCGGCGATTATCGCGAACCCGAGGTGCTGCGCTTCGGCCTGACGCCGCTGTACTTCGGTTACGCCGACGTCTGGGACGCAGTCGAGATCCTCAAGGACGTGCTCGACAGCAAGGCCTGGGACAAGCCCGAGTTCAAGCAGCGCTCGGCCGTGACCTGAGCGGCGGCGCACCGGCCCAAGCGACATCCAACAAGAGAGCGCAGTACCGGAGGAGGCAATGAAACAACCACAAGGCTTCGGCAAGATCGCCGAACGGGAGCAGGGGCTCAAGCGTCGCCTGACGTCCGGCCAGATGAGCATGATCGCGATCGGCGGGGCCATCGGCACCGGCCTGTTCCTGGGCAGCAAGTTCGCGATCGGCTTCGCCGGCCCCAGCGTCATCATCAGCTACGCCATCGGCGGGCTCATCACGCTGCTGCTGATGGGCTGCCTGGCCGAGATGACGGTGGCGCATTCCACCTCGGGCTCGTTCGGCGCCTACGCCGAGCACTACATCGGCCCGCTGGCCGGCTTCCTGGTGCGCTATGCGTACTGGTCGTGCGTGGTGCTGGCGGTGGGCACCGAGGTCACCGCGGTGGCCGAGTACATGAAGTTCTGGTTCCCGTCGGTGCCGGGCTGGCAATGGGTCTGCCTGTTCTCGGCGGCGCTGATCTTCATCAACGCCATGAGCGTGAAGGCGTTCGGCACCATCGAGTACTGGTTCTCGACCATCAAGATCAGCGCCATCGTGGCGTTCATCATCCTGGGCGCCTACGTGGTCTGGGGCAGTCCGCAGTACGGCGCGGCGCAGTACACGGCGCACGGCGGCTTCTTCCCCAACGGCGTGTGGGGCATGTGGATCGCGGTGGTCATCTCGATCTTCAGCTACCTGAGCGTGGAGATGATCGCGGTGGCGGCGGGCGAGGCCGAGGACCCCGAGCGCGCGGTGAAGAAGGCGTTCCGCGCCACCATCGTGCGGCTGGTGGTGTTCTACCTGCTGACGCTGGCGCTGATCCTGGCGATCGTGCCGTGGGACCAGGCCGGCAAGGGCGGCAGCCCGTTCGTGACGGTGATGGAAGCGGTGCAGGTGCCGTACGCGGCCGGCGTCATCAACTTCATCGTGCTGGTGGCGGCGCTGTCGGCCATGAACAGCCAGCTGTACATCACCACCCGCATGATGTTCAGCCTGTCGCGCGCCGGCCACGCGCCGGCGGCGCTGGGCAAGCTGACGCGCAGCGGCACGCCGCTGAACGCGCTGCTGCTGTCGACCAGCGGCATCGCCATCGCCACCGTGCTGAACGTGCTGTATCCGGAGACCTCGTTCACGCTGATGATGGCGATCTCGATGTTCGGCGCGCTGTTCACGTGGATGATGATCTTCGTCACGCACTACTTCTTCCGCCGCCGCTGGGCGCGCGAGGGCGGCGCGGCGCTGTCGTTCCGCATGCCGGGCTTTCCGCTGCTGACGCTGCTGGGCGCCGGCGCCATGCTGGCGATCCTGGTCACGACCTATTTCACCGGCGTGTTCAAGATGACGCTGGTGTTCGGCGTGCCGTTCCTGCTGGTGCTGGCGGCGCTGTATCTGCTGCTGTTCCGCAAGTCCGCCGCGGCGGTGGTGCTGGAGGCGCGACAGCAGCGCTCCTAGCGTCTTTCAAACGGCGCCCGCGCCCTGGCGGATCGCCGCCAGCATGGCGCGGGCGCGCGCCGGCAGCGAACGCGATCCGTACACCGCATGCATCTGCGGCGCCATGCCTTGCGCCGAGGTGGCGGTGTAGCCGGGACAGACCCGCACCAGCGTGCCGCGGGCGATCTCCGGCGCCGCCGCCCAGTCGGCCAGCCGCGCGATGCCCACGCCCTGCAGCGCCAGCGCCATCAGGCCGCTGCCGGTGCTGACCCGCACCACCGGTTCGGCATGCATCCGCACGATGCGCTTGTCGCGCCGCAGGTGCCAATCCTTCAACACGCGCGGACCGGTATGCATGATGAGCCGGTGCCGCGCCAGCTCCTCGGGTTCGCGCGGCAGGCCCAGGCGCGCCACGTAGTCCGGGCTGGCGCACAGCAGCCGCTCGTAGGGCCACAGGCGCGCGCCCAGCAGGTCGCTGGACGCCGGGAAGCCGCCGCGGATGGCGAAATCCAGGCCCTCGGCGATCGGGTCGATTGCCTTGTCGGTGTAGTGGATGTCCACCGTGACGCCCGGATGCTCGGCCGCGTAGCGGCGCAGCACGGCCGGCAGCAGGGTCACGCCCAGCAGGTCGGGCGCCGAGAAGCGCAGGCGGCCCTGGTCGCCTTGCTGGGCGTCGCGCAAGGCCTCGCGCGCCTGGCTTTCCAGGCGCAGCAGCTCGCGCGCGTATTCGAAGTAGCTTTCGCCCTGCGGCGTCAGCACCACGCTGCTCTTGCTGCGCAACAGCAGCTGCGCGCCGACCTGGCGCTCCAGCGCCTGCACCGCGCGGGTGACGGCGCTGGGCGAGGCGCCCAGCGCGCGCGCCGCCAGCACGAAGCTCTGGCGTTCGGCGACGGCGCAGAACACCTGGTATTCCCATAGGGCGCCACGTTCCACGGCGATTCTCCATTGCGATTATCGCAACATGATATTGCAACGCCGAGTGCGGGAGCGGACCTAGACTGCGACCCTTCCCGACTTTCCGCCAGGTTGACCGCCATGCACGATCCCCACTATTTCGATCCCCTCACCGGCGCGCGCCATGCGCTGGGCGAGGCCCGCTGGTGTTCCGAGGCGCGCACGCCGCTGATGATCTCGCCGCTGCCGGGCATCTCGCGCGACGACATCGATCGCGGCGAGCGCTCGCTGTGGCGCTACCGCGCCGCGCTGCCGGCGGCGATCGAGCGTCCGGTGTCGATGGGCGAGGGCTGCACGCCGATGGTCGAGCGCGCCTGGGGCGGGCTGCGGCCGCATTTCAAGCTGGAATGGTTCAACCCCACCTGCAGCTTCAAGGACCGCGGCGCCGCGGTGATGCTGTCGTGGCTGCGCCAGATCGGCATCGACGCCATCGCCGAGGACAGTTCGGGCAATGGCGGCGCCGCCATCGCGGCCTTCGGCGCGGCGGCGGGCATGGGCGTCACGATCTTCGCGCCGGCCTACACGTCCAGCGCCAAGGTGGCGCAGATCCGCGCGTTCGGCGCCGACGTGCGGCTGGTGGAGGGGCCGCGCGAGAACGCCGAGACCGCCGCGATCGAGGCCTCCGCGCGGATCTTCTACGCCAGCCACAACTGGCAGCCGTTCTTCCTGCAGGGCACCAAGTCCATCGCCTACGAGATGTGGGAGGACTTCGGTTTCGAGGCGCCGGACAACGTGGTGATTCCGGCGGGCGCGGGCAGCAACGTGCTGGGCTGCGCCATCGGCTTTGCCGAGCTGCTGGCGGCCGGACAGATCAAGCGCCTGCCGCGCCTGTTCGTGGCCCAGCCGCTGAACTGCTCGCCGGTGGACGCCAGCTTCCAGGCCGGCGTCGACACGCTGGTGGCGCGCGACGTGCTGCCGACCGTGGCCGAGGGCACCGCGATCAGGCAGCCGGTGCGCCTGCGCGAAGTGCTGCAGGCGATCCGCGCCAGCGGCGGCCAGACCGTCGCGGTGCCGGAGGCGGACATCATCGCCGCGGTGCGCAAGCTGGCGGCGATGGGGCTCTACGCCGAGCCCACCAGCGCCACCGCCGCGGCGGCGCTGGACAGGCTGCGGGCGCGCGGCGCCATCCGCGACGCCGAGCGCACCGTGGTGCTGCTGACCGGCACCGGCATCAAGGCCACGCAGTTCATGACGGATCTGTATTCGGCGGCGTGACCGCCGCCGCGTCCGCCAGCAGGTGGTCGAGCAGGCGGCGGGCGCGGGCGCTGAGGGTCTCGCGCGACTGCACGCACAGCAGCAGTTGGCGCGCGGCCCAGGCGTCGGACAGCGCCACCGGCGTCACCCGGAGCAGCTGGCGCATGCTGTCGGCCGTGGTCTCGGGCACGATGCCGACGCCGACGCCGGCCTCGACCAGCCGGCACATGGCGTCGAAGCTGCGCAGCTGCACCCGCAGCTTGATGGGCTTGCCGACCACCAGCGCCTGCCGCGCCAGAAAGCGTTGCAGCGCGCTGCTGCGGTCGAGTCCGACGAAGTCCTCGTCGAGCACGTCGCGAAAGGCGACCTCGGCCCGGTCCGCCAGCGCGTGGCCGGCCGGCACGATCAGCACGAAGCGGTCGGCGCGGTAGGCATAAGTCTGCAGGGCGCCGGTGTCGACCGTGCCGGCGACGATGCCGATATCGGCCGAGCCGTCGGCGATGCACTCGACGATCTCGTCGCTCAGCATTTCCTGCAGTTCGACGTTGATGCGCGGGTGCGCCGCCAGGAAACCGCCCAGCGCCTCGGGCAGGAAGGCGGTCAGCGCGTTGGTGTTGGACAGCAGGCGCACCGAGCCGCCGAATTCGCCGGAGAAGTCGGCCAGGTCGTCGCGCAGGCGGTCGGCCTGGGCCAGCATGATGCGGGCATGGGCGGCCAGCTTCAGGCCGGCCGGGGTGGGGATGACGCCCTGGCGGCGGCGCTCCAGCAGCGGCGCGCCGAGCGAGGCTTCTAGGTTGCGGATGCGGGCGCTGGCGGCGGCCAGCGCCAGGTTGGCGCGGGCGGCGCCGTGGGTGATGCTGCCGGCCTGCACTACGTGCAGGAACAGCGCCAGGTCGGTCAGATCGAAACGCATGGCGGCGAGCCTACGCGATGCGCGCAGGCAGCCTCTGCGAATCGCGCATTTTCAGCCGCGGACAGGGTCCGTACACTGCGCCGATTCGTGTTCTCGTGGTGGTTTGCCCATGCATCTTGTCGCCTCCGGTTTTCCGATTCTACCCGCGCTGATCACCGCGATCACGATCGCGTTGTGGGCCTTTTCGCGCTTGCCGGAATACCTGACGGCGCTGCTGTTCTTCAGCGCCGCGTTGATCGTCGCCGCCGCCCCGCGCGAGGTGGTGTTCTCCGGATTCTCGTCGGCGGCATTCTGGCTGGTGCTGAGCGGCTACGTGCTGGGCCTGGCGCTGAAGTACACGGGCCTGGCCGACCGCATGGCGGGCGCGCTGTCGCGGCGCCTGTCGGGTTCGTATCCCAAGGTGGTGGCCGGCGTGGTGGCGCTGACCTACCTGCTGGCCTTCGTGATGCCGTCGAACATGGGCCGTATCGCCCTGCTGATGCCGATCGTGCTGGCCTATGCCGACCAGATCGGCCTGGTCGCGGGCCGGCGCGGGCGCATCGGCCTGGCGCTGGCGGTGGGCTTTGGCACCTTCCAGCTGTCCACCTCCATCCTGCCGGCCAACGTGCCCAACCTGGTGATGGCGGGCAGCATCGAATCCAGCTATGGCCTGCAGCTGGGCTACCTGCCATACCTGTGGCTGCATGCGCCGGTGCTGGGCATCCTGAAAGGCGCGGTGCTGGTGGCCTGTATTGCCTGGCTGTTCCGCGACACCCCCGAGGCGGCGCCGCCTGCGCCCGCCGCCCAGCCCCTGTCGGCGGCGGAAAAGCGCCTGGCCGTGCTGCTGGGGCTGACGTTGCTGGGCTGGGTTACGGACGGATGGCACGGCGTGTCGCCGGCCTGGATCGGGCTGGCGTCGGCCTGTGTGTGCCTGTTGCCCAAGGTGGGTTTCGTCAGCGGCGAGCAGTTCGGCAAGGAGGTGAATTTCCGCACCGCGATCTACGTGGCGGGCATCCTGGGGCTGGCCGCGATGGTGGCCGACAGCGGCCTGGGCGGCATCATCGGCCGCGCCTTGCTGGCCTGGCTGCCGCTGTCGCCCGAGGCGCCGATGCAGAGCTTCTTTTCGCTGGTGGGGCTGTCGGCGGCGCTGAACTTCGTGGTCACGGCCAACGGCGTGCCGGCCCTGTATACGCCGCTGGCCGAGACGCTGGCGCAGGCCTCGGGCTTTCCGCTGATGACGGTGCTGATGGCGCAGGTGGCCGGCTACGCCACCGTCATCATGCCGTACCAGGCCTCGCCCATCGTGGTGGCGATGGGCATGGGCCAGGTGCCGGCGCGCAGCGGGCTGGCGCTGAGCCTGCTGACCGCGCTGGTGTCGTTCGTGGCGCTGGTGCCGCTGGACTACCTGTGGTTCAGGCTCCTGGGAATGCCGGGATCGTGACCAGTTCCTCCTCGGCGGGGACGGCGTCGGGCGCCGGCGCGAACACGCGCAGGCGGTGGCCGTCGGGGTCGAGCGCCACGAAGGTGCGGCCGAAGTCCATGTTGGTGGGCGCCTGCAGGATCGGCAGGCCGCGCAGGCTCCAGTCGAGGTGGCGCCGGTTGAGCGCGTCGGCGTCGGGCACGGTGAAGGCCAGTTCGGTGCAGCCGCCGCGGCCGGCGGCGGCCGGTTCGACGGTGTGGCGCGACCACAGGCCCAGCATCAGGCCGGAATCGAGCGCGAACAGCGCGAAGGTGGGCGAGCTTTCGACGGGCGGGCGGTTCAGCAGCGCGCTGTAGAACGCCGCGCTGGCCTCGGGCTTGTCGACGTAGAAAATGACGAAGTTCTTGGCGGACATGATGCGCTCCTGGTTGAATGAGCGCCCATCTTAGAGAGACATGCTGTCAGATTTTGTCAGTAGTCTTCATGCCGATGTCGCACCCGCCGGCGCGGCGGCGGACGCCCCGGATCAGCAGCCGTCGGACTTGGCGGTATTGAGGGCGCGCCATTCCTTGAGCAGCACGTGGCGGCGGCGCGGATAGCGTTGCCCGGGCTCGAGCGTGGCGATGCGGTCGGTGCGGAAATGGCGGAAGTCCTGGCGCAGTTCGCACCAGGCCATGACGATGCGCACGCTGTCGAAAAAACCCAGGGCGAACGGCCAGATGACGCGCTCGGAATCGGCGCCCTTGTCGTCGCGGTAGGTGATGGCGATCTTCTGTTCGCCGCGGATCGCCTGGCGGATCAGGGACAGGTCGACCCGGTCGACCACCGCCCAGCTGCTGGGGCCGACCAGCAGCGGAATGGCGTCCAGTTCGTCGCGCAGTTCCTGCGGCAGCACCGCGCTGATCTTGGCCAGCGCGTTGGCGGCGGCCTGGCCCAGCCGCGCGTCCGAGCGGCCGGCGACCCAGCGGGTGCCCAGCACCAGGGCCTCGATTTCTTCGGTGCTGAACATCAGCGGCGGCAGCATGAAGCCGGGCCGCAGCACGTAGCCGATGCCCGGCTCGCCCTCGATTTCGGCGCCCTGGGCCTGCAGCGTGGCGATGTCGCGGTACAGCGTGCGCAGGCTGACGCCCAGGTCGGCGGCCAGGCGGTGGCCGCTGACGGGCAGGCGGTGGCAGCGCAGGGTCTGCAGCAGGTCCAGGAGGCGTTCGGTGCGGGACATGGGGGGCGGGCAAGGGCGCAACGGCGTAATGCTGCCACGAAAACGGCAGCAGCCGGAAGCCTCGGCCCGCCGTCCTTATCCTGCTGACTCAACCCGGCAGCGCCGCCAGCCAGTCGTGCACCCGCCCGGCCAGCGCCAGGCTGTTGCGGTCCATCATCAGCATGTGCGAGTTGCCGTGGATGCCCTGGTCGGGCAGCGACAGCACCGTGACGCTGGCATGGCGCGCGGCGAATTCCCGCACCCGCGCCCGCATCCGCGGCCAGCGCGGGTCGGTGTCCATGTGGTCGCCCATCACGATCAGGGTAGGGGTGTCGTAGCGGGCATCGGGCCCCAGGTCGGGGATGCTGGCCGGCTCCAGCGCCACCAGCGCCCGCACCCGCTCGGGCTGGGCGTGGGCGGCGCGGATGCCGAACACGCCGGCCTGCGAATGGCAGACCACGATGGCCGCGCCGATCCGCTCCAGGAAAGCCTGGTAGGCGCGCAGGATGGCGGCATCGGTGTGGACCCAGCGCGGCACCATCTGCGCGGCCAGCGCGTCGAACGCCTCCAGCGGGAACTGCGTGTCCGGGTAGGCGCTGCCGGGGCCGGGCCGGGTGCCCGGGCGGCCGATGCGAAAGCGCGTGTAGCAGTCCTCCCGCGCCTGCACCACCGGCGCGTCGGGCCAGACGTGCGGCGCGGCGCCGGCGCGGCCGCGTTCCACCGCATCGCACAGGTAGGCGTCCCAGCCGCGCCGCAGGAAATAGTGCAGCCAGCCCGGGCGGCCGTCCGGCGTGGTCTCCCAGGCCGCGCCGGTCATGCCGCCGCCATGCCAGAACGCCAGCGGCGGCCGGCCGTTGGCCGGCTCCGACAGGAAGTACTGCGCGTACATCTGTTCGACGCGGTAGGTGCCGTTGGGATCCAGCGCCACCGGCTGGCCGCCTTCGGCCATGACCAGCTCGCGCCGCGGCAGGCCGCTGAGCGCCAGGTCGCGGCCGCCGACGTGGAACGCGCCCATGTCGCGCAGGCGGATCGGCGCCAGCGCCGGGCCGTCGTCAGGGGCAGCGGCCATCATTCGGCCTTGATGTGGTTGGTCTCGATGACCTGTTTCCACTTGGCCGTTTCGGTGGTGACGAAGCGGCCCAGGTCGGCGCGCGAGCCGTCGGCGGTCTCGACGCCCAGTTCGCGCATCTTGGCCGCCACCTCGGGCGCCTGCAGCGCCTGGGCGAAGGCGTCGTGCAGCGTGTCCAGCACCGGGGCCGGGGTGCCGGCCGGCGCCATCACGCCGAACCAGGGCGTGATCAGAAAGTCGGGCACGCCGGCCTCGGCGAAGGTCGGCACATCCGGAATCGCCGGCGCGCGCGCGGCGCTGGCCACCGCCAGGGCGCGCAGCTTGCCGGCGCGGATGTTGGCCAGCGAGGCCGGCAGGTTGTCGAAGTACATGTCGACCTGGCCGCCGAGCAGGTCGGCCGCCACCTGGCCGGCGCCCTTGTACGGGATGTGGGCCAGGTCGATGCCGGCGCGCTGCTTGAGCAGCTCGGTCGCCAGATGGGCCGAGCCGCCGATGCCGGAGGAGGCCGAATTGAGCTTGCCGGGGTTGGCGCGGGCATACGCCAGCAGCGCCGGCAGCGTGTCGGCCGGCACCTTGGGATTGACCACCAGCACGCTCGGCACGGTGCCGATCATGGCGACGGGGGCGAAGTCCTTGACGATGTCGTAGGGCGCCGGCTGGTAGAGCGACGGCGCCACGGTGCAACCGAACGCGCACATCAGCAGCGTCTGGCCGTCGGGGGCGGCGCGCGCCACCGCCTGCGCGCCGATGTTGCCGCCGGCGCCGGCGCGGTTCTCGACGATCAGCGGCTGGCCGAGACGCTTGGAAATGTTGTCGCTGAGCAGGCGCGCCAGGATGTCGGGCGTGCCGCCGGCGGGGAAGGGCACCACCAGCGTGATCGGGCGGCTGGGGAAGTCGGCGGCCTGGACGGCCAGCGGCAGGCAGGCGGCCAGCGCCAGCAGGGCACGGCCGGCCCAGCGGGCCAGCACGGGGCGCAGGCGCCGCGGCGCGGGAAGGTGGCGGGTGGGGCCCATGGTTGTCTCCGTAGCGGGTGGCCGGGTCGAAACGCCCGGTCCGTGGCGGACTGTAGCCAAGCCGGCGGCGCCTGCCCAATGCCGGTGGCGCAAGACCACCATATCGAATTCGGTATGGTTCTTTTCAGTCATTCAGTTACGGCATAGCATCTCGCCATGAGCGACGCCCACTCCTTGCCCTCCCTGCGCAGGCTCGACATGAACCTGCTGCTGACCTTCGACGTGCTGATGCGCACGCGCAGCGCCACCGCCAGTTCGCGCCTGCTGCACAAGACGCAGCCGGCCATCAGCCGCGACCTGGCGCGCCTGCGCCTGCGGCTGGAGGATCCGCTGCTGGTGGTGGTGAAGGGCCGCTTCATCCCGACGGAGCGCGCGCTGGAACTGCATGCGGCGGTGCACGACGCGCTGGCGCAGCTCGAGGCCGCGCTGCGTCCGGCCGAGGCCTTCGATCCGGCGCGCGCCGAGGGCGTGGTCAACATCGGCACCGGCGCGCACAGCGAGATCCTGCTGGCCGCGCCGCTGATCGAGCGGCTGCATCGCGCCGCGCCCGGCGTGACGCTGCGCTTCCAGTCGCTGCACGGCGACTTCGCGCCCGACGACCTGGAGGCCGAACGGCTGCACATCGCCATCGGCCTGTTCGGCAAGGTGCCGGCGCGCTTTCACCGCGACGCGCTGTATACCGACCGTCGCGTCTGCGTGCTGTCGGCGCGGCATCCCTGGGCCGGGCGCGGCGCGCTGACGCTGGCCGACCTGGGCGCCATCAAGTGGTTCGCGTTCGAGCAGATGTACGGCCGCGAGACGACCTTCGACCGGCTGCTCAAGCCGGGCGCCGGCCGCATGACGTTCTCGGCCTATCTGTCGGGTTTCGGCGTGGCGCCCTACGTGCTGGTGGACACTGACTATGCCACCACCATGCCGGCCAGCGTGGCGCGGGCGCACTGCCGCCATTTCCCGCTGGCGATGCTGGAAATGCCGGCGCGGCTGCGGCGCATGGAACTGGCGATGGTGTGGGCGCGCCGCCAGCACGCCTCGCCGTTGCAGGCGTGGCTGCGCGGCCAGGTGCGCGACGTGCTGCGCGAGCGCCTGGCCGCGGACGTCCCGGCTTAGCGGGCGACCGGCTTAACGGGCGACCGGCTTGCCGGTGGCCACGTCGATGGCCGAGCCGTCTTCCAGGCTGACGCGGTAGATCTCGCGCAGCACGTTGCCGGCGAAACCGATCTCGACGATGGACACGTCCTTGAAGGTGGTCTGGATGCCGTCGGGCAGCACGGCGTTGAACTTGGCGGACTCCTGCTTCATGGCGTCGGCCAGGCGCGCGTCGTACAGCGCCATGCTGTAGACCAGCGTGGTGTGCGGGTTGTGGGCGCGCACTTCCTTGCCGTCCTTCATCACGTTGACGCCGCTCACGCCCATGGTCTTGACCAGGTCGCGGCCGGCGTCGGCCATCTTGGCGTAGACCGGGCCGGTCACGCGCGGCAGCGGGCCGTCGCGCAGCGGCGCCAGGGCAGCCGTGGTCACGGTGTTGTAGGCCATCATGGCCTCGAAGCCCGCGCCGCTCTTGACCACGCCCAGGTCCAGCCACCACGGGTGGCCCGCGCCCTTGGCGGCTTCGGTCGGGTAGAAGTCCTTGAGGGTGACCTGCAGCGGCGCCGGCGGCTTGGGCAGCGCGCGCAGCATGCGCTGCGGTGTGGCGCTGTCGGCGCTGTGGATGTGGACCACGGTCACGTGCGGGATGTTGGGCGTTTCGGCCTCGGTCTTCAGGCCGAGGGCCAGCAAGTCCTGCTTGAGCGCGCCGTTGACCTTGGCGTCCAGCACGGCGTTGACGTCCTGCGGCAGGCGGTAGACCACGCCGTAGGTCGTCTTGTGTTCGCGGAAGGCGGGCTGCTCGAGCGCGCTGTTGTCGATGGGGGCGGCGGCGAAGGCGGCCGAGAGGGTGGCCAGGGACAGGCCCAGGGCGGCCAGGGGCAAGACGCGTTTGATCATGGATTTTCCTTTTATGTGTAAGACCCGCGAGAGTCCGGTCCAGTGTGGCCACGCCGGATGTACGGCGTATTGCACCAGTCCAAAGAAATCCGATAGGCGGCCGAGCCTGGCCGATAGCTGCGCCCGGCTATAGCAGGAAGACGGCCGCCACGATCAGCAGCCCCAGCGCCAGGTTGACCCCGACCCAGCGGCGGATGCCGGCCATGGCCTGGCCGCCGCGCGGCCATTCCGAGGCGGCCACCGCCGCGCGCAGGCGCGGATAGAGCGCCGCGCGGATGTAGGCATAGATGGCCGTCATCACCAGCCCGCCCATGGCCATCACGGTCCAGGCGCGCGGCATGAAGAAGGCGCCGCCGCTGCGCGCGGCCTGGGCCGCCTCCTGGCCGATCATGACCGCGCCGGTCGCCAGGATCAGCACGATGGCGGCCAGCACCGCGTTCAGGAACGGGCCCAGCACCGCGGCCATCAACCGCAGGCGCTGCGGCGGTTCGAGTTGCGCGGCCGCCGGCCGCAGGAAACAGTGGGCGAACAGCATGCCGCCGACCCAGAGGATCACGGCCAGCAGGTGGATGAGTTTGAGGGCGCTGTAGAGCATGGTGTCGGAGTTCGGGAAGGGGCCGCGCCGGCGCGATGCCGGCGGCGAGGCCTGGCTGTGGGCGGTGGCCGCCGGAGAAAAGGCGGCCGAATCTGTCCCCATCATATATCCCCATGCCGCCCGGGCGGGCTTCTTGACGCGTGTCAGGGTTTTGCATTTAGAATGAGATTGATTTTTATTTGTGATCAAGAGAGTTCGGGAGTCCACCGTGTCCAACCTTGCGCTTGCCTCCGGCGACGCCGTCCATCTGCTCTACCGCGCGCACCACGGATGGCTGCATGGCTGGTTGCGGGGCAAGCTGGGCAATTCCTGCGATGCCGCCGACCTGGCGCAGGACACCTTCCTGCGAGTGCTGCGGCACCGGCACGAACTCGACGCGCTGCGCGAGCCGCGCGCCTACCTGACCACCATCGCCAAGCGCCTGGTGCTGAATCACTACCGGCGCCGCTCGCTCGAACAGGCCTACCTGGACGCCCTGGCGGCCATGCCCGAGGCCACGGCGCCGTCGCCCGAGCAGCGCCTGCTCATCCTCGAAACGTTGCAGGAAATCGACGAGATGCTGGCGGGCCTGGCGCGGCCGGCGCGCCAGGCCTTCCTGATGGCGCAGCTCGAAGGGCTCAGCCATATCGAGATCGCCGCGCGGCTGAACGTGTCGGTGCGGTCGGTGCACCGCTACATCGCCAAGGGGTACGAGCAATGCATCATGGCGGTGATGTGAGCGCCCAGTGGGGCGTGGCGGGCGAACTGCCCGCCGTCGACCGCAAGGTCGCGCGCGAGGCGGCGCGCTGGCTGCTGCGCCTGAGTTCCGAGCGCGCCACCGATGCCGACGTCCATGCCTGCCAGCAATGGCGCGCCAGCAAGGCCGAGCATGAATATGCCTGGCAGCGCGCGCAGCGCGTCAATCAGCGCTTCGGCCTGATCCCGGCGTCCCTTGGCATGGCGGCGTTGAACCGGCCCGAATCGGCCGGTCGGCGCGCGGCGCTCAAGACGCTGGCCGCGCTGATCGTGGCCGGGCCGGCGGGTTGGGCCGCCTGGCGCGCCAGTCCGTTCGAATGGACCGCCGACTACCGCAGCGCGACCGGCGAACAGCGCCAGGTGGCGCTCAGCGACGGTTCCTCCATGCGCCTGAACACCGCCAGCGCGGTCGACGTCCTGTACGACGCCGACCAGCGGCTGGTGCGGCTGCGCGCCGGCGAGATCGCGGTCCATGCGGTGGCCGAGACCGGCGCCCATGCGCGGCCCTTCGTGGTGCGCACGAAGCAGGGCGATATCCAGGCGCAGGCGGCGCGCTTCTGCGTGCGCGAAGACGGTTCGGCCTGCCGCGTCAGCGTGCAGGAGGGCGGCGTGACGCTGCGCCGCGGCGACGCCAGCCTGGCGCTGGCCGCCGGCGAGCAGGCCTGGCTGCGCGATGATGACGCGCCGCGCATCGAGCCGGCCGACCCGCATGCCGCCGACTGGACGCGCGGCGTGCTGCACGCCAGCGCCTGGCGCCTGGACGCCTTCGCGGCGGAACTGGGCCGCTACCGGCCCGGCGTGCTGCGCTGTGATCCGGCAGTCGCCGGGCTGCGCATCTCCGGCGCCTTCCAATTGCAGGATACCGACGCGGTGCTGGCGGCCTTGCCGTCCACGCTGCCGGTGCAGGTGCGCTACCGCAGCGCTTACTGGGTGACGATCATGCCGCGCGCGGGACAGGCCTGATTTGTCGTTGTTACAAAAAAGCCGGGGGCGAGCTGTCCGGTTGGCGTTGGCCGAGGGTCATGGTCAGTAGAGGCAAACAAATGCCGATACCCGTTGGATCGAAAGGACGACCATGGCTCACTCCCCCGCCAGCCGCGCCCGCGGCACCCCCTTGAACCGAGAGGCTCCATGCCGATTGACCCGCCTGGCCCTGGCGCTGCGCATTGCCACCGTGCTGGCTGCCCCGGCCGTCGCGCTGTGGCCGGCCGCGGCCGCGCAGGCCCAGGCCGCGCCGGCCGAGCAGGCGCGCAGCTACCGCATTCCGGCCGGCCCGCTGGCCGAGAATCTGTCGCGCTTCGCCGACAACGCCGGCGTCACGGTGCTGTTCGACGCGGCGCTGGTGGGCCAGCGCCGCGGTGCCGGACTGAACGGGGAGTATTCCGTGGCTGACGGTTTCGCCCGCCTGCTGGCCGGCAGCGGCCTGGCCGCGCGCGAGCGCAGCCCCGGCGTGTTCGTGCTGCAGGCCTTGCCGCAGACCGGCGTGACGCAGCTGACGCCGGTCACGGTGGAAGGCGAGGGCGCGGCGGTCACGCCGGCCTGGGAAACCCGCAGCGACCGCAAGCGCCTGGACGACGCGCAGGTGCGCAGCTGGGGCGACCTGAGCAAGCGCCTGGAACCGGGCGTGAACTTCAACCGCCAGAACAACAGCATCAACATCCGCGGCCTCGACCAGGACCGCGTGCTGACGCGCGTGGACGGCATCCGCCTGCCGTGGCTCGACGACGGCGCGCGCGGCGTCAAGGGCGGCCTGGAGGCGGTGGACTTCAATTCCCTGTCGCGCCTGGACATCGTGCGCGGCGCCGACGCCAGCGCCGGCGGTTCGGGCGCCATCTCGGGCATGGCCGACCTGTACACGCTCGATCCCTCGGACCTGCTGACCGACGGCAAGACCTTCGGCGCGCTGGCCAAGACCGACTACGACACCGCCGACAGCAGCTGGGGCGCCAACGCCGCGCTGGCCGGGCAGATCCACAGCAATACCTTCTGGCTGGTGCAGGCGGGCGTGCGCAACGGCCACGCGCTCGACAACCGCGGCGACGTCGGCGGCTACGGCCCGCGCCGCAACCAGCCGACCCCCGAGGACTACGACCAGCGCAGCTTCCTGCTCAAGCTGCAGCAGCGCGTCGAAGGCGGCCACCGCTTCGGCCTGACCGGCGAATACTTCAAGCGCAAGGCCACCCAGGACAGCATGTTCGAGCAGGGGCCGGGCACCAGCTACCTGATCGGCGAGAACACCACCCGAAAGGAAACCGAGCGCCAGCGCGTGTCGCTCGATTATTCCTACAAGGCGCCCGCCGAGGGCGGCTGGATCGACAGCGCCACCGCGGTGGTGTACTGGCAGCGCATGCAGCTCGACAGCGCGCTCGACGGCGAGCGCAGCCGCGATTCGCGCGCCAACATCATTCCCGGCGATCCGCTCCTCTACGGCTTTCCCAGCGGCGCCTACGGCCGCAACAACTCCATCCGCCAGACCATGTTCGGCGCCAACGGCGAGCTGACCAAGCGCCTGGCGGGCAACGCGGTATCGCAGCTGTGGACCGTGGGCGGCGAGTGGTACGGCAACAAGACCGAGCAGAACTCCAATGGCTACGACAACTGCCCGACGGTGCGTCCCGGCACCCCGGCGCTGTTCGGCCCGCGCACCTGCGACATGCTGCACACCAACCAGGCCGACGTGCCGCTGTCCAAGGGCAGCCAGTGGGCGCTGTGGGTGTCCGACGAGTTCAGCTTCGGCGACGGCCGCTACACCGTCATGCCGGCGCTGCGCTACGACCACTACGAGCAGACGCCCAAGTCCACCGAGAGCTACGCCAGCAACCGCAACGGCGGCGTGCTGCCGCCCGAGAACAGCGGCGGGCGCTTCTCGCCCAAGCTGCTGACCACCTGGAAGGCGGCCGACGACCTGAGCCTGTACGCGCAGTACGCGTATGGCTTCAAGGCGCCCAGCGCGACGCAGCTGTACACCAACTACGGCGGCCCCGGCACCTACCTGCGGGTCGGCAACCCCTACCTGAAGCCGGAAACCAGCAAGGGCTGGGAGCTGGGCGCCAAGCTGGGTTCCGATTCGCTCGGCGGCGCGTTATCGTTCTTCGACAACCGTTACCAGAATTTCATCGACAGCAATGTGCCGCTGGATGCCAACTCGCCGCAATGGCAGCCGGGCTGGGCCGGGCAGTACCCGCTGGGCGTCACCGGCAACGTCAACCGCGCCAAGGTGCGCATCTACGGCGCCGAGGCCAGCGCGCACTGGAAGTTCTCGCCGGGCTGGCGCACCTGGGGCTCGCTGGCGTGGGCCGTGGGCAAGGATGAGGGCACCGGCCAGTACCTGAACTCGGTGGCGCCGCTGAAGGCGGTGCTGGGCGTGGGCTACGGCCGCGACGTGTGGGGCGTGGACGCGATGCTGACGACCGCCCTGCGCCGCAACAAGGTCGAGTACCCGGAAGCCGGCGCCACGACGCCCAACCGCGACTTCCAGGCGCCCGGCTACGGCGTGGTGGACCTGATGGGCTACTGGCGGCCGACGGCGGTCAAGGGGCTGCAGGTGCAGGCCGGCGTGTTCAACCTGTTCGACAAGAAGTACTGGGAAGCGATCAACGTGCCGACCGCCGGCGCCACGGCCCTGCCGCGGCCGGTGGACTGGTACACGGAACCGGGGCGCAGCCTGCGCGTCTCACTGACTTATCAATACTGACCCGCGCTGCCGCCGCTGCGCGTCAGCGGCGGCAGTCCTGATTTTCCATTCCGGCCGGAGAGCCCGCAATGAACCAAGAAGTGAAGCACACCGATTTCGATACCCGCGCCGCCGACCTGCGCGCGCGCAACGACGCGCTGGCGGCGAGCCAACCCGGCCTGCGCGCCCGCAACCTGGCGCAGGCGCTGGGCGTGTCCGAGGCCGAATGGGTCGCCGCCGGCTGTGGCGGCGTCAAGGCCACCGAACTGCACGGCCAGCCGCAGGAGATCTTCCGCGAACTGGGCACGCTGGGACCGGTGATGGCCTTGACGCGCAATGACTGGTGCGTGCATGAACGCCACGGCGAATACCTGGACATCCAGGCCGACGGGCCGGTGGGCCTGGTGCTGGGTCCCGACATCGACCTGCGCGTGTTCTTTTCGAGCTGGCGCTCGGCCTGGGCGGTCGAGCAGGACGGCCGCCACAGCCTGCAGTTCTTCGACGGCGAGGGCGTGGCGGTGCACAAGGTCTACCGCACCGAGGCCACCAACGCCGCAGCGTTCGATGCGCTGGTGGCCCGGTTCGCCGGCGCGTCGCGCTGGCCCGAGACCACGCCCTATGCGCCCGCCGCCGACGCGCCGCGGGTCGAGGACAGCGCGCAGTGGCGCCAGGCCTGGCTCGGCATGCAGGACACGCACGAGTTCTTCCCGCTGCTGCGCAAGTTCAAGGTGTCGCGCCTGGCGGCGCTGGAGGCGGCCGGCGAGGACCTGGCCCAGACCGTGCCGGTGGAATCGGTCGAGCGCATGCTGGAGTCGGCCGCGGGCAGCGGCCTGTCGATCATGTGCTTCGTCGGCAACCGGGGCATGATCCAGATCCATACCGGACCCGTTGAGCAGCTGCGCCGCACCGGTCCCTGGTATAACGTGCTGGACCCGAAGTTCAACCTGCATCTGGACACCACCGCCATCGCGTCGGCGTGGGTGGTCAACAAGCCCACCAGTGATGGCTGGGTGACGTCGCTGGAGCTGTATTCTTCCAGCGGCGACCTGATCGCGCAGTTCTTTGGCGAGCGCAAGCCGGGCAAGCCGGAACTGCCGGGCTGGCGCGAATTGATGTTGGGTCTGTGCCGCGTGCCGTTGGCCGCGTGAGGATGAAGCAATGAAGAAATGGCTGGCGATGGCGGCGGGATGGATGCTGGTGGCTTGCGCGCAGGCGGCGCCGCCGGCGCGCGTGGTGACCCTGGGCGGTAGCGTGACGGAGATCGTGTATGGCCTGGGGCAGGGCGACAGGCTGGTGGGCGACGACCAGTCCAGCCTGTACCCGGAAGCCGCGACCAGGCTGCCGCGCGTCGGCTATTACCGCGCGGTGCCGGTGGAGGGCGTGCTGGCGCTCAAGCCCGACCTGGTGCTGGCGTCCGAGCAGGCCGGCCCGCCCGAGGCGCTCAAGCGCCTGGGCGAAGTCGGCGTGAAGGTCGTGAGCGTGCCGGACGCGCCGTCGGTCGACTCGCTCAAGGCGCGCATCCGCGCCGTCGCCGGCGCGCTGGACGTGGCGCCGGAAGGCGAACGGATGGTGCAGGAGGTCACGCGCGAGCTCGACAAGGCCGAGGCGCTGCCGGCCACCCGCGCGCGGGCGCTGCTGCTGATCAACCGCAACGGCGCGCCGCAGGGCGCGGGGCATGGCACCGCGGCGGCCGAGGTCATGCACCTGGCCGGGCTGGCCAATGTGCTGGACGGGCAGCAGGGCTACAAGCCGCTGTCGCCCGAGGCCATCGGCGCGCTGGCGCCGGACCTGATCATCGTGACGCGTGAATCGCTGCAGGCCAGCGGCGGCCTGGAAGGCTTCGCGCGGCTGCCCGGCATCGCCGTGACGCAAGCCGCCGCGAAGCAGCGCATCATCGTCATGGACGACCTGCTGATCCTGGGCCTGGGGCCGCGCCTGCCGCAGGCGCTGACCCAGCTCAAACAGGAGGCCGCGCATGCCATGGCGCGCTAACCCGCCCCTGGCGCTGGTGTTGCTGGCGGTGGCGTTGGTGGCGGCGGTGCTGGCGGCCAGCGCCAGCGGCGCGGTCTCGATTCCGTTGCGCGAGCTGCCGTCGCTGTTGTGGGGCACGCCCACGCCGGAGCAGGCGTTGTGGCGCAATGTGCTGATCGACATCCGCCTGCCGCGCGTGCTGCTGGCGGTGGTGATGGGCGCCGGCCTGGCGATCTCGGGCGCGGCGCTGCAGGCGCTGTTCCGCAATCCGCTGGCCGAGCCCGGCCTGATCGGCATTTCCGCCGGCGCGTCGCTGGGCGCCGTCATCGCCATCGTGATGACGCATGGCGGCTTCTGGTACACCGCGCCGGGCGCCTTCATCGGCAGCCTGATCGCGACGCTGTCGGCCTACATGGTGGGCCGGCGCGTGCCGGGCGTGGCCGGGCTGCTGCTGGCGGGGGTGGCGATCACCGCCATCGCCTTCAGCCTGATCGGCCTGTTCACCTTCATGGCTTCCGACGCGCAGCTGCGCGACCTGACCTTCTGGAACATGGGCAGCCTGGCCGGCGCCAGCTGGAAGCTGCTGGCCTTCCTGGGGCCGTGGGTGCTGCTGCTGTCGCTCTGGCTGATGCGCCAGTGGCGCGTGATGAACGCGCTGCTGCTGGGCGAGCGCGAAGCCCAGCACCTGGGCTATTCGCTCAAGCAGGCGCGGGCCCGGCTGGTGCTGGCCTGCACCCTGATCGTCGGGCCGCTGGTGGCCGCCAGCGGCACCATCGTGTTCGTCGGCCTGGTGGTGCCGCACCTGGTGCGCATGACGCTGGGCGCCAACCATCGCCTGCTGCTGCCCGCCTGTCTGCTGGGCGGCGGGCTGGTGATGACGCTGGCGGACTGGCTGGCGCGCATCGTGGTGGTGCCGGCCGAACTGCCGATCGGCCTGGTGACCGGACTGGTCGGCGGGCCGTTCTTCCTGTGGTTGCTGGCGCGCGGCCGGAGGCACGGTTGATGCTGGCCGCTGAAAACCTGACCCTGGCGCGCGACGGCAAGCGCATCCTGGAGCGCGTGTCGCTGGCGATCCATCCTGGCGAAGTGGTGGGCCTGCTGGGCAGCAATGGCGCCGGCAAGTCGACCCTGCTGGGCGCGCTGTCGGCCGAGCTGGGCGCCGACGGCGGCAGCCTGACGCTGGATGGCCGCCCGCTGGACGCGATGCCGCCGCGCGAACAGGCGCGCAAGCGCGCGGTGCTGCCGCAGAAGCCCGGGCTGACCTTCGACCTGGGGGTGCGCGAGGTGGTGGCGATGGGCGCCTATCCCTTTCCCGAACTGTCGCCGGCCGAGGTCGACGCGCTGGCGCGCCAGGCCCTGGAATGGGCCGACGTCAGCCACCTGGACGGGCGCCGCTATCCGCAACTGTCGGGCGGCGAGCAGCAGCGGGTGCAGTTCGCCCGGGTGCTGGTGCAGTGCCGCGCGGCGCGGGCCGCGGGCGAGGCCCGCTATCTGCTGCTGGACGAGCCCACCGCCAGCCTGGATCCGAAGCACCAGGCCGACCTGATGCGGCGCGCGGCGCAGCTGGCGCGCGAAAGCCATACGGGCGTGCTGGTCATCCTGCACGACATGAACCTGGCGGCGCGCTGGTGCGATCGCCTGCTGCTGCTGAGCGGCGGCCAGGCGGTGGCGCTGGGCACCCCGGCCGAGGTGCTGACGCCGGCCAACCTGTTCCTGGCGTATGGCATCGAGGCGCAGGTGATGCCGCATCCGCTGCAGGCCGACCGCTTGCTGGTGCTGATGGCTTGATGGGGGCGAGCCCCGGTAAAATGGGGCATCGCGGCGGCCGCGGCCGCCTTTTCCTCATCTACCGACAGGACCTAGTGTCATGCCTACTTTCGACGTCGTCTCCGAAGTCGACAAACACGAACTCACCAACGCCATCGACCAGGCCAACCGCGAGCTCGCCACCCGTTTCGATTTCAAGGGCACGGATGCCAAGTTCGAGCTGGAAGGCTTCGTGGTGACGCAGATCGCCTCCAGCGCGTTCCAGCTCAAGCAGATGCTGGATATCCTGCGCGGCCGGCTGTCGGCGCGCGGGATCGACGTGCGCTGCCTGGATGTGGCGGATCCGCTGGAGAACCTGGGCGGGGCGCGGCAGAAGGTGACGATCAAGCAGGGCATCGAGCAGCCGGTGGCCAAGAAGCTGATCGCGGCGATCAAGAACGCCAAGCTCAAGGTCGAGAGCCAGATCAATGGCGACAAGCTGCGGATCAGCGGGAAGAAGCGGGATGATCTGCAGACGGCGATTGCGTTGTTGAAGAAGACGGATGTGGATTTGCCGTTGCAGTTTGAGAATTTTCGGGACTGAGCTTTTTTGGGCGGCGGGGGGCTTCGTAGGCCGCCCGTTGCGCGGGGCGCCTGGGGGGTGGGCGCCCACGATTGCGGTCCGGAGCGTTCGCTCCGGACTTGCCTAGGCGGCCCCCCCCTTCCTCATCTTCGTCCAGGCCTTCGGCCTTCCCTTCAGATTCCCTCGGGCGCATCGAGGTTGCCCACCCCCCAGGCGCCCCACGCAACGGGCTACCGGCGTCTGGGTTTGCGGCGCTGTCAGGTCAGTGGGGCGGCGGCGAGGTTTGCGTTGCCCGCAGAAAAAAGGCCGCCCTGCGCGGCCTTTTTTTGCATACGCATTGTGCTGCGTCGAAGGGGTGTGCGCTGCGCGCTCGCGGGGGGGCTAGAGGCTTTTCCGGGGATTGGCGGGTTGGGTCTTGTTGGGCTGGCCCATCGGGGGACTCGCGCTTGCATGGCGGCGCGGCCCGTTATTCCTTTTCAATATTCCGCCCACAGGTGCTGGGCCGCGTAGGCGCGCCAGGGGCGCCAGGTTTCGGCGCGGGCGAGGAGTTGGGCGGGGGTGTATTCGCGGGCTTCGAGTTTTTCCAGGGCGCGGATCAGGCCGATGTCGGAGGCGGGGAAGGCGTCGGGTTCGCGCAGTTGGCGCAGGGCGATGTATTGGGCGGTCCATTCGCCGACGCCGCGGATCTCGCGCAGGCGGGCGACGGCGGTGTCGAGGCTGTCGGCGGCTTCGAACAGGCGCGGGTTGGCCAGGGCGGCGGCGGCGACGGCGGAGAGGGTGGCGGCGCGGCTGCGGGGCATGCCTAGGGGGGCGAGGTCGGCGGGGGCGATGGCTTCGGGGCGCGGGAACAGGTGGGTCAGGTCGCCGTCGGGCTGGTCGAGCGGCTGGCCATGGGCGGCGACGAGCTTGCCGGCGAGCTTGATGGCGGCGCCGACGGTGATCTGCTGGCCGAGGACGGCGCGCAGCGCCAGTTCGAAGCCGTCCCAGGCGCCGGGCACGCGCAGGCCGGGGCGGGCGGCGGTGAGGGCGGCCATGACCGGGTCGTGGGCCAGTTGGGCGGCGAGCGCCGCGGGGTCGCTGGCCAGGTCGAAGACGCGGCGCAGGCGGGCGATGATGGCGGGCAGGGCGTGCAGCTGGGGGAAGCGCACGGTGGCCTGCAGCGCGTTGCCGGTGCCGGGCTCGACGCGGACGGTGCCCTGGGCGCCGTCCAGGCCAATGGTGCGGGTGTAGCTGTCATCGCTCACCCGTTCGATGCCGGGGATGGCGCGGGCGCGCAGGAAGGCCAGCATGGCGGGCCAGTCGTAGGGCGGACGGTAGCGCAGCAACAGCTTGATTTCGCCTTGCGGGCCGGCCGACACGTCGGGCTTGCCGGAGCGCCGCAGTTGGCCCGGCGGACGGCCGAACAGGGCCTGGAAGATCTCGTTGAAGCGGCGGATGCTGCCAAAGCCCGCGGCGAAGGCGATTTCGGCCATGGGCAGGCGGGTTTCGTGGATCAGCTGCTTGGCCAGCAGCACGCGGCGGGTCTGGGCCACGGCCACGGGCGAGGCGCCCAGGTGCTGGCGGAACTGGCGCCGCAACTGGCGTTCGCCCACGCCCAGGCGCGCGGCCAGCGCATCGACGCCGGCCTCGTCCAGCGCGCCCAGTTCGACCAGGGCCAGGGCGCGCGCGACGCTGTCGGGCAGCTCCCGGGCGGCGCCCGCGGCGGGCGCGGTTTCCGGGCGGCAGCGCAGGCAGGGGTGGAAGCCCGCTTCCTGGGCGGCGGCGGCCGTGGGGTAGAAGACGACGTTGCGCGACAGCGGGGTGCGCGCCGGGCAGACCGGGCGGCAGTAGATCCGCGTGGTCTTGACGGCGG
Organism: Achromobacter sp. 2789STDY5608621; assembly: GCF_001299375.1. Taxonomy (NCBI): domain Bacteria; kingdom Pseudomonadati; phylum Pseudomonadota; class Betaproteobacteria; order Burkholderiales; family Alcaligenaceae; genus Achromobacter; species Achromobacter sp. 2789STDY5608621. The sequence goes on along the minus strand of NZ_CYTU01000039.1, from coordinate 5,796 downwards.
TGAAGAAGCGGCCGTCGTAACGGGCGTCGCGCACGCGGATGGCGCTGTAGCAGGCATCATGGTCGAGGTTCATGGGGCCATGCTAGCGCCGGACGCGGGCGACCGGCTAGCGGTTTTCGGACACTGTTGTCACGCTCACTGCCATGTCCGGAATCCGCCAGCGCGATGCCGGCGGCCGGCCTATATTGGGCGCATTCCCACCGCATCCGGAGCCCGTCATGCCGATTCAAACCTTCACCCTGGAACGCGTTGCCACGCCCATCGGGCAGATGCTCGTGCTGACCGATGCGCGGGAATGCCTGCGCGCGGTCGATTGGCAGGATTACGAGCCCCGCATGCATGCCTTGCTGCGGCGCCAGTACGGCCAGGGCGCGGTGCGGGTCGAGGACGCCGCGCGGGTCTCGGCCGCGAGCCGCCGGTTGCAGGCGTATTTCGAGGGCGAGGTCGATGCGATCGACGGGCTGGAGGTGGCGCTGGGCGGCACCGATTTCCAGCGCCAGGTGTGGCGCGCGCTGCGTGACATCGAGCCGGGAGAGACGGTCAGCTATGGCGTGCTGGCCGGGCGCATCGGGCGGGCCTCGGCGGTGCGCGCGGTGGGCATGGCCAATGGGGCCAATCCGGTGGGGATCGTGGTGCCCTGCCACCGGGTGATCGGCGCCGACGCGTCGCTGACCGGCTACGGCGGCGGCCTGCATCGCAAGCGCTGGCTGCTGGATCACGAAGGCCGCTGGCGCGCGGCCGGTGGCGCGCCGGTGGCGCGCGCGGCGTGAGAAACGGTCAGGCGCGGATCCAGCCGCGCGCGATGGGCAGCGCCAGCAGCTTGCGGTAGAGCCCCTGCAGCAGCAGGGTCAGCGGCGCGCCGACGCGGCGCCAGACCGGCATGACCAGCCCGGCCGCCACCGGCGCCAGCAGCAGGCCGCCGGCGATGTCCAGCGGGAAGTGCACGCCCAGGTAGACCCGCGACAGGCCGACCACGGCCGCCAGCAGCAGCGTGACATAGCCCCAGCCGGCCCAGCGCCGGTCGAAGATCAGCGTGAACGCCAGCGTGGCGAGGATGATGGTGTGGTTGCTGGGGAACGACGACGTGGCCTTGTGGGCGAAGAAGGCGTGGCCCAGGCCTATCGTGAACGGCCGCGGATGCGGCCACAGCGCGCCGCACAGGTAGCTGATGAACAGCGCCGCGCCAATGCCGGCCAGGGCCTTGAGCACCAGGTCGCGCTGCGCCTGCCCGCCCCACAGCCAGAGCGCGGCCAGAACGATCGGCAGCAATTGGATCAGCCGGTTGGCGACGATCAGGCCGGCCTGGATGCGCCAGGCGGGGCTGGCGGGATCGGCGTTGATCAGAAGAAACAGGGACTGATTAAGGGGTTCCAGGAATTCCATGACTCGTCATCTGACTGAAATTATTCGTCAGGCGCGATGGTAGACAGGTTTGCCGTCAAATCCCTTGCAAAATGCGGCGGAATCCATGGATTTACTTCTGGATGCGATTTAGCCGGTCTGGCCGGCCAGCCATTCGGCGGCGCGCGCCGGTTTGCACAGGTAGAGCGCGCATTCGGCGGCATCCAGTCTGGAGCGCGCCAGCGCCAGCAGGGGCCGGGCCACTTCCGGCGGCAGGGTCTCGGTGAACCGGTCGATGAACCCGGCCCCGGCCGGCGAGGGCGCGGGCGAGGCGTCCGCCTCGCGCAACAGGCCCAGCGCGATGCCATACAGCCAGGACGAAAACGGGCCGGGACCGCGCTCGCGCCAAGGCGCGGCGGCGGCGTCGAAGCCGGCGGCGCCGTCCGCCAGACGGCGCCGCAGCAGTTGCGCCAGCGGCTCCGCGTGGCGGCGCAGCAGGTCATGCAAGCTCGGCGCGGCGAGAGCCTCTCGCGAGACGTCTGGTGGGCGGCGGCGGTACAGCGAAGGCGTGGGCATGGACGGTCTGCGAAAAAAGCACGCCGGCGCGCCGCGAGGCGCGCCGGCCAACGCCGCATTACATCGGCCGCGCCGGTTTTTGGGTATCCCTGAAATCAGGTAATCGCCGCGCCCGCCGGCAGCGGCAGGCGCGCGCACAGCCGCGTGCGGCCGGGCGCCGAGGCGATGTCCAGCGTGCCGCCGACGCGGGCGATGCGGGTGGCCATGCTGCGCACGCCGACGCTCAGGTTGGCGCGGTGCACGGCGTCGACGTCGAAGCCGACGCCGTCGTCCTCGATCTCCAGTTCCAGTTGGCCAGGCGCCGGCTGGCGCAGCGTCACGCCGACCCGCCGGGCGCGGCTGTGCTTGACCACGTTGGTCAACGCCTCTTCGATCAGGCGCGTCAGCGCCAGGCATTGCAGGGCCGAGGGCGCGCCGTCCCACGCGGCGGGCACGTCCCAGCGCACCGCCACGTCCAGTTCGTCGAACAGCTGGGTGTAGCGGTGGCGCAGCGGCGCGATCCATTCGCGCGGGGTGGCGGGCGGCGTCATGTCGGCGCTGGCGCCGTTGTCGATGGTCTGCCGCAGGTCGTTGCGCAGCAGGTTGAGCATGGACAGCACCTGCCGGTTCCGCAGCGGCTCGCCGGCCTGCTCGACCGCCGCCGTCATGCGCACCAGCGAGCCGCCCAGGCCGTCGTGCAGGTCGCGCGCGATCTCCAGCCGGTCCTGCAGCCGGCTGTTGGCCAGCGCCAGCTCGTGCTCGCGCGCCAGGGTGGTGGCCAGCTCGGCGCGGGCGCGTTCGACCGAGATTTCCAGTTCCTGGTTGAAGCGTTCGATTCGCCGGACGCTGCGCGCATGGCGCAGGCCCAGCACGGCCGACATGCCGATCAGCACGGCGACGCTGGTGTAGGGAATGTAGGTGCGGCCGCCGTCGATGAGCTTGAGGATCAGCAGCAGGTCATGCAGGGCGGCGGCCAGGAAGATCACCAGGCAGGCGGCCAGCAGCATCTGCTCGCGGTCGCGGCTGCGCACGGCGTGCACGGTGCATTGCAGGCAGTTCAGGTAGAACAGCGCCGAGACCGTCAGCACGATGATGCGCTGCATGGTCGACACGGCCGCATCGGGCACGCCGAGAGCGGCGGCCAGCATCACGGCGACGGCGATCCACAGCGCCTTTTCTAGGCGCGGCCAGGACTGGCCGCCGAAGCGCCAGGTAAACAGGCAGAAGCAGGCGATGTGCAGCGTCAGCGCGACGGTATTGGCGCGCGCCGCCATCAGGGTGGTGCCGAACGGCCAGGGGCTGACGGCCAGCACGTTGGCGCAGAACAGCACCCAGAAGAACGCGGTCAGCGCGTACCAGCCGTGGCTCGATTGCCGCGGCTTCATCGCCCACAGCAGGAAGAACAGCGCGCCCAGCGTGGCCGAGATCACCAGGTTGACCAGAAACAGGTCGCGGTTGCGCCACCAGCGCAGGTCGTGTTCGCGCGCCAGCGCTTCGGGTTCGCCCAGGTAGACCGGACCCAGGCCGGGCGTCTGGCCGGCCACGCCGGTCACGCGTATCCAGAGGGTGTTGGCGCCGTCGCGCACCGCGGATTCGGGCAGGCGCCAGTAGCGCGGCATGTTCCAGCTGCGCGACAGCGGCTCTGCCAGGCTGGCGTCGCGCCACAGCAGATCGTCGTTCAGGTGGATCTCGCCGGCCATGACGATGGACTCGACCGCCAGCGCGGCCTGGCCCGCCGGCGCGCCGTCGCAGCCATGGCGCCAGTCGATGCGGTACCAGACCACGCCGGTATGGCCAGGCCAGCGGGCGTCCCAGTTGTCGGGTAGCGCGACCGCCTGCCACGCTGGGCCGTCCGCGGGCCGTTCACCGCCGGGGCCGGCGAGCGCGGCGCGCACGCCGGTCACTTGCGCCACGCAGGCCGGGGAGGCGTCCTGCGCCAGGGCCGGCGCGGCCAGCAGCGCCAGCCAGGCCAGCAGCGCCAGCCACGTCAGTCGAGCAAGCCGCGCGAGCGCGCCGTGTGGATCGCGCGGGTGCGCGAGGAGACGGCGAGCTTGCGGTAGATGTGCTTGATGTGGCATTCGACGGTGTAGCGCGACAGGTACAGTTGCTCGGCGATTTCACGGTTGCCCAGCCCCTCGGCCACCAGTCGCAGGATCTGCCCTTCGCGCGGGCTGAGCGTTTCGCCCGCGTCGGCGGGCGCGGGCTGGGCCGGCGCGGGGCGCATTTCGGCGATGATGCGGCGGGCCACGAACGGATCGATCGGCGCGCCGCCGCGCAGCACGCTGCGCAGCGACAGCAGCACTTCCAGGTCGTCGCGCTCCTTGAGCACGTAGCCGGTGGCGCCGGCGCGCAGCGCGGCCAGGATGGCGTCTTCGGTGCTCCAGGCCGAGATGACCAGGATCGCCAGCGCCGGGTCGGCGGCGCGCAGCTCGGCGATCAGGTCGATGCCGCTGCCGTCGGGCAGGCCCAGGTCGATCAGCGCCAGCGCGACCGATTCGTCGGCCGCGCGGCGCCGCGCCTCGGCCAGCGAGGCCGCGAACAGCAGCGCGTCGGCCGGGTAGCCCAGCTGCCCCAGCAGCCGTTCCAGCCGGCGGCAGACCAGCGGTTCGTCTTCCACCACCAGGACCGGGGCGGGCAGGGCAAGCGCGGAGACGGGCGGCAGGTCGGTCATGGCGGCGGACAGGGGAGCCACGGGCGAATTTGCCCGCATGGCATTTTGCCGGCCTCTCTCCGGGCTGGCTATCCCTGAAACTGGGTAGGCGGCGTCGCGGGACGGCGCGCTCACTTGGCGATGCGCTTGCCCTGGGCGTCGATCACCGCTTCGCCGTCTTCCTTGGTGAAGGCGCCCTGCTGCGGCGCGGGCAGGATGTCCAGCACCAGTTCGGACGGGCGGCACAGGCGCGCGCCCAGCGGGGTGCTGACGAAGGGGCGGTTCAGCAGGATGGGGTGGGCCTCGATGGCGTCCAGCAGGGCGTCGTCGCTTAGCGACGTGTCATCCAGGCCGAGTTCGGCGTAGGGCGTGCCCTTTTCGCGCAATGCGTCGCGCACCGTGATGCCGGCGCGCTTGAACAGCGCCTGCAGGTCGGCGCGCGAGGGCGGCGTTTCCAGGTACAGCACCACGGTCGGCTCGATGCCGGCATTGCGGATCATGGCCAGCGTGTTGCGCGAGGTGCCGCACTTGGGGTTGTGGTAGATGGTGACGTCGGACATGGCGCTTTCCTTGCGATGGTGCGGGGACAAGGCAGGAGCATAGTGCATTCCCGCCCGGTCCTCGCCGCCGCCCGGCCTCAGGCGCGCAGCTTGCGGCCCAGCCGGCGCCAGCCGATCACCACGCCGGTCAGGCTCAGGGCCGCGCCGCCCAGGCTCAGGAACACCAGCAGGATGTCCCACAGCGGCCGCCGCGTCAGCAGGCCGGTCCAGTCCCAGCTGTGCAAGAAGGCGAACAGCCAGCGGCTGGCGCGGTTGCCGCGGTCCTGCCGGCTCAGCACCAGGCCGGTGCGCGGGTCCAGGTAGACCCAGCTGGCCTGCGGGTCGTCGAACACCAGGCGCCACACCGGCAGCGGCTTCTCGATATGGCCGAGCATGGCGTGTTCGTCGCGGCCGTAGTAGTAGAAGTCGTAATGGCCCAGCACCTGCAGGTCCGTCAGGGCGGCGCCGGGCACCAGGCGAGCGGCGGCCGCGCGCAAGGCCACGGGGTCGAGCGTGACGGGCTGCGCGTCGGCGGCCGACAGCAGCCGCGGCGCGCCCGGGCCGCTGCGGGCCAGCACCAGGTCGCGGCCGTCGACGCGGGTCCAGCGCAGTTCGCGCGGCGCGGCGGGCAGGGCGGCGATCAGCGCGGCGGGCGGCGCCTGCGGCGCGGCCGCGTCGTAGGCGCCGCCCGCGTAGGCCGATTGCGCCAGC
>NZ_CYTU01000038.1:40664-61267 GCF_001299375.1 Achromobacter sp. 2789STDY5608621 | reverse complement strand
TGCGTGCCGGCGGCGGGCGCCGCCGCGGCCGCGGCGCGGGCTTCGCGGCGCGCGCGGGCGATGCGCAGGCCGGCCCAGCCGGCGGCGATCAGCGCCAGCGGCAACGCGAACAGGTACAGGCCGATGTCCAGCCCGGTGGGCAGCGTGCGGGACTCCTGCCACCAGATGATGACGGCCAGCCAGACGACCCCGAACACCAGGGCCAGCACCAGGCCGGTTTTGAGAAAACGGGTCATGTGGGTTCGTCGCGGTGATCGGTTGGTCGGGAGAGCAAGAGGGTCAGGGTAGTCGCGCGAGATGATCGGATCATTGCGCGGCTCCCGCGTCGCGCCGCATGACGCCCGGCCGCCGCAATTCGGTGTGGCCGAAGTCCATCAGCTTCCAGCGGCCGCCCCACGTCAGGCCGACCCGTTCGGCGGTCTCGCCGAACAGTTCGTAGCCGCGCATGGCCCACGGGTCTTTTTCCGAGACCACCACCTTGCCATCGCGCAGGAAGGCGCTGTCGGCCGCGAGGCCATATTGGTGATAGCTCTGGTAGGCGCCGGCGTTGGTCACGTGCGAGCCTTTGCTCGCCAATTCTTCCTGGCGCTCGGGACTGCGGTAGCCCTCGATCAGCACCATTTCATAGCCATGCTCTTCACGCATGATGCGATACGCGGCCAGCAGGCGCTGGCGGTAATCGGCGTCCAGCAGGTTCCAGTCGCGGCTCGCGCCGCCCAGGTTCGGACGCACCAATTCCACTTCGCGCGTGGTGAAGACTTCGGGCGGCAACGGCGGCGGCGGAACCAGCCGTTCGCCGGTCAACAGCGCCTGGATACGAGGGTCCGGACCGGCCATCCGATCCTCGTAAATAAATGTGTGATTGTGTCGCATGACGAAAGCGAAAAGGGACGGAAGCAACACGACCGCGAGGCCCGCGGCGATCTGCCAGCGGTAGGCGGAAAACGTATTGCCGGCCCGGCCGACGCCCGCGCGGACCACCTGCGCGGAGCCGCCGACCACATCGCCCGCCTGCCCCGCGCCGCGCGCCACACGGCGCCGCATTCCCTGCGCGAACGCGCGTACGCTCCGCGCGGTTCCCGCCCGGAAGGAAGGGAAGACCAGCAGCGCGGAGACGCCTATCGCGAGCAGAAAATATAGGGGCAGTAGAACTAGCAACGGTATCCCTCAATCACGAAGGCGTAATCTTTTGTTCTATTCGGGATTGAGGCAAGCGCTTGGGCGTTGCAGACGGCGTCGATGCTTTAGGAATCGTAACAACAAGCCGTGATCTAAAAGGTGTCATCAGGTATTCTCGGACACCTTGGTTAAAGGGGCTTCGTGCGCCCCTGCCGACACGGGACCTCGCATGGCAGAAGACGAAAAAAGATCGCGACCACCGCCCTCTATTCCCAGCTTGCTTGCCGGGCGCTCATCCTCCCCGGATGCGCAGCCGTCGTCGCGCATTCTTGCCACGCTCGAAGGCCGCGTGCCCGAGGCCGAGGCCAAACACCTGCCGCCCAGACAACGTTCGAAGACGCCGTTGCTGGTGTTGCTGGCGCTGTTTCTGGGATGTGTCGGCGCGGGACTGTGGGCGGTCTATGACACGGCGGAATTGCCGGTGGTGGTGGCGCGCACGGAACCCGAGTCCCGGCCGGCCGCCGACGGCAAGCCCGTCGCCGGCAAGCCCGTCGCCGGCAATGGCGCCGCCACGGCCATGACGCAGGCCAACGCCAGCGCGACCGCACAGGCGCGGATGCCGGCGAACACGGAAGCGCCGCCCTCCAATGCCGCCGCCATCATCGACGATCATCCGTTGGCGCAACTGACGCAGCCCGCGCCGGCCGCCGATGAAGGCGAGCCCGCCAATCCGTTGGCCGCGCTGGCCGTGACGGCGGCCGCGCCCAAGCCCGCCGCCGTGCCGCGCGCCGCGCCGTCCAGGGCGCCTGGCCCCGCCGCGCAACATGCGGAGCGTTCGCGCGAAGCCACCGTGGTGGCCGCGGCAACGCCCGGCGCGCCGGCGTCCACGTCCAAGAGCGCGCCGGCGCGCGGCAAGGCCACGCCACGCAATGACAGCGACGCGGCCCTGCTGGCGACGCTGATGGCCTACGGCCTGCCGCCGGCATCGCCGCCCGGCACCAAGGTCTACAAGACCGACGGTATCTTCGTGCGCGAGTTGCCGGGATCGTCGCTCGCCACCCGCCTCGGGGAATGCCGCAAGCTCGGCTTTCTCGAAAGCGAACAATGCCGCCTGCGCGTCTGCGCCGGCCACTGGGGCACGGCCCCCGAATGTCCCAATGCGCAATCCCACATTGAACCGTGATCGCGCCTGACCAAGGTTTTTCCCAGATGGATCCCACTGCCACCGCCGGCCTGTTCAATGCCGATGCCCGTCTTTACCGTTTGCAAGGCGAGGGCGTGCTCGCGTCATTGCAGGTGGAGGGCTGGATCGCGCGCGAGGCGCTCTCCGGCGTCGGCCAGTTGCGCGTGGTGGCGCTGTCGGATGACGCCGGCCTGTCGCTGCAGGACATGATCTCGCGCCCGGTCACGTTGTGGACCACGCGCGCCGACGGCAGCCGCGCGGCGCGCAGCGGCGTGATCCGCGAGGCCGAGCTGCTGGCGGGCGACGCCGGCCTGGCGCGCTACCGGCTGACCGTCGTGCCGTGGCTGTGGCTGGCGACGCAGCGGCGCGCCAGCCGCGTGTTCGAGGGCAAGGCCGTGCTGGACATCGTGCGCCATGTGCTCGACGGCTATGAGGGCTATGTCTACCGGCTGGCGGCCGACGTCGAACCGGCGTTGGCGGGCCTGAAGCCGCGCCCCTACACCACCCAGTACCGCGAGACCGACTACGACTTCCTGATGCGCCTGCTGGCCGAGGCCGGCCTGGGCTGGACCGTGCTGGAAGACGAAAGCGCGCCCGCGCGCCACGTGGTGCAGCTGTTCGCCGACAGCCGCAACCTGGCCGAGGACGCCGAGTCCGCGGGCGGCGGCATCCGCTTCCAGCGCGCCGCCGCGACCGAATCGCGCGACACCGTGCAGGCGCTGGCGCGCCAACGCCGCCGCACGCCCGACAGCATCACCGTGCTGGGCTGGCACGACAGCGGCAAGCGCGCCGTGGCCGCGCAATCGTTGGTCAACGCGGCCAGCGGCCATGGCGACGAGCAGGGCCTGGACTGGTACGAGGTCGCCGGCCACGGCGGCTTCGCGGATGAAGCCCAGGCGCGCCGGCAGGCGGACCTGGCGACCGAGGCGCTGCGCGCCCGCGCCGAAACCTTCGTCGGGCTGGGGGTGGTGCGCACGTTCCGCTCGGGCACGCGCTTTACGCTGCAGGACCTGTCTGCCTTGGGTCCGGCCGACGAAGCGGGCTTCGAGCCGCTGTTCGCGCTCGACCGCGTCGAGCAGATCGGCATCAACAACCTGCCGCCCGAAGCGCGCACCGCGCTGGCGCAGCGCCTGGGCGGGCTGGATCGGCACCTGGTGCTGGATGGCGACGCGCTGGCCGCGCCGGGCGCGTCGCCGAGTGAAGATATCGCCTTGCGTGTTGACGCGGCCGTGCTGGCCAAAGCGCGCGAGGTGGGCTACGCCAACCGCTTCGAGGCGGTGCGCTGCGACCGGCCGTGGCGGCCGCAGCTGGCGCACCGGCGCGGCGCGCGCCTGAGCGGCGCGCCGTCGGTGCATGGCGTGCACACGGCGGTCGTGACCGACGCCGAGGGCGGCACGCAAGCGAAAGAGCAGGACGAGATCCTGCGCAACAAGCGCGGCGACGTGCGCATCCGCTTCCACTGGCAGGCCCACGCCGCCGACGGCGAGGCCGCCAGCCGCTGGGTGCGGGTGGCGCAGCGCCAGTCGGGCGCGGGCATGGGCATCAGCTTCGTGCCGCGCATCGGCCAGGAGGTGCTGGTGCGCTTCCTGGACGACGACATCGATCAGCCCATCGTGGTGGGCGCGCTGTACAACGGCCGCGGCGAAGGCGGCACGCCCGCCACGCCGGGCGGACGCCCGGGCGCCAAGGCCGACACGCAGGTCTACGCCGCGGCGCGCGATGCCGCGCCCAGCGCCCAGGCCAACCTTGCTGCGGGCAACGCGCCGGCCTGGCATGGCGCGGCCGGCGGCGACGAGAACCACCGCAACGCGGCCGCGTTGAGCGGCTTCAAGAGCAAGGAGTTCGGCGGCGCGGGCTACAACCAGATCGTGTTCGACGACACCGACGGCCAGCTGCGCATGCAGGTCAAGAGCAGCCAGCAGGCCAGCGAGCTGAATCTGGGCCACCTGATCCACCAGGCCGGCAACTACCGCGGCGGCTTGCGCGGCCTGGGCGCGGAGCTGCGCACCGATGGCTACGGCGCGGTGCGCGGCGGCGCGGGCGTGTTGCTCTCGACCTACAGCGGCAACGGCAACGATGCCAGCGTGATCGGCGATGCGGCCGGGGTGCAGGCGCTGGCGGGCCAGACCGACCAGATGGCGCGCTCGCTCGATGGCGACAAGGCGCCGCTGGCGGCGATGCACCGGGCGGTCTCGGGCACGGTGGCGGGCGACAGCGTGGACGGCGCGCGCGGCGACGCTTCGGCCAAGCATACCGACGCGGCGCAGGGCAAGGTGCCGCACGCGACCGATCCGGTGGTGCTGATGGCGGCGCGCGCCGGGTTGGCGCAGATCGCCGGGCAGCACCTGCAGTACACCGCTGGCGAGGCGGTGCACTGGTCTTCGGGCAAGGACCAGAACCTGGCCGTGATGGGCGCGCTGCGCCTGCACACGGGGCAGGGCCTGGGCATGGTGGCGGGCCTGCAGCAGGGCGGGGCGGGCTCGGGCCTGGACCTGATCTCGGCCAACGGCAACGTCGACATCCAGGCCCAGCACGACATCCTGCGGGTGCAGGCGCAGCAGGACCTGACGGTCGGCAGCGCCCAGACCGCGGTGGAATACGCCGCGCCCAAGCGCATCCGCATCGCGACGGCGGCGGGCGCCAGCATCGTGCTCGAGGGCGGCAACATCACCGTCACCGCGCCCGGCCGCATCGACGTCAAGACCGGCAACAAGCAGTTCGCCGGGCCGGACCAGCTGCCGTATCCCTTCCCGCAGTTCCCGCAGAGCGTCTGCGTCAGCTGCGCGGTGGAGGCGGCCGCGGGCGGTTCCGCCATGACGGTGAAGAATGCTTGAGGACCGCGACATCTGGATCGATCCCGCCGCGCCGGACGTGGCGCGGGCCTTGCACGACGCCGCCTGGAACCACCCGGACGCGCCGGAGCGCTACGTGCTGCTCGACGCCGCTTTCTCGCCGCGCCTGCCCGAGCGGCTGGCGCGCTGGCTGGACGCCGAGGACTACTGCTCGCTCTACGCCGGCCGCTACCAGGGCGAGGGCCTGGACCAGGTGGCGCCGTATCTGTTGCGGCTGCCCTGGGTGCCGGCGCTGCGCGCGCCGCTGTGCGACAAGCTCCTGCAACTGACGCGGGGCCGGCCGATGTTGAGCCTGCTGACCACGCCGGCATCGCTGGCGCAATTGGCGGATCACCTGGGCCGGCAGATCGAGGCGGTCGACGCCGACGGCAAGGCGTACCTGCTGCGCCTGGCCGACACGCGTTCCTTCGCCGCGCTGCTGGATGTGTTCGCGCCGGCCCAGCGCCAGCGGTTGCTGGCCGGCATCGAGCGCTGGTCGTACGTGGACCGCCACGGCGCGCTGCGGGTGGTGCAAGGGGATCCGCGCTTCGATCCGGCCGCGCCGACCGACCCCTATGTGATCGCCGCGGATCAGCAGCGCCATCTGCGCCTGCTGGCGCTGCCGGATGCGATCCTGCGCTTCGTGCAGTTGCGCGCGCCGTTGTTCGGCGCGTTGAATGGCCCGCCGTCGACCGCGTACCAATTGATCCTGGAAGGCGTGCAGCGCCTGGCGCGGCGCGGGCTGGACAACGAAGCGCTGGCCTATCGGCACGCGCTGGCGTTGCTGCGCCGCCGCGGAATGCTGGCGCCCGTCAATCCGATGCCGTCTCTGGCCGCTTCCAGCACGGAACTGTCCTCATGACTTTCAAATTCCGCTTCGCCGGCCCCTGCCGCGAGATTCCCTCGGACCTGGATTTCCGCGAACAGCGCAAGGCCTGCCAGCGCATGGGCGAAAAGGCCGGCACGGACTGCTCGATCGAGCTGTTCTTCGGCTTCTTCTTCGATGGCACGCGCAACAACATGTACATGTCGGAGCGGGCCGGCAACCACACGCAGACCAATGTCGCCCGGCTGTATTCCGTGTTCGACGACGCCGTTGATCCCAGCTACAGCGCCCGTCAGCATCGTTTCCGGTCCTATGTCGAGGGCGTCGGTACCCCTTGTGTCGATAAGGTGGGCGATCCCGGCACAGGGGCCCATGCGCAGGCCGGCGCCGCCGCCGGGTGGGGCGGCGAGGCTCGTATCAACTGGGCGTTGCTGGAGTTCCAGAACCACCTGCACCAGCACTTCACATCGCGCGCCTTGACGGCGGCTCTGGGCCAGGACACCCGCGCCCTCGTCCGGGAGATGAGCGCGGACATGTCCCTGTCGCGCCTGCAGATCGAGGACCTGGCCAAGGCCGCCAAGATCCCGTTGGCCGCCTATACCGGGATGAGTCCGGGCGATGGGGCCGATGTCCTGGCCCGGCGCACGCAGGGTTTTCTGGACACCTTGTTGCGTGTCCGGGAGGTCAACAACACCGAACCGAAGGACATGGGACGCTATACGGTGCTGGCGCGGCGCAACCGGGACCTGCGGACCATGCTGGCAGGCTATCTGGACGCCAAGCCGAAGATCGAGCGCATCCGGGTATCCATCTTCGGTTTCTCGCGCGGCGCGGCGGAGGCCCGGGTCTTCGCCAACTGGCTCAAGGATGCGTGCGATCCGCCCGAGGGCATTTCGTTCTATCAGCCCCGCGGCGATGGCGTGCTGCGCCTGGCGGGCATCAAGGTCGACCTCGATTTCATGGGGTTGTTCGATACCGTGGCGTCCGCGGGCATCGCCCAGAGCGTGAGCGAGGACGTCTGGGACGGCCACGGCGCCTGGGCGCGCAAGAAAGACCTGGAGATTCCGAACGCGGTGTCGCGCTGCGTTCACATGGTCGGCGCTCACGAAGTGCGCGGGTCTTTTCCGCTGGACCTGATCGATGGGCCGAGCTACGAGGAAATCGTCTATCCGGGCGTGCACTCGGACGTGGGCGGCGGCTATAAGCCGGCGGAGCAGGGCCGCGGCACGAGGGACAGCGACAAGCTGTCGCAGATCCCGCTGTGCGATATGTACCGGGAAGCCGTGCAGGCCGGCGTTCCGCTGCGGCTTCATACCGCTCCCGGACCCGCGCAGGCCCGATTCCAGGTGTCGGCGGAACTGCGCGCCGCCTTCAACGCCTACGTGACCGCGACCGCCGACATTTCGCAGAAGCAGACGTCGACCCGGCGCATCATGTACAACCACTACGTGCAGTATCTGCGTTGGCGGCGCTTGCGCGCCGATCGCGGACCGGAGTGGATCGGCGGCATTCCCAGCTCGCTGCGGGCCAGGGCCAACTATCCGCAGGACTACGAAGACTTGGTGCGGGCCAATGACGAACTGCTGCTGGAAGTGCGCAAGCTGACGACGGACAATGCGCTGGAGCGCACGTCGACGCCGACGGCCATGCCAGGCGCCGGGGGCGGAGGCGCCCGGCTCTACGACAGCGTCATGCTGCTGCTGCGAGGAAACAAGGAGAAGATGTGGCTCGATCAACTCCGCACCGTCTGGAATCTCCCCGGCCGTCCGGCCGCGGCGGTAATCGACCTGCTGGATAACTTCGTGCATGATTCGCGCGCCTGGTTCAAGCCGCTGGGCAAGGATGACGATGTCTGGATCGCGATGCAGAAGGACCGCATCAAGCAGCTGGAAAAACGCGAGAAAGAGGCCGAGGAGTATGTTGCCGTCGGGCGTCCCGACCTGGCGCTGATCGCGCGCCCCAACAAGCAGGAACAGGCGGAACTGGCACGCTACCGCGCCAACCCGGACGATCTGGTGTTGCAATCGGACGGGCGGGAGTTTTATTGGCAGTGGGGATATCTGCGCTGGCGTTCGGTTTACGCCAATCCCCAGGTTCGTGCGCAAAGGGAAGCGCAGCAGGACCGGGAGCAAACGCAGCGGGCCTTGCAGAACATGCCGATGAATTTCAACGCCTTGCCCCGGTTCTAGTCATGCGGATATCAAGCGCGTCACGGAGTTGCTGGTTCACGCCGCGGGGCCTGATCGCCTCGGGCCGCTATGCGTTGGTCGGTGTCTTGCTGGCCGTTCAGGCGTGGGCGGGCCAGCCCGCATGGGCCCAGTCGATGCCGATACCCGAGACGCTTGGTGTCCGGCTCGGCATCATCAATTACCTTGGTGAAGGCCTGGATCCCGTCTATATCAATCAAGGCTGGGCCGGGAACGCCCGGCCGCGTTCTCATAGTTCGGGCACCTGCTGCGTTGCCATTCCAACGCAGTGGAAGCCCGGCATGACAATGCGCATCGAGTGGCGCACGGATTCCATGTTCAAGCGCGGGGAAACCCAACTGATGGTGCGTGATGCGCCCGTGCTGCCTTATGAACCCTTCCACGATGGCTATGCCTGGGCGGTGTTTCTGCCGGGCGGAGAGATCTTCGTGCAACCGTCCGACTACGGTCCGGGAGGCCCGGGTTTCCTGCAGGGGCTGCCGCAGCCGGCGGACGCGACCGAGGCGGACCTGAAGCGTTTCCTCGACAAGCACCCGCCGCCACCCGCCATGGCGCCGTCGCGCTAGCTCCGCGGCAGCGCCAGCAATTCACCCATGCGCACCGGTCCGCGCACCGACGGCGTGTCGGCCCAGCGCACCTTGTCCGGCCCGAACAGCACGATGGCGGTCGAACCCAGCTTGAAGCGGCCCATCTCGGCGCCCTTGTCCAGGTGGATCGGCGCGCGGGCGGCGTCGTCGTAACGCACCGCCTTGACGCGGCGCTTGTACGGCGTGACCAGGCCGGCCCAGACGGTTTCGATCGAGGCCACGATCATGGCGCCGACCAGCACCACGGCCATGGGGCCGTGCTCGGTGTCGAAGATGCAGACCACGCGTTCGTTGCGCGCGAACAGGCGCGGCACGTTGCGCGCGGTGAGCGGATTGACCGAGAACAGCCGGCCCGGCACGTGGATCATCTCGCGCAGCGTGCCGGCCACCGGCATGTGGACGCGGTGGTAGTCCTTGGGCGACAGATAGATGGTGGCGAATTCGCCGCCCTGGAACGGCGCGGCGCGTTCGGTGTCGCCGCCCAGCAGGTCGGTCAGGCCATAGCTGTGGCCCTTGGCCTGGAAGATGCGGCCATGCTCGATGGCGCCCATCTGGCTGATGGCGCCGTCGGCCGGGCACAGCACGCCGCCGGGCTCATCGTCCAGCGGCCGCGCGTCCGGCTTGAGGGCGCGGGTGAAGAAATCGTTGAAGCACTCGTAGGCCAGCGCGTCTTCCTGCTCGGCTTCGCGCATGTCCACGCCATACTTGCGCACGAAGCGCGAGATCATCCAGTTCTTGACCGCGGGTTCCCGGCAGTCCGAGGCGTATCCGAAGAAACGCGACACCAGGTGATGCGGCGCGAGGTACTGGCTGGCGAGGAAGATCTGGTCTTTGATGGGCATCTAGGAGCGCTAAAAAACGCGTCCCGCGGACAGCGGGACGTGGTTGGAGGTTGTCGCGCACGGGGCGGTGTCGATGGCTGCGTGGCCGATCGCGCCCGGGCGTGCAATTCGCGGGATTGTAACGCGTCCGGCCGCGAATGGACCATGGGGCGGACAGCTTTCGTCGTGCGATTTGACGGGCCGCGGCGCGCTATGCCGGCCGTGCCGTTACGCCGCCTGGGCCGTATCGGCCGGCGCGACGCCCTGGCGCCGGTAGGCGCCCGGCCCGGCGCCGAAGTGCTGCTTGAAGGCGCGCGCGAACGCGGCTTCCGATTGGTAGCCGCATTCGGCGGCCACGCGCGCCACCGACCATTTGCGGCGTTCCAGCTGGCGCGCGGCGTGTTCCATGCGGATCGCGGTCAGCAGGCGCAGCGGCGTCAGGCCGCTGGCGCGGACGAACTGGCGCGCGAAGGTGGCCCGCGACAGATGGCAGCGTTCGGCCAGCGACGCCAGGGTCCATGGCTCGGTGGGCGCCAGCAGCATCGACTGCACCGCGGGCGCGAGCCGCGCATCGGCCATCAGGGCCAGCAGGCCGCGGGTCTGCTGGCCGTCATGGACCAGGGCCCGCAGCACCAGCGTGAAGAGGGCGGTGGACAGCTGATTGATGATGGCCGCGCCGCCCAGCCGCGGCTGCTCGGCCTCGGCCCGCATCAACCCGAGCAGGGCGGCCAGCGCGGTGTTGCCGCCGATGGCGGCGGCCCGCAGCACCATGGCCTGCGGCAGCGCCATCAGCAGCAGGCCGCCGGCGCGGCCCAGCGTGAACCCGCCGCACAGCATTTCCAGGCGCGGCCCCGGGCCTTCCTGGGTCAGTTCGGTCAGGACGCCGTTGTGGCGGATGTCGGCGGGCGGCGAGGCGGCCGGCGCGGTGTCGTCGATGCCGCGCAGCAGGTGCGAGGCGCCGTGCGGCAGCAGCAGGATGTCGCCGGCCCGCAGCGCCAGCTCGTCGCGCCCGACGCGGGCCACGCCTTCGCCTTGCAGGATGACGTGGTAGGGCACGTGGCCCGCCGGCGCCTGCGGGTGGTCGGCGCGCCAGCGGCCGCCGTAGCGGCACAGCAGGTCCACCGTGCCGGCGGGCTCGACCGTCGACAGGAGCTGGCTCAGGCTGTCCATGGGTTCAGGGCATGAGAAGGCGGGCGCGACCGCCGCGGCGCGGCGGGACATGCCTGCGATTCTATGCCGGTTCGGCGCGCGCGGTCAGGCCGCGGCCTTGGCCGACAGCTTGGTCTTGTAGAGCCAGTCCTTGTAGTCGTCCAGGTCGCCGTCGAACGGGCTGAAGCGGCCGTCGGCCACGATGATGAACTGGTCGGTGGTGGCGCGCAGCAGGTGGCGGTCGTGCGACACCAGCACCAGCGTGCCTTCGAACTGCGCCAGCGCGGTGGTCAGCGCTTCGCGGGTCTCCAGGTCCAGGTGGTTGGTGGGCTCGTCCAGCAGCAGCAGGTTGGGGCGCTGCCAGACGATCAGCGCCAGCGCCAGGCGCGCCTTCTCGCCGCCGGAGAACGGCGCGATCGAGCTGGTGGCCATGGCGCCGTTGAAATTGAAGCTGCCCAGGAAGTTGCGCAGTTCCTGTTCGCGCACGGTCGGCGCGATCTTGGTCATGTGCCACAACGGCGATTCGTCATGGCGCAGCATCTCGACCTGGTGCTGGGCGAAGTAGCCGATCGACAGGCCCTTGTTGAACTGGGTGTCGCCCGCCAGCGATTGCAGCTCGCCGGCGATGGTCTTGATGAAGGTCGACTTGCCGGCGCCGTTGATGCCCAGCAGGCCCAGGCGCTGGCCCGCCTGCAGCGAGAAGTCGATGCCCGACACGATGATCTTGTCGGACGTGACGCCGCTGTCCTCGTCGGTGTTGCGGTAGCCGGCGCTGACCTTGTCCATCGTCAAGAGCGGATTGGGCGCGCGCAGCGGTTCGCGGAACTCGAACGAGAACTCGGCGGCGGCGCGCAGCGGCGCCACTTCCTCCATGCGGGCCAGCGCCTTGATGCGGCTCTGCGCCTGGCGCGCCTTGCTGGCCTGGGCCTTGAAGCGGTCGATGAACGACTGCAGGTGCGCGCGCTGGCGCATCTGCTTTTCCATCATGCCCTGCGCCAGCTCCAGCTGGGCGGCGCGCTGGCGCTCGAACGACGAGTAGTTGCCCGAATAGCGCTTGAGCTTGCGCTCGTCGATGTGGACGATGACGTTGACCACGCCGTCCAGGAAGTCGCGGTCGTGCGAGATGACGATGAGCGTGCCGGGATAGCGCTTGAGCCAGTCTTCCAGCCAGATGATGGCGTCCAGGTCCAGGTGGTTGGTGGGCTCGTCCAGCAGCAGCAGGTCGGACGGGCACATCAGGGCCTGCGCCAGGTTCAGGCGCATGCGCCAGCCGCCCGAGAAACTGGTCAGCGGCAACTGCATCTGCGCCTGCGTGAAGCCCAGGCCGGTCAGCAATTGTTCGGCGCGCGAATGCACGGTGTAGGCGTCGGCGTCGGCCAGCGCGGCGTAGATGTCGGCCATGCGCAGGCCGTTCTCGGCGCTCTCGGGTTCCGCTTCCAGCGCGGCCAGTTCGGCTTCGAGCCTGCGTAGCGTGACGTCGCCGTCGATGGCGTATTCGATGGCGGGGCGGTCGAGCGCGGGCGTTTCCTGCGCCACGTAGGCCATGCGCCAGCTGGCGGGGTAGTCCAGGTCGCCCTGGTCGGCGTGCAGCGTGCCGCGCAGCAGGCCGAACAGGCTCGACTTGCCGGCGCCGTTGGCGCCGATCAGGCCGATCTTGTCGCCGGGGTTCAGGAGCAGGTCGACCTTGTCGAACAAGGGCTTGACGCCGCGCATCAGTGAAACTTGTTGGAAGCGGATCATGAATCGTGTGGCTGGAGGGTGCCGACCGGGGTGGCGTGAAATAAGCGCGGCAAGGCTCCCGCCACAAAGTGCGGCGCAAAAAGAAGGAACCGTGGAGCGATCGCGCCGGCGGCGCGACATGCGGACCGCGTCGGGCGCGGCAGGCGGACGGGGCCGATGCCCATCCGATCGCGGGCGCTATTGTAGCCGGCCGCGCGGACCCGCGCCCGAGGGCGGGTTCAGCCAGTCGTGGCGCGGCTTCAGGCCGGGGCCGAGCGCGCGGCGATGGCGTCGGCCAGGGCCAGCAGGCGTTCGGCCTCGTACGCGTGCAGGTTCTCGACCAGCGCGCCGTCCACCACCGCCACTCCCTGGCCGGCGGCCTGGGCGGCGCGCCAGGCATCGAGCCGCTTGCGCGCGCTGGCCAGTTCGGCATCGGTCGGCGCGAAGGCCGCGTTGGCGGCGGCGATCTGCTTCGGGTGGATCAAGGTCTTGCCATCGAAGCCCTGGTCGCGTCCCTGCCGGCAGGCGGCGGCCAGGCCGGCATCGTCATCGAGATCCAGGTGCACGCCATCCAGCACCGCCAGGCCATGGGCGCGCGCGGCCAGCACCGCCAGCGAGCGTGCCAGCAGCGTCTCGTGGCGTTCCGGCGTGTGGCGCGCGTGCAGGTCCTTGACCAGGTCGGAGGTGCCCACCACGATGGCCGCGAGCCGCGCGTGGCCGCCGGCGATGGCGTCCAGGCGCAGGAAGCCCAGCGGCGTTTCGGCCATCGCCCACAGCGGCAGCGCGGCGGGCGCGCCGGCCGCGTCCAGCGCCTGCGCCAGGGTTTCCAGTTCGGCCGCCGATTGCACCTTGGGCAGCAGCACCGCATCGGCGCCGGCCTGCGCGATGGCGCGCACGTCGTCCAGGCCCCACGGCGTATCCAGCGCATTGACGCGCACCACGCATTCGCGCCGGCCATAGCCGCCGGCGCGCAGGGCCGCGGCGACCTGCTGGCGCGCCAGCGCCTTGGCGTCGGGCGCGACCGCGTCCTCCAGGTCCAGGATCAGCGTGTCGGCGTCGAGGCTGCGCGCCTTGTCCAGCGCGCGCGCATTGGCGCCCGGCATGTAGAGGACGGAACGGCGGGGACGGGCGGCGAGGGACATGGATTCAACTCTTGGGATTGCTGATGACCTGCACGGGCATGGTGCAGACATAGCCGACGCCATACACCGTGCGGATGCCCATGTCGCCGCCGGCCTGCGCGTGCAGCTTGCGGCGCAGGCGATGCATGTGAGCGTCGAGCCGGTGGGTGTCGTAGGCTTCGGCGCTGGCGCCCAGCGCCTCGACCAGCCGGCCGCGCGACAGCGGCAGCGGCGCGGCCTGGATCAGCGCGCCGATCAGGCGGCTCTCGGTGTCGGTGATGTCGACATGGATGCGCTTGGGCGACACCAGCATGCGGCGCGCCGGATCGAAGCGCCAGACGTCGGCGCTGGGCGCCTCGGGGCTGTTGGCGGGCACCACGCGCAGGCGGCGCGACAGCGAGACGAGCGTCGCGCCCAGTTCGGCCAGGTTGACGGGCTTGGTCAGGTAATGGTCGGCGCCCAGGCTCAGGCCGGACACTTTGTCCTCGCTCAACAGGCGCCCGGTGAGCATGATGATGCCCATTGAGGGATAGGTGGTGCGCAAGTGGGACACGCGCGCCAGTCCGTCGCCGTCGGGCAGCATGGCATCCAGCACCAGGATGCCGGGGGTGACGCTCAGCAGCAGTTGGTCGAGTTCGGACAGCGAGCCCGCGGTGAGGATGGCTTCGCCCAGGCCGAGGTCGTGGATGAATTCGGCGATGGTGTCGCGCCAGTCCCCGTGATCGTCGACGATGATGATGGTCACGGCGCCGGTCGAGCAGGCGGTTGTGCGCGAGGCGCTCCAAGGGCAAACACGCTTTCCGCTCCTTTCATGCTACGGCTTCTTATTGGTGTGAGTGAGTCCGCCTGGCGCGGGCCGGATACGGCGCCATCGGTGTGATCCCCTCGAGGCGCTCTCGCGGAGAATATCATTATCGCCGTTGCGGCGGCGCGGCATATTGCGGTGCAGCGAACGCTGTTGCAAGGCGCCCCGAACCGCGCCCATGCCGGTGGTCAAAAAATGATCAGCCCCGTCAACGGCGCCGTAACGGCCAGCAGCCGTGCGCCCGCGAATTTCTTATCCACAGTTTCTGTGGATAAGAAAGCCGCCTGACAGTTGTTCAGCGGTTCAGCGCCGCCGGGTCATTGCGGCGGCGTCGTCGAGTCCGCCAGGTATTCCACCGGCACGCCCTGCGGCACCGTGCGCACGCGATCGCGTTCGATGCGGGGCGGGGCGAAGCGCGTCTTGCGGGCCGCCGCGTTCTGCAGCAGCACCGACAGCACCGCGCCCTTGTCCTGGATCCATTGGGTCTTGCCGCGCAACAGCTTCATCGCGTTCTCGGCGGTTCCCAACTTGTAGGACATCGAGTTGATCTGAACGGAATTCTTGCCGTTGAAAGCGGACTCGTCCTGCTCGGCAATGGCCGCGGCGTCGAGGTTGCTGCTTTCGTGGTCGACGCGGTAGATGAACTTGAGGCCGCTGAACGGATCCTGCACCACGACGAGCTTGTCCGAACCCGAGACGTCCGACAGCATGCCGATGACCAATGATTCCACCAGCTGGTTGCCCCGTTGTTCTTCGGTGTAGATGAAGATGGTGCGCTGGTTGTGCCCGAGCGGCGAGGGCGGGGCGAGGGGAGAACGATCCATACCTGACTTGAAAGAGGCGGGGCGGGTGGAAACTTGCTCCGCGGTACTGCGTTAACGGCGTCAAGTTGCGTGAACTTGAGCGCCGGCCTTGATGTCAACAAAGAACAATGCCCCGCCCGGGCTACGGCGCGCGCCGCAGGCGTGCCAGCAGGCGCGCTTTGGCGGCGGGCCAATCCTCGTCGAGGATGGCGAAATAGACCATGTCGCGGGTGCGTCCGGACTGCGCGATGAGGTGCTTGCGGAACACCCCTTCCTCGACGCCGCCGATACGGAGAATGGCCTGCCGGGATTGCAGGTTGGTCACTTCCGTCTTGAACACAACCCGCATGATACCAATTGTTTCAAAGGCGTGCTGCAATAAAAGATATTTGGCTTCGGTGTTGGCGCCGCTGCGCTGGCTGGCGGGGGTGAGCCAGGTGGCGCCGATCTCCAGGCGCTTGTGCGGCAGGGCGATATCCATATAACGCGTGGTGCCGATGACCTGGCCGTCGGCGCGGCGCACGATGGCGAACGGCAGGCAGGCGCCGGCGGCCTGGCCATCGAGCGCGCGCTCGACATAGCGGCGCATGTCGTCGGCCGATGCGACCGGTTCGGGTTGCAGCCGCCACAGTTCGGGATGCAGTCCGACCTCGGCCAGCGCGGCGGCGTGCGCCAGGGTCAGGGGTTCGAGCCGGACGATCTCGCCTTCCAGGGTGACGGGCGGCAGGCGGGCGGGGGAGGACATGACGGGAGACTCCGCGGGCGCGTCGCGGTCGGGCGCGCGCCGTCATGGCGGCGTCCCGGACGCCCAGCGATTCTACGCCCGCCGTCGGCGGCTTGCCGAACCCCGCGCCCGGGCGCAGAATGCGGCGCATGAAAACAGACGTGGTTGTCCTGGGCGCGGGCATCATCGGGGTGAGCGCCGCGCTGCACCTGCAGGCGCGCGGCCGTTCGGTGGTCCTGCTGGACCGGCGCGGTCCCGGCGAGGAAACCAGCTACGGCAATGCCGGGCTGATCGAGCGCGCCAGCGTCATTCCCTATGCCTTTCCGCGCGACTGGCGCAGCCTGCTGCGCTATGCCGGCAACCGCACGCCGGACGTGCGCTACCACGCGCGCTTCCTGCCGCGCATCGCGCCCTGGCTGCTGCGCTATTGGTGGCATTCGGCGCCGTCGCGGCTGGCGCGCGCCGCGGCCGCGATGCTGCCGCTGATCGAGCGCAGCGTGGCCGAGCACGATGCGCTCAAGGACGCCGCCGGCATCGGCGCGCTGTTCCGCCGCAACGGCTGGATCGACGGCATGCGCAGCCAGCAGAGCCTGGACCGCGCCGCGGCCGACGCCGCCGCGCTGGCCGATTACGGACTGGATTACCAGGTGCTGGACCGCCAGGCCCTGGCGGCCCTGGAACCGTCGTTGTCGCCGCGCATGGTGGGCGCGATTCACTGGCGCGACCCGGTCAACGTGTCGGATCCCGGCGCGGTGGCGCGCGGCTACGCGGCCCTGTTCCAGCAGCGCGGCGGCCAGTTGGCGCGGGGCGATGCGCGCAGCCTGGAAGCGGTGTCCGGCGGCTGGCGCGTGCGCGGCGTGACCGGGCCGGTCGAGGCGCGCGAGGCGGTGGTGGCGCTGGGGCCGTGGTCGCCCGACGTGCTGCGGCCACTGGGCTATCGCGTGCCCATGGCGGTCAAGCGCGGCTATCACCAGCATTTCGCGTTGGAAGACGGGGCGGCGTTGTCGCATCCGGTGGCGGATATCGACAGCGGCTTTGTGATGTCGCCCATGACGCTGGGCCTGCGCCTGACCACCGGCGCCGAGTTCGCGCCGCGCGACGCGCCGCCGTCGCCGGTGCAGGTGGCGCGCACGCGGGCGCTGGCGGCGCAGTTGCTGCCGCTGGGCGAGGCGGTGGAGAAAACGCCCTGGATGGGCTGTCGGCCCTGCATGCCGGACATGCGTCCGGTGATCGGCGCGGCGCCGCGCCATGCGGGTCTGTGGCTGGCCTTCGGCCACGCGCACCACGGTTTCACGCTGGGGCCGGTGACCGGCAAGCTGCTGGCCTGCCTGATGACGGGACAGGCGCCGGACATGGATCCGGCGCCGTATGCATTGAACCGCTAGGCCCGCGCGGGACGCGGGCGGTTGCCGGGGGCCGCCCGGTGCGTGCGCCGCGACGCGGCGCGGACCGGGGCGGCGGCAGGCCGCTTCAGGCGGCCTTGGCGCGGCGCTGGCGCACCGCGTCGGCCAGCAGGTCCAGCACCGGCAGGGTCTGGCTCCAGCCCAGGCAGGCGTCGGTGATCGACACGCCATGGCGCAGCGGCTGGCCGGGCTTGAGGTCCTGGCGGCCTTCCTCGAGATGGCTCTCGATCATCACGCCGGTGATGCGGCTGTCGCCCTGGGACAGCTGGGCGGCGATGTCGCGGGCCACGTCGACCTGGCGCAGGTGCGACTTGTTGGAGTTGGCGTGCGAGCAGTCGATCATGACCTGTTCGCGCTGGCCGGCGGCGCGCAGCACGGCGCAACAGGCGTCGACGCTGGCCGCGTCGTAGTTGGGGCCTTGCTTGCCGCCGCGCAGGATCACGTGGGTGTCTTCGTTGCCGCGGGTTTCGAAGATGGCGGCCATGCCCATCTTGGTCATGCCCATGAAGGCGTGCTTGGCGCTGGCGGCGACGATGGCGTCGGCCGCGATCTGCACGCCGCCGTCGGTGCCGTTCTTGAAGCCCAGCGGGCAGCTCAGGCCGGAGCTGAGCTGGCGGTGGCTGGGGCTTTCGGTGGTGCGCGCGCCGATGGCGCCCCAGGCGATCAGGTCGGCAATGTACTGCGGGCTGAGCAGGTCGAGGAATTCGGTGGCGATCGGCAGGCCCAGGCCGCTGATGTCCAGCAGCAGTTCGCGGGCGCGGCGCAGGCCTTCGTTGATGCGGAAGCTGCCGTCCAGGCGCGGGTCGTTGATGTAGCCCTTCCAGCCGACGGTGGTGCGCGGCTTCTCGAAATACACGCGCATCACGATCAGCAGGTCGTCACGGTACTGGTCGGCGGCGGCGCGCAGCTGGCGCGCGTATTCCATGGCCTGGCCGTGGTCGTGGATCGAGCAGGGGCCGACCACCAGCACCAGGCGGTCGTCGCGGCCGTGCAGCACGTCGGCGATGCGGGCGCGGCTGTCCTCGACCAGCGTCTGGATCTCGGCCGACACCGGCAGCTCGTCCTGCAGCAGGGCGGGCGAGATCAGCGGACGCACGGCGCTGATGCGGGTGTCGTCCGTGCGGGTGTTGTCCTGGGTGGCGTCGGCCGTGCCGACCTCGCGGTCGTGCAGGGGATCGTCAATGCGGGTCAAGGGAAGCTCCGTGCCGTAGATGCGGGAAAGACCGCCATTATCGCACCGGCGGGCGTCGTCCGTCCGGGCTATGTCCCCGTGTGCCCTAGGACGATCGATGGCGACCGGGCGGCAAATGGGCCTAGGACGTGTTCGGTGGCGCTACAGTGGGGGAAGATGCCTTAGCATTGACCCAACGCGTTCCCGCGACCGCGCCCCGGCCTGGCGGCCCAAGCCAGGGTCACCGCATGCCGATACGCCCGAGGACATGACCGATGCCCAAATCCGACGCCGGCGCCTCTCGACGGATTCTCCTGGTGGAAGACCACCCGGTGGAGCGGGCGTATCTGCAGAACATGCTGCTGGCCCTGGGGTACCGGCGGGTGGCCGGGGTCGGCAGCAGCGCCGAGGCCATCGGCGCCCTGGCGCGCCAGGCCTACGATGTGGTGATCAGCGACATCGTCATGGGCGAGGGCGACGGCACCCGCCTGCCCAACGAACTGCGCCAGCTGGTTGACGGCGGCCGGCTCAAGAGCATGCCGCCGATCGTCTGGATCAGCAGCCTTTCCGACGAACTGTTGCAATCGCATGTGCGGCTGGCGCTGCAGGCCGGCTGCCCGTCGTCGCAGGCGCTGGCCAAGCCGGTGACGCGCACCGCCATGCAGCACGCCATCAAGACGGCGCTGCACAGCCTGGACGACGATACGGCGTCGCCGCGCCGCACCGCGGTGCGGCGCGAGGTGATCGAGGCCGAGCTGGGCCGCGCGCTCAATTCCGGCGACGGCATGAGCGTGGTGCTGCAGCCGCAGGTGGACCTGACCACCGGCCGCGCGGTGGCGGCCGAGGCGCTGTCGCGCTGGGATCATCCGACGCTGGGCGCCATTCCGGCGGTCGACTTCGTGCCGGCGGCGCACCGCCTGGGGCTGGACCGGACGCTGTTCAATCGCGTGGCCGACTGCGTGGTCGAGGTGCTGGCCGAGATGCACGCCGAAGGCATCGCGGTGCCGATCGCGATCAATGCCTCGGCCTCGACGCTGTGCGCGCCGGGGCTGCCGGACGGCCTGGAGCAGCGGGTGGCGCAGGCCGGGCTGCCAGCGCGGCTGGTCAAGGTGGAACTGACGGAGGACGAGCCGGTCACCGACTGGCTGGCCCTGTCGTCGGCCCTGAACCTGTTGCGGGTGCGCGGCTTCGAGCTGGCCATGGACGATTTCGGCGCGGGCATCGCCTCGATGCGGCTGTTCTCGGCCATGCCGTTCACCGAACTGAAGATCGACCGCGACTTCATCGTCCACATGCACCGCGAGCCGGCCTCGCGCGCGGTGGTGGCGGCGGCCATCGAGATGGGGCGGGTGCTGGGACGGCGGGTGGTGGCCGAAGGGGTCGAGCAGGAGCGCGACATCCTGCTGCTGCGCGAGCTGGGGTGCACGCTGGCGCAGGGCTACGGCATTTCGATGCCGCTGGCCCCGGCCGATTTCATCGCATTCTGCCGCCGGCAATGAGGCCGGCCGGCGGCGCCGCGATCGCCGCTCAGAGACCGGCCACGTCGATGTCGCCCGGATAGTCGACCGAGAACTTGAGCACCGCGTCGCGCGACTTGCCGGGCTCCATGTCCCAGTTCCACACCAGCACGCCATCGTCTTCGCGCTTGATGTCGCGGTCGGCCGGCGACAGCAGCTTGACCTCGATCTTCTCGTTGCGCGAGATCGGCAGACGGTCCTTGAAGCTCACCTGTTCCTTGGTGGCCTTGTTGTTCTTGACCGTGATCTTGTATTCGTAGGTCACGCGCTTGCCGTTGCCGGAGAAGCCGGTGCTTTCGGTGAACCGGTTGACCAGCTGGCGCTTGATCGAGATGCCGTCGTCGGCGCCCAGGGCCAGCTCGACCTTTTCGCCGGGCATCACCGGCTTCATGGACGAGGCGGCCACGAAGGCGTCCTCCAGGTAGGTGTTGAGCGTGCCCGCCAGGAACGGGTATTCGGTGTTGTTGTTGGCCAGCGCGGTCAGAAAGGCGGCCTCGCGCAGCGCCGGGGTGGACTGGTATTGCAGCGTGGCCGGCAGCTTGGCGGTGGTGATGGCGACGCGCTGCGTGCTGTTGTCGGACGGCAGCGTGGCGGGCTGGCGGATCTGGAACGAGGCG
>NZ_CYTU01000038.1:24240-40374 GCF_001299375.1 Achromobacter sp. 2789STDY5608621 | reverse complement strand
ACGCCGAAATAGCCGAGATCGACGCTGCGGTCGGCCGGACGCAGGCGCGCATCGTAGAACGGCGTCCAGCGCGCGCCCGCCACCGCATAGGACACGTTCAGATCGAGCTTGCCGGCGCGCGCCAGGTTGACGCGCAGCGTGACCGTCTTGGTGCGGCGGTTGAGTTGGCCCTGCAACTGGCCCAGCTCGCCTTGCGCGGCGGACAGCTGGCGCTCCAGGTCGTCGCGCTGCTCGGCCACGCGGCGCAGGCCGGCGAGCGTGCGGCTGAGCGTGTCGGCGCTGAGGGCCTGGATCGCCTTGAGCTCGTCCAGCGTCGGGCGCGGGCCGTCCTTGGCCGGCTCGGTGGCACCGCGCTGCATCATCGCCACCAGCTCGCGCTGGTTGTCCAGCACCGCCGCCTCGTCGTCCAGCGCGGCCTGCTGGCCCTGGAGCTTGCGGATCTGGTCTTCCAGCTGCTTGACGCGCTCGTTGGCGGTATCGGCCTGGAAGGCATCACGCACCCGCACGTCCAGCAGGGTGGCCTGGCCGCTGCTCTTGGCCGAGACCTGCAGCGAGTTTTCCTGCAGGCTGGCGGGCAGCTTTTCCAGGACCAGCTCGTGTTCGCCGGCCGGCAGTTCGCTGCTGGCGGCGCGGGTGACGACAGCGCGGTCCTGGTAGACCGTCACCGCGCCGATGGAGGAGGCCAGCCCGGCCGCCGCGGCCAGACCGGGGAGCGTGGCGATGGCCACGGCCAGAAGAGTACGTTGCACGTGTGCACCTATAGGCAGGTTGCGCCGGCCGGCCTTCCGGTGAAGAGGGTCGCAGCGGCGATAGCGCGACAATTTACAGGGCGCGGCGGGGCACGGGTTTACAGAAGATGACAAAAGCGACAGGGCGATACCGCCCTGTTTTCAGGCGGGCGCGGACGGCTCGGGATGCGCCAGCCGCCGCAGCATCTCGACCGCGTTGCGCGCGGCGACGGAGCGGTCGTGGCGGCGGTAGGCCATGTCCAGCAGAGCGTGGGGCGCGTCGCCCTTGATCGGCCGGTACTCGATGCCTTGGGCGCCCATGTGGCGCATGGCGGCGGGCACGATCGAGATGCCGACGCCGGCCGCCACCAGGCTGACGATCGAGGCCATCTGCGGCGCTTCCTGGATGACGCGCGGCGTGAACCCGGCGCGCAGGCAGGCGTTCTGGATCGCGTCGTACAGGCCGGCGCCGATGGGGCGGGGGTACAGCACGAAATCCTGGTCGGCCAGCGCGGCGATCGGCACGCTGCGCTTGCGGCTGAGCGGATGGTCGGGCGGCAGGGCGATCAGCATGGGTTCGTCGAGCACGCGCTCGGCCTCGAATTCCGGATCCAGCACGTACGGCGGCCGCACGAAGGCGACGTCGACGGCGTTCTCGCGCAGGCCGCGCAGCAGGCTGACGGTGTTGCTTTCGGTGAGGCTGATGCGCACGTCCGGATAGCGGTCGCGGAAGGCGCGGATAGCGCGCGGCAGGTAAGGGTGGAACACGGCCGAGGCGGTGAAGCCCACCGTGATGGCGCCGTGCTCGCCGCGTCCCAGGCGGCGGGCCGTGTCGATGGCGCGGTCGGCGCTGGCCAGGATGGCGCGGGCGTCTTCCAGGAACTGCGCGCCGGCCTCGGTCAGCTCGACCCCGCGCGGCAGGCGCAGGAACAGCGCGGTGCCGATCTCGCGCTCGAGCTGCTGGATCTGCTGGCTCAGCGGCGGCTGGCCGATGCCCAGCCGGGCGGCGGCGCGGGTGAAGTGCAGTTCTTCCGCGACCACGGTGAAATAGCGCAGGTGCCTGAGTTCCATCGTTTTAAAATATAGGGAGTGCCGGTTTCATATATTGGACATATGCAGGGGAAAAGTCTACCTTGATCGCACGGGTCCGTTGCCCGATGTTTTCGAGAATTCCGATGTCCACCGCCTCAGCCGTTCCCCCATCTTCCTCCGCCGCGCCCCAGGCCGAATACCTGGCGCGCGGCACGCCGGCCTTGCGGCGCGCCCAGTGGGCGCTGTTCGCGGCCGGCTTTTCCACGTTTTCGCTGCTGTATTGCGTGCAGCCGCTGATGCCGCTGTTCACCCAGGCCTTCGGCGTGTCGCCGGCCCAGAGCAGCCTGGTGCTGTCGCTCTGTACCGGCCTGCTGGCCGTGGCGATCTTCCTGGTGGGGCTGTTTTCGCAGGCGCTGCCGCGCAAGCGCATCATGGCGCTGTCGCTGTTCGCCTCGGCCGTGCTGGGCACGGCGGCGGCGGTGGCGCCCGACTGGCACAGCCTGCTGGTGCTGCGCGCGTTGCAGGGCGTGGCGATGGGCGGGGTGCCGGCGGTGGCCATGGCCTACCTGGCCGAAGAGGTCGAACCCGACACGCTCGGTTTCGTCATGGGGCTGTACATCAGCGGCAGCGCCTTCGGCGGCCTGTCCGGGCGCGTCATCACGGGCCTGGTGTCCGATCATTTCGGCTGGCGCGCGGCGCTGGGCACGCTGGGCTTGCTGGGCATTGTCGCGGCGCTGCTGTTCATCTGGCTGCTGCCGGCCTCTCGCCGGTTCACGCCGCAGCGTTCGCGCGGCTGGGCCGGCGTGGCCGGCGACGTGCGCGACGGCATCGGCGCGCACCTGCGCAATGGCCCGCTGTGCGGCCTGTTCGCCATGGGCGGGTTGCTGATGGGCGCCTTCGTCACCGTCTACAACTACGTCGGCTTCCGCCTGCTGGCGCCGCCGTTCTCGCTGAGCCAGACCTTCATCGGCTTCATCTTCGTGGTGTACCTGGTCGGCATCTTCGCCTCGACCTACTTCGGCCGCCTGGCCGATCGCCACGGCCGCGGCGCGATGCTGGCGGCGGGCACCGGCATTGCGCTGGCGGGCCTGCTGCTGACCCTGTCGGACACGCTGGTGGTGCTGGTCGCCGGCATCGTCGTCTTCACCTTCGGCTTCTTCGCCGCGCACGCGGTGGCCAGCGGCTGGGTCGGCCAGATGTCGCGCGGCTACAAGGCGCTGGCGGCCGCGCTGTACCTGCTGGTGTACTACGTAGGTTCCAGCGTGCTGGGCTCGCTGGGCGGCCACTTCTGGACCGATGGCGGCTGGCCCGGCGTGGCGGCCATGGCCGGCAGCCTGCTGACGGCGGCGTTGGCCATCAGCGCGGCGCTCTACTGGCGCACGGCGCGCGTGCCGCCGGCCTCCGCGGTGGAGCGGGGCGCGTCCTGAGCGTCCTGGATGTCCCGTTGACGGGCGGGCATGCGTCGCCGGCCACGTGCCTTCGGGCGCGTGGCCATCGCGCCTTTCGGCGTCGGCGCCATCGGCCTTTCGGCGCCGGCAACTAGGCTGGGGTGCGGACCGGCGGCGCCTCGACCGGGGCCTCGGCGGCCAGGGTGGCCTCCATGCCCTGGCTGAGCGTCGCCAGCAGCAGGTGCGGCGCCAGGTTCAGCTGGGCCAGCACCACGCTGCTTTTGGCCAGCCGCGCCAGCTCCTCGTGTTTCAGGCCTGCCAGCCATTGACAGGCGCGTTCCGATATCTGCATGCCCGCCATCGCCGGCAGGTTGCCGGTGCGGGCCATCCGCTGCAGCAGCAGCAGATACATCAGATTGGTTTCGTGGATATCGCGCAGAAGTTCGGTTGATCGCGGCATCGGGTGCCCCTCACTTCATTGAATCCGCGACCCGGCGGTTGCACGGGCCAGGAACAGGCAAGGCGCGAGGCGTCCTGTATGGGCGTCTAGTCAAGCCCGCGAGGGCTTGCGTGCCGATATGGTTTGTCGATCATATTTAAGCGATCAGGGGCCGTCAGTAATGGATTTCCCTGTACTCGGATTCGGCATATCCTCATATTCTGAAACAGACGCATTCTCATTTATAATGCCCAGCACGTTGGACGGCGCATCACCCGCGTCCGCCTGTAGTCCGCCACCCCGAGAGGCCCACGATGACCCTAGCATTCCAGGAGCCCAATTCGCTGCAGCGCGAACACGCGGCGCTGCTCGCCGCCTATGGCCAGGCGCAGGGCCGCTGCAGCCGCCTGCTCAGCGCCCAGGCGCAGCGCATCCAGCACCTGGAAGGCGAGGTCCTCAAGCTGCGGGCCGCGGTCATCCAGCGCGACACCGCGCTGGCCTGGGCGCGCGAAGACCGCGCCGCGCTCGAGGGCGCGATTCCGGGGCTGCCCAAGCGCGTGGCGCTGGCCCGGCGCGTCACGCAGCTGATGGAACGGGTGCAGAGCCTGATGCGCGAGCGCCTGGCCTGGCAGGACCGCGCCGCCGCCGCGCGCGCGCGTCCGCTCGACAGCGCCGCCGAGCCCGCCGTGGCGCCCGCGGTGATCGCCGCCGCGACCTTGCGCGAGAAGTCCGTGCTGTGCGTGGGCGAGGACGCCATGGCCCTGATGCTGACGCGCAAGGTGGTGGAAATGGCCGGCGGCCGCTACCTGGGCCACTGCGGCGGCGAAGGCGCCGACGGCGACACGTTGGAAGCCAGCCTGGTCGCCGCCGACCTGGTGATCTGCCAGACCGGCTGCGTCAGCCATGGCGCCTACTGGCGCGTCAAGGATCACTGCACCCGCACCGGCAAGCAATGCGTGCTGGTCGACAAGCCCGAGGCGCTCACGGCGCTGGGACTGGCGCGCGAAAGCGCTGATCTGCCGCGCTGAACGCGTCCGCGGCATCAATCCGGCGCCTGCGCGCGCCAGAGCCGGGCGTATTCCCCGTTGGCCGCGAGCAGCGCGGCGTGGCGGCCGCGTTCGACGATACGACCGTCGCGCATCACCCAGATGGCGTCGGCATCGACCACGCTGCGCAGTTGATGCGCGATCGCCAGCACGGTTCGGCCACGCGCCAATTCGTCCAGCGCTCGCTGGATCTCCCAGGCATTTTCAGGATCGACGCTGGCCAGGGCTTCATCCAGCACCAGGATGGGCGCGTTCTTGAGCAGGGCGCGGGCGATTGCCAGGCGCTGGCGTTCGCCGCCGGACAGGCGGATCACGGATTCGTCCAGCACCGTCTCGTAGCCTTGCGGCAGCCGCTCGATGAACCCATGGGCATGGGCGGCGCGGGCGGCGGCCATGACTTCGTCCAGGCTGGCATCGGGCCGGCCCAGCCGCAGGTTGTCGGCGACGCTGGCGCGGAATAGCGCGACCTCCTGCAGCATCAGCGCGACGCGCTGGTTGAGCGTCCGCGCCGCCATGTCGCGCAGGTCGACGCCACCGATGCGGATGGCGCCGCGGTCGGGGTCCCACATGCGCGCCAGCAGGCTGGCCAGCGTGGACTTGCCGCTGCCCGACGCGCCCACCAGGGCCACCCGCTGGCCCTCGGTCACGACGCCATCGATGCCGTCCAGCGCCGGCCGCGCCGCGCCGTGATGGCACAGGCCGACGCCTTCAAGCGTGAGGGTATTGCCGACGGGCATGCGTGGCGCGGCCGGCTGCGGCAGCGGCGGCTCGGCCGCCAGGGCGCGGATATGGGCCAGCGTGTCGCGCGCGTGGCGCAATTCGGCCAGGTTCAGGCCCAGGTCGCCCAGCGCGCGAAAGTAGCGCAGCGACACCACCAGGAATACCAGGAAATCGACCGGCGCCAGACGGACGCCGAGCCCCAGCGCCGCCGCCAGCGCCACGGCGGCAAAGCCCGCCTGCAGCATGCAGCCGAACAGCAGCAACGCCGGCGCGGGCGCCAGCTCGGCACGCATCTGTTCGCGCCGCAACCGGTCCAGCAAGTCCAGGGCGCGCGCCAACCGCGCCCCGCGCCGGTCGAACTGGCGCAGGTCGCGCTGGCATTCGGCCTGTTCGAGCAGCGCCGCCACGGTCTGCTCGCGCAGGGCCGCCAGCCGCGTATCGGCCCTCGACAGCAGCCGATGGGACCAGGGGATGACAAGATAGGCGGCGGGACCCAGCACGGCGCACAGCAGCGCCAGCGCGGGCTGCAGGGCGCACAACAGCAGCCACAGGAACAGCGGCACGGCGGCATTGGCGACCGACAGCCCCCAGACCCGCGCCACGATCTCCTGGTAGTGGGTATAGCGGCCGGTCAGCAGTTCGACGATGGCGGCCCGGCGGCGTTGTTGCAGCCGGCCCAGCGGCAGCCGGCCGAGTCCATCGGCCATCCGTAGCCGCGCGTCGGCCGCCAGTGTGTATACCGCGCCGAAATTGAGGACGTTGGCGCGCGCCTTCAGCCACACCAGGGCGCCATTGCAGGCCGCCAGCGCCAGCAACACCTGCAGCGCGAGGCTCGCGCTGGCGCTGCCCGCCATGACGCGGCCGAGCGCGTGGTACAGCACCAGATACGGCAGCGTCTCGACCAGGGCCGCCAGGATGCCGCAGGCCAGCCCGCGCGCCAGGCGCGGGTCCTTGCGGCCGGCCAGGTCGAAACCGAAGTCGGGCATCATGGCGCGCTCGCGCCGGACGGCGCCGGTTCGGCGCGCGCCAGTGTCCACGCCGGGGCGCGGGCCTGGGCCCGCCACAAGCGCCGGTACACGGCACAGTCCGCCAGCAGCTCGGCGTGCGTGCCGATGCCCTGGATCCGGCCTGCGTCCAGCACGATGATGCGGTCGGCCGCGGGCGCCTGCGCCAACCGGTGCGACACGGCAATCACGGTCCGATCCGCGGCCAGGCGCCGCAGCGCTCGCTGGATGCCGCGCTCGGTGGCCGGGTCGGCGGCGGAGGTGGCCTCGTCCAGCAACAGCACCGGCGTGTCGGCCAGCAGGGCGCGAGCCAGCGCCAGGCGTTGCCGCTCGCCACCGGACAGGCTGGCGCCGCGTTCCGCCACGGGCGTGTCCAGGCCTTGCGGCAGGCGCGCCAGCAGGGTCTCCAGACCGGCCGCGCGGACGGCCCGCGCGATGGCGTCGGCGGATGCGTCCGGACAGGCGATCAGCAGGTTTTCGCGCAGGGTGCCGGCAAAGACCAGTATGTCCTGGAACACGCACGACACCCATTCGGCGCGGCTGGCGGCGGGCACCTCGAACCAGGATACGCCGCCCACCTCGAGTCGTCCGGCGCGCTGTTCGCAGGCGCCATACAACAGGCCCAGCAGGCTGCTCTTGCCCGCGCCGCTGGGGCCGACGATCAGCGTATAGCCGGGGCTGGGGGCCGCCAGCGTCAGGTCGTGCAGGGTGTCGGGACCGTCGGCCGGACCGGCATGCACGTGTTCGAGGCGCAGGTCGAAACGGGGCGGCCGCGCCCGCGGCGCAGGAGCGGGCGGCACGGCCTGGTCGAGCAAGGCGACGACGCGGCGCGTGCCCAGCATCTGCCTGCGCAGCGCGCCGAAGGCGCCCAGCAGTCGCAGCAGCGGCGCGGTCAGGCCCGCGCCCAGGGTCACGAACAGCAGCAGGCCGGCGGGCGACAGGCTACCCTGCGCGGCCAGCAGGATGCCGGCGGGCAGTACCACCGCCAGGTTGGTCGACAGGGCGACGAAGAACAATGCATAGGGAATGGCGGTGCGGCGTGTCACGTCGTGGGCCAGCGTCGCCAGCGCATGCACCGCCTGGCGCAGCGCCGTCATGGAGGTCGCGGCGCGGTCGTGGGCCTTGAGCGTGGCGATGCCGTTGATGTGTTCCAGCAGCGCGTCGTTCGCGGCGGCGTCGGCGGCATGCCATTGCCGCAGGATGGGGTCCAGCCCGCGGAAGCTGCGGCGATAGGCCCACAAGGCCAGCGGCAGCAGCGCCAGCGAGGCCAGCGCCATGCGCCAGTCCAGCGCGAACAGCCCGGCCGCCGCCAGCAGCGGCACCGCCAGGCCGGCGACCGCGTCGGGCAGCGTATGGCCGATCACGCTCTCCAGGCCATTGATGTCGTCCACCAGGGTCTTCTTCAGGGCGCCAGCCCGCCCGTGCGAGGCGGACAATGGCAGCCGGCCGAGCTGGCGCAGCAGGTCGGCGCGCAGCCGCGCCTGGATGCGGAAGGCGGCGGCGTGCGAGGCCACATTGGCGGCGCCGAATACGGCCAGGCGCGCGACGGCGGCCAGCAACAGCGCGCCGGCCAGCGCCGCCAGCGAACCGGTCGCCGCGGCCGCCGGGGCGGTCAGCGCCATGGCCATGCGGTAGATCAGCCAGTAGGGCAGCAGTTCCAGCGCGCTGGCGGCGATCGCCAGCGCCACCGCCAGCGACAGCAGCGGCGTTTCGCCGCGCGCCAGCCTGGACAGCAGGCGCAGGTCAGCGCGCATGGCGCGCCCCGTTGCCGCCCGCGGGCGCCAGGCGCCAGGCCAGCAGCGCCGTGGCGGCATAGCCGGCCGCTGCGGCGGCCAGGGTGGCGCCATAGCCCCAGGCGGCCGCCACGAAGCCGCTGGCGCCGAAGCCCGCCATGGCGGCCACCGACATCATGGCCGTGAGGAAGGTGACGTCGGCGGCGGCGCGTCCGGGCCGCGCCAGGCTGTAGAAATAGGTGTTGAACGCGACGTTCTGCACCGCCAGCGCGCTGAAGATGACGAACACGCTCAACAGCGTCCAGGGCCGCGCCGCCAACAGCCCCTGCGCGCCGGCCAGCAGGGCGAACGGCGGGGTCAGCAACAGCGCGCTGGCCAGCACGGCGCGCGGCGCGGGCAGGCGCCGCAGCCCCAGTCCGGCCAACGGTCCGGCGCTGGTGAAGGCCAGCACCGTGGCCGCCGCGATGACCAGGCCCACCTGGGGCAGGGGCAGGCCCAGATCGACCAGCCAGGGGGCCGCCATGGGGAACGCCAGCGCCACGCCCACGGTGGCGGGCGCGACGATGGCGACGGCGCGCCACATGCCCGGTTGCCACCACGCGCCGCGCGCGACCGGCGCCGCGGGCGTGGCCGCGCCCGCGGCGGGTTCGGGCAGCAGCGGCGCCAGGCCGGCCAGCAATGCCATCAGCGCGGCGCCGGACAGCAGCGCGTCGCGCCAGCCGAACGTTTCGATCAGGGACAGCCCGGCCGCGCCGCCGAGCGCGTTGCCCACCGACATGCCCCAGCCCATCACGGCCGCGCCACAGGCGCGCTGCGTCGGCCGCAGCGAATCCGCGGCATAGCCCAGGGTGGCGATGCGCTGCGTGGCCGCGAGCGTGGCCAGCGCCAGGCTCGCGGCCAGCAGCGCCGCGACCTGCCGGCCGGGGTCGAGCAAGGCGGCCAATGCCGTGACCGCCGCGGCCAGGCCCTGCATCAGCAGAATCCACGAGCGCCGCCGGCCCAACCGCGTCAGCGGGTAGCGGTCCACCAGCGGCGCCCACAGGAAATTGACCGTGAAGGCAAAGAACACCAGGCCGAACAGCCCGATGACCGGCAGCGGCGCGCCCTGCTGGCGCAGCACGGCCGGCACCGCCGCGTACAGGAAGGCAATGGCCAGGTACTGCTGGCAGGACAGCAGGGCGAGGACGGCGTAGCGCATGGCGGGCGGCGCGCTCAGTAGCGCATCGTCACGCCGGCGCCGATCACCCGGCCCTGGCCGATGGTGGTGGCCTCGGCGCCGGGACCGTAGTACAGGCCGATGTACTGGGGGCGCGCGTTCGACAGGTTCTGCCCGAACAGGTACAGGTCGTAGTGCGCGAACTCCAGCCCCAGCTTGGCGTTGACGATGGCGTAGCGGTCCAGATCGAAATGCGCGCCGACGTCCGCCTTGCGCGCGCCGACGAACTGATACTGGGCGGCCGCGAACAGGTTCGGCGCATCGGCGCTGTCCAGTCCCGGCACGCGGCCGCGGTACTGCAGCGTGACCGCCGCGTTCCAGCTTGGCACGCTCGGCACGCGGTTGCCGTCCCTGGCGCCCGACGAGGCGGCGACATCGGCCGAGACATTGCGCAGCACCGCATGGGTGTAGCCGAGGCTGCCCGCCAGCTCGAAGCCGCGGCCGATGGCGTAGCGCGTTTCCAGTTCGGCGCCGTAGCTGCGGGTATCGATGGACTTGGGCACGAAGGTGAACGACGCCGAATCCATCGCCATCAGGTTCTCGTTCTTGACCGTGTTGTAGAACAGCGCGGCGTTCAGGCCGAGGCGATTGTCCAGCCACTGGTTCTTGCTGCCGACCTCGAAGGTCCAGGAGCTGGCGTCGGCGTAGGGCTGGTCCGGCTTGCCGGACACCGCGTTGTTGGTGAAGTTGGGAAAGCCGCCGCTCTTGGCGCCGCGCGCGGCGCTGGCGTAGATCACGTTGGCCGGCGTCAGGTCGTAGCTGAGCGATACGCGGCCGGTGACCAGGTTGTAGCCCAGGTCATCGGACTGGCCGAAGGCGGCGACGTTGCCGGCAAAGCCATTGTTGCGGTATTGCGCGTCGTAGCGCTTGTTGTCGCGGGTGTAGCGCAGGCCGCCGGTGAGTTTGAGGCGCGGATCGCCGAACAGCGGCGTGGTGGCTTCGCCGAACAGCGCGTAGCTGCGGGTGCGCTGGCGGTTGTCGCGCCAGCCGTTGGTGGCGGGAAAGAACGGCGACTGGTAGTAGCTGCGCAGCCGGTAGTCGTCCTGGTAGTAGTTCAGGCCGGCGACCCACGACACCGGCGCCTGCGGCAGGCTGGCCAGGCGCAATTCCTGGTGGAAGGTGTTCTGGTTTTCGTCGTAGGTGCTGAAGTCGGTGGCCGGCACGAAGGCGCTGGCGGGCAGGCCGAACACCTTGGAAAAGGTCAGGGCCTCGGAGTTGTTGCTGAGCGAGTCGTAGCCGTAGTGGTTGAGCGCGGTGACGGACGTGGCCACCACCTGGGCGAAGCGGCGCTCGGCGGTGAGCGCGATGCCGGCGGTCTTGCGTTCCGTGTGGCCCTCGGGATCCAGCGCCACCACGGGATAGCCGCTGGTGTGGCGCAGCACGAAATTGGATGGGGTGTTGCGGTCGCGCTGGGCATAGGCCGCCAGCGTCAGGGTGGTATCGGCATTGGGGCGCGCCACCAGCGTGCCGCGCACCGATGGGGTGGACACGTCGCCCACCTCGCGCCCGGCCAGGTTGCGCACCTCGCCGTCCTGGCCGCTGTAGCCGATCGCCAGCCGGCCGGACAGCTTGTCGGCCACGATCGGACCCGAGATCGAGGCCCAGCCCCGGCGGTACTGGCGGCTGCCGGCTTCCATGCCGGCCTCCATTTCCAGGGTGTCGGCGGGCTTGCGCGTGATGATGTCGATGGCGCCGGCCTGCGCGTTGCGGCCGAACAGCGTGCCTTGCGGGCCGCGCAGCACCTCGACGCGCTCCACGTCCAGCAATTGCTGGTCGGCGGCGAACAGGGGCTGCGGCACGCCGTCGACATAGGCCACCACCGAGGTGTCGTCGCTGCCCAGGGGTTGCGCCATCGTGCCGATGCCGCGGATCGAGAGATGGGTCGAGCGGCCATCGCCGAGCGCGGAGTAGCCGACGTTGGGCGTCATGCGCAGCACGCTTTCGACGTTGGCGGTGCGCAGGTCCTGCAATTCGCCGCCGTCGAAGACGCTGACGCTGACCGGCACATTGATGAGGTTTTCCAGGCGCTTGCGCGCGGTGACGTAGATGGGCGGCAGTTCGGCGGTGGCCGGCGTGACCGCGACCGGCGCGGAATCGGCGGCTGCGGCCGGGGCGGCGGCGGCCGCGCCCAGCAGCAGGGCCAGCGCGCTGGCAATCGGAGTCAGGGGGGCGATGCGGGGCAAGGGCAGGGGCAGGAAGGGCATTTCACTCTCAGGGTGACGACGTGGGCTGCCGCACGGGCGGCACCTGCGGCAATTCTGTGCCACCAATGAGAATTGATGTCATTCAAGTGCTATGCGCGCGGCCGCCGCTGCTATGCCCGCGGCCAATCGCGGGGGAGGCGCTA
Source organism: Achromobacter sp. 2789STDY5608621 (assembly GCF_001299375.1). Lineage (NCBI taxonomy): Bacteria > Pseudomonadati > Pseudomonadota > Betaproteobacteria > Burkholderiales > Alcaligenaceae > Achromobacter > Achromobacter sp. 2789STDY5608621. The sequence continues at coordinate 28,721 of NZ_CYTU01000038.1, read as the reverse complement.
GCCGCGCGACGGCGCCGCGCCGAAGCGGCGGCGGTAGGCGGTGGTGAAATTGGTGGGATGCCGGTAGCCGGCATAGAACGCCGCCTGCTTGACGCTCCAGCCTTCGTGCAGCAGCCCGCGGCGGGCGCGTTCCAGGCGCACCTGCCGCAGATATTCAAAGACCGGCGCGCCGACCGCCAGCGGGAATTTCTGCTTGAGGGTGGTGATGCTGACGCCGGCGTCGCGCGCCAGGTCGGCCAGGCGGTGGGGGTGGCCGGGCTCGGCCAGCAGGCGATCGCGCACCCGCAGCATGCGCTGGCGATCCAGGGGATGCAGGCGCGCGTCTTCGGCGGCGGGCGCGTCGTCCAGGCTCTGCAGGCCGCGAGCCAGCATTTCCAGCGCGCAGCTTTCCAGGAACAGGCGCGAGACCGCGCCGCCAGGCCGGGCCGCCAGCATGTCGGCCGCCAGCGCCCGCAGGCGTTCCGGCGCCGGCAGCGGCCGCACCTGGGTGCGGTGCAGGCAGGCCTGCACCTGCTCGGCCAGCGCCGCGTCGCCCAGCGAGTCGGGCGTGACCTGCACCACCAGGCATCGGCTGCGCTGGCCGGCGCGCTGGATTTCGGTCATGCGGGCCGCGTCGCGCACCGCCAGCACCGCGGCATGGGCGGCGCCGCGCTGCGGCCGCGCGGCCGGGCCGTGACGCCAGTCGAGCGCGGGGCCGTCCAGCATCGCGTAGACCGTGAGCGAGCGGTTCAGATCGGCGCTGCGCACGTGGTTGCGGGTCGCGAGCAGGTCACTGGCGCACAGGCGCAGGCCGCTGGCGGTGGTCGCCATCTGGATGCGGCCCTGGGCCACGACGCGCTGTTCCGCGGGCGTGTCCGGGCGATGCGCGGCCTCGACGCGGCCGTCATAGCCCCAGTCTGACGCGATGTCTCCGAAGCGGCGTTCGGTGCAAGGGGTGGCGGGGCGAGAGGCGTGATGCATGGGATAACCGCTGGCGCCAGCGGTCCTTTTATGAATAGGAATCAATCGCAATATAGTGTCATCCGGAATTGGCGGCAAGGCGTAATGTCGCGTTACCGAGGGTTTCGGCTGGCGCCGGTTGCCCGCAATACAGTGGTACTCCTTCCGGAGATTCCATGCTGACCCAGCGAGACCGCGTATCCCATCCCTGGACCGACACGCTGGCGCGACTCGAAGACGAGCGCGTCATGCTGCAGCGGATTGCCGCGGGCATGCCGTTGGCCGAGGTGCTGGGGCACATGCTGCACGCCATCGAGGCGCAATCGAGTGTCGAGCTGCGCGCGTCGATCGCGCTGGTCGATGAGTCCGGCCGCTTCCTGCGGCACGGCGCGGCGCCCAGCCTGCCGGCTGGGTTCAATGCCGCCGTCGACCATGCGCCGATCGGGCCCCAAATGGCGTCCTGGGGCACGGCCGCGTACTCCGGTTGCCCGGTGTACGTCGAGGACATTGCCAGCCATCCGGCCTGGGAGCCCTGGCGCGCGCAGGCGTTGGCGCAGGGCTTGAGGGCCTGCTGGTCCACGCCCATCAAGGCGCCCGACGGGCGTCTGCTGGGGGTGTTCTCGAACTACTACCTGTCGCCTCGGGGGCCATCGGCCGACGATATCGACGCGATCGCGGTGGTGACGCGCAGCGCCGCCCTGGCCATCGAGCGGCACTTGACCGAGACCGCGTTGCGCCGCAGCGGCGAACGTTGGCGCGCCATGTTCGAGGGCATGCAGGAGGCGTTCTTCCTGAGCGAAGCGCTGCGCGACGCCGATGGCCGCATCGTCGACTTTCGCTTCATCGAGGTCAACCCGGCGTTCGAGCGGCAGAGCGGCATGAAAGAAGGCGATACGCTGGGCCACACGCTGCGCGAGATGGTGCCCGGCGTGCCCGACCAGATCCTGGACACCTTCGCCCGCGTGGTCGAGACGGGCGAGCCGGCGCAGTTCGAATTCGCGGTGCCGGCGCCCCGGCAGGCGTGGTACGAGGCGCGCGCGCGGCGGGAAGGCGACAACCAGATGATGGCGCTGTTCCTGGACGTCACCGCGCGCAAGATCGCCGAAGCGGAGTTGTGGGAAGGCCAGCATCGCAAGACGTTCGTGCTGGGGCTGGGCGACCGCATGCGCGAGTTGCAGCAACAGGCGGCGATCGAGCAATTGGCGTGCGAAAGCCTGGGCCAGCACCTGGCGTTGGCACTGGTGGCGGTGGTGGACTGGCGCGCCGAGGATGCCGGCGCGGTCGTGTCGACCTGTTGGCGGCCGCAGCCGGACAACGGCGCCGCGGCCGGGGCCGACCTGGAGCCGGAATTGCTCGCCCAGGCGTTTGAGGCATTGTCCTGCGGCCGCACCGCCTTCCTGGAACCATTGTTGGCGCAGGCCAACGGCACCATCCTGCCGTCCGCGATTGTTGTGCCGATGGCGCGGTGGGGCCGCCAGGGCGGTGCGCTGGTGGTGCGGCCGGCGCCCGGATCCCGGCTCAAGCGCGGCGATGTGGCCTGCATCGAGGAACTGGCCGAGCGCTTGTGCGGCGCGGTCGAGCGCTCGCAATATGCGCGCATGCTGGAACAACGGGTCGAGCACGCGATCGCCGAACGCGATCGCATCTGGCGCCTGTCGCCCGAGTTGCTGGCGGTGATCGACGCGCAGGGGCGCTATGCGAGCGTCAACCCCGCGGTACGGAAGATCCTGGGCTGGACCCAGGAGCAGTTCCTGGCCCTGGGACTACGCCAGCAGATCCATCCGGATGACTACGAAGCCACCCGCCAAGCGCTGGCGCAGGCGCGGCAGGCCGAGGCGACGCAGGGCGTGCGGCACCTGGAAAACCGCGTCCTCAAGCGCGATGGCAGCTACGCCTGGATCACCTGGAGCATGTCGTGGGCGCAGGACAGCCTGTATATGGCTGGCCGCGACGATACCGGCTTGAAGACCCAGGCCGAGATGCTGCTGGAAACGGAGAACGCGTTGCGCCAGGCGCAGAAGATGGAAGCGGTGGGCCGGCTCACGGGCGGCATCGCGCATGACTTCAACAACATGCTGCAGGGGATCACCGGGGCGCTTTACCTGATCCAGCGCAAGCTGGCCGCGGGGGTGCCGGAACAGGCCGTGCGCTTTGTCAGCGTAGCCATGGACTCGGCCAACCGCGCGGCCCATCTGACGCAGCGCCTGCTGACGTTTTCGCGGCGCCAGCCGATCGACCCGCAGCCCTTTGCGGTGGCGTCCACCTTGCAGTCGATGGCCGACCTGTTCCACCGTTATACCGGCGAAGGCGTGTCGCTGGTCTTCGATCTGCAGGCGGAACTGTGGCCGGTGCGCTGCGACCGAAACCAGTTCGAGAACGCGTTGCTGAACCTGGTGATCAATGCCTGCGACGCCATGCCGGACGGCGGCGTCTTGACGGTGTCCGCGCTCAACACGCGCCTGGACGCGGCGTTCCTGCGCCCGTATGGCGGGGTGCAGGCGGGCGCGTTCGTCGAAGTGCGGGTGCAGGACGTGGGTTGCGGCATGACGCCCGACGTGCTGGCCCATGCCTTCGATCCGTTCTTCACCACCAAACCGCTGGGCGAGGGCACCGGGCTCGGGTTGTCGATGATCTACGGCTTTGCCAAGCAGGCGGGCGGCGTGGTGACCCTGGACAGCGAGGTGGGAGCGGGCACATCGGTGAGCATTTTCCTGCCGCGGTACGACGGCGCGGCCGTGCCGGCGGCGGCGGCGCTGCCGACGACCGGGCCGCTGGCCGGCTCGGCGCGTCCCGCGCTGGTGCTGTTGGTGGAGGACGACGCCAACGTGCGGGAAATGGTGCATGAAAGCCTGGCCGAGCTGGGCCTGAGGGTGCTGACGGCGCAAGACGGGGACAGCGGCCTCGAACAATTGCGGGCCCATGCCGATATCGACCTGCTGGTGACCGACGTCGGCCTGCCCGGCCTGAATGGCCGCCAGTTGGCCGACGCGGCGCGTGCCGCGCATCCCGGCCTGAAGGTGTTGCTGATGACCGGCTACGCCGAGAGCGCGGCGCGCGGGTCGGGCTTTCTCGACAGTGGGATGGAGCTGATCGTCAAGCCCTTCGCCCTGGACGCGCTGGCCACGCGGGTGCGGCGGATGCTGGAAACGGGCGCCGCCGCGCCCGCTGCCCTGTCCGAAGCGGGGGGCGGGAGGTCGCCGCGCCGGTGACGGCGGGCGCGCACGAACGGGTTGCAAAGACCGGTAAATATTGCCGGCGCGGGGAGGGGGGGCCGCCGGGCAAGCGGTGCGGGCATGGGGGTTGCTGTAGAGCAGGAACAACTGGAACAAAGGAGTGAACCCCATGAAAATCCGTGCGTTGACCTATGCCATCGTAGTGGCTGCCAGCCTGGGCGCCTCCGGCGCCGTCCTGGCCCAGTCGGCCAGTCCCACTACGCCTTCCTCCACGCCGAACGAAGGCACCGCGGTGCCGCCCAACCGGCCGGTGCCTCCGGGCCAGATGGCGCCCGCGCCGAACGCGGCGCCCAATACCCAGAGCATGCC
>NZ_CYTU01000038.1:19416-23957 GCF_001299375.1 Achromobacter sp. 2789STDY5608621 | reverse complement strand
AGGCGTATCGCCACGCCCCATGCGCGGTTTTTCGTGGCGCTGGGGAAAAATGGCTATGTCAATGCGCGCGCCGCAACTCGGCGGGGGGCAGGCGCAACTGGCCGCGATACTTGGACACGGTGCGCCGCGCGAGCACGATGCCGTTGGTGGCCAACTGCTGGGCCAGCGCAACATCGGACAGCGGCATGGCCGGATCCTCGGCCTCGATCAGTTCCTTGATCAGCGCGCGCACCGCGGCGGCCGAACAGGTGCCGCCGGAATCCGTGGGCAACTCGCGCGAGAAGAAATGGCGGAACTCGAATACGCCGCGCGGCGTGACCATGTATTTGCCGACGGTCGCGCGCGACACGGTCGATTCGTGCATGTCCAGGTCGTCGGCCACTTCCTTGAGCATCAAGGGGCGCAGCGCGACCTCGCCGTATTCGAAAAAGGTCTGCTGGCGCTTGACGATCGCCTCGGCCACGCGCTGGATGGTGGTGTAGCGCTGTTCGACATTGCGCACCAGCCAGCGCGCTTCCTGCAATTCCTGCGCCATGGGGCTGCGGTCGTCGAGCCGCGCGCGCCGGAACAGTTCGGCATAGACGTGATGCAGGCGGGCCTGCGGCATGGCGCCGCGATTGGGCAAGACGCGCCAGCGCGAACGCCACTTGTCGACGAACACGTCAGGCACCACGTACGCCGGCGCCTGGTCGTCGTAGCGGCGGCCGGGTTTGGGGTCGAGCGCGCGGATCAGCGCGCAGGCATCGCGCAGGGCGTCTTCGGAGCAGTTCAGCGCGCGCCGCAGGCCGGCGGCATCGTTCTTGGCCAGCCGGTCGATCTGCTCGCGCACGATGCGCAGCGCCAGCGCCCGCAGCGATGCCTCCAGGCCGGGGGCGGCCTCCAACTGCAGCGTCAGGCATTCCTGCAGGTCGCGCGCGCCCAGGCCCGGCGCATCCAGTTGCTGCACCAGGCGCAGCGCCGCCAGCCATTCGCTTTCCTCGGGCGGCGGGGTGAAGTCCGGGCTGAGCGCGCCGCAAAGGCCGGCCAGCGGGGTGCGCAGATAGCCGTCCTCGTCGAGCGCGTCGATGATGAATTCGGCCAATAGCCGGTCTCGCGGCCCAAGCCGGTAGTTGCCCAGATCGCGCGACAGCTTTTCTCGCATGGATACCGGCGCGCTGGCCCATTGGCTCAAATCGTGGTCTTCGCCATCGCCGCGGTGGGATGCGGGATAGTCGCCGGAGTACTCGGACGCCGTTGCCGGCGACTCGGGCGGCGCATCTTCGCCCTGGCCGGGGACAGGCTCCTCGGTGACGCCGGGGGCGGACAGCGAGGCCTGCGCGGCGTCACGGCCGGCGGGGGCCGGGTCCGGCGCTTGCTCTTCCGCTTCCTCGAGAAAGGGGTTGGTGGCCAGCGCCAGCTCGACCGCCGTGGTGAATTCCAGCGCCGACATCTGGAGCAGTTTGACCGACTGCTGCAGCCGGGGGGCCAGGGTCATCTGCTGGCGCAGCCGCAATTCTTGCATCGGGTGTCCCAAGGGGCTCTCCTGCAGCGGCCGCCGGAACGGCGGCACATTCTTGGATTCATGCAAGAACCATGCCAACCCCTGCGCGTGGCGGCGGGACCGGCGCCACGGCGGGCGCCTGCCTGACGGGATTACAAGCAGACGGTAAATATTGCGCGCGGCCGGCGCCGGGGGCGCTCGGGCAAGGGGGCTTGCGCGCCCGACAGCGAGGCGGGCCTCAGGGCCGCGAGGGGGCGCCGGGGTCCTTCTCGTAGACGTCCAGACGGTTGTAGAGCGTCTTCAGGCTGACGCCGAGGGTCTCCGCCGCCAGCCGCTTGTCGCCGCCGTGATGGGCCAGGGTGGCCAGGATGAAGTCGCGCTGCGCATTGCCGAGCGCCGTGCCCACCGGGAAGTTCAGGCTGCCATCCTTGAATTCGGCGTGCGGCGCGGCGCGCGGGCGCGGCAATTCGGTGTCCAGTTCATCGTCGCCGAGAATGTAGGCGCGTTGCACCGCATTACGCAGCTCGCGCACATTGCCGGGCCAGTCGTGGCGGCCGATGGCCTGCAGCATGCGCGTCGAGAAGGTCTTGCGGGTGCCGTGCTGCCGGTTCAGTTGGTCCAGGAACTGCCGCGCCAGGATCGCCGCATCGCCGTCGCGCTCGCGCAGCGGCGGCACGCGCAGCGGAATCACCAGCAGGCGGTGGAGAAAGTCCTGCCGCAATCGGCCGTCGGCCACCGAGGCGGCCGGGTCGCGGTTGCTGGCGCACAGGATGCGCGCGCTGGCCCGCAGCAGATCGGTACCGCCGACCCGCTGGTAGGTGCCGGTCTCCAGCACCCGCAGGAAATGCACCTGCATGTCGGGCGGCATTTCGGTGACCTCGTCCAGGAACAGCGTGCCGCCGCTGGCCGATTCGAAGTACCCCGCGTTCTGAGCCACCGCGCCGGTGAAACTGCCCTTTTCGTGACCAAATAATTCGGCGTGCGCGAGCGAGCCGCTGATGGCGCCGCAATTGACCGCCACAAAGGGCTGTCCACGGCGAGCGCTGGCCTCGTGGATGGCGCGCGCCACCACTTCCTTGCCTGCGCCGCTTTCTCCCACGATGAAGACGCTGGCGTCGGTTTCGGCCGCCAGGCGCACCTGGGTGGCCAGCTTCTGCATGATGGGGGACAAGCCGGTGACATTCATATGCGGCCATGGTAGAGGTCGGACGCCTGCCTGGATGCGACCAGTTGCAAGTAATCGAAAATGTTGGTGGATCACATCGAATATTTGCGCCAAACCGGGCCGGCTTGGCTATGCTCGACAGTGGTCGCACAGGCAGCGGGCGCCGTTGCCCGCGTCGTGGCTCCAGGAGACGCAATGCCCCATCTGCTGATCGTCGACGATGACGATGCCATCCGTGAAACCCTGGCCGAATTGGGCCGTGATAGCGGGTTCACGGTGGCGCTGGCTGCCAGCGTGAAAGACGCGCTGATCCAGCTCGAGCGGCAGGCGCCCGATCTGGTGCTGACCGATGTGAGGCTGCCCGAGGGCAGCGGCATGGACATTTTCAAGAACGTCGCGGCGGCCAGCGCCGAAGTGGTGGTGATGACGGGCCATGGCACCGTGGACAACGCGGTCCAGGCCCTGCGCCTGGGCGCCACCGATTACCTGGTCAAGCCGATCTGCATGGATCGCCTGAATGGCATTCTGGCGCGCATCATGCTCAATGCCGGCGGCGAATTGCCGGGCGTGCCGTTCGAAGCGCCGGGGCGCTTCGGCAAGATGTATGGCAGTTCGGCCGTGATGCGCGAACTGTACCGCCAGATCGGCCGGGTCGCGCCCACCGGCGTCACGGTGCTGCTGGTCGGTGAAAGCGGCACCGGCAAGGAGTTGGCCGCCCATGCCATCCACGAATTGAGTTCGCGCCGCCAGCGGCCCTTCATCGCGGTCAACTGCGGCGCGATTTCGCCCCACCTGATAGAAAGCGAGATGTTCGGTCACGAGCGCGGCAGCTTCACCGGCGCGGACCGCCAGCACAAAGGCTATTTCGAGCGCGCCGATGGCGGCACGCTGTTCCTGGACGAGGTCACCGAAATGCCGCTCGACCTGCAGGTGAAATTGCTGCGGGTGCTCGAGACCGGCCAGTTCATGCGGGTCGGCACCAATCGCGAGATCGGCTGCGACATCCGCATCGTCGCCGCCACCAACCGCAATCCGGAGCAGGCAGTGCAGGAAGGCAAGCTGCGCGAAGACCTGTACTACCGGCTGAACGTGTTCCCGCTGGAACTGCCGCCGCTGCGCGAACGCGGCGAGGACATCCTTTTCCTGGCCGAACGTTTCCTGCTGGCGCAGAACGAAGAGACCGGCCGCGCCAAGGTGTTTTCGACGCGCGCGGCGGCCGCCTTGTCACAATACGAATGGCCCGGCAACGTGCGCGAGTTGAAGAATTTCGTGCGTCGCGCCTTCATCATGGCCGAGGGCGACGAACTGGATACCGATCTGCTCGCACCCCAGGTGTCGCCCAGCGGCGACCTGGCGGGCGGGCAGGTCAGCGTGCCGGTCGGCGAGACCTTGGCCGAGGCCGACCGCCGCCTGATCCTGGCCACGCTGGAACGCTGCAAGGGTGTCAAGAAGCAGGCCGCGGCGGTGCTGGGCATCAGCCCCAAGACGCTCTACAACCGGCTCGAGGAGTATGCCGCGGCGGGCTATGCGCTGCCCGGAGAGGGATCGCCAGGCAGCGAGTGACGCGCCGCGCCGGCGCGGCGTCACTTGCCGTAGCGCGTTTTCAGGTCCGCCATGCAGGTGTCCTTGGCGTTGCCGGACAGCGCGTCGCATTTCTCCTTGCCCACCTTGTAGTCGGCATCGTTGCGCGTCTTGGCGGCGTCATGGTTGGCTTCGGCCTTTTCCTTGCCGGCCTTGGCATCTGCGCGGGCCTTGTCGCGGGTGGCTTCGGCCTGTTGTTGGCAGACGTCCTTCTGGTTGCCCTTCATCCCGTCGCATTGCTTTTTGTCCATTTTGTATTGGTTGTCGATCTGTTCGTTACTGCGCACTGGCGTCGAAGCGCCCGCCGCGGTCTGC
>NZ_CYTU01000038.1:3009-19140 GCF_001299375.1 Achromobacter sp. 2789STDY5608621 | reverse complement strand
GCCCGACAACGGCAAGACCGGCAAGGCCAACACCGCGCAAAGCGATACCGACGCGGCGCATCGCAGCGGCCAGTTCGGCGCCGACGAACCCGGCCGCGAGGCGGCGCCGAAGCCCGAGCGCGGCGCCGACAAGCGTCCGCATCCCAACGGACCGGAATACGAGGAAGGCGGGCAGTATCCCGGCACCCGCAAGCCCGGCGCGCAGCGCTGAGGCGCGGGGTCAGCGCTCCTCGGCGGCCAGCCGGAACAGCAGCACCACGCAGTGCAGCGCGGCCAGCCCCACCAGGCCATAGGCGACGCGGCCGGCCATCGGCCACGGCAGCAGGCGCGCGAAGGCATCGAGATTGACCGCCGCGATCAGCCCGCTGTTCAGGCCGCCGGCCACCAGGACGACCAGCGCCGCCCAATCCATCGGCCGCAGGCCGGTCGCGCTGTCCGTCTGCCGCAGCGTGACGTCGCCGTCCGCGGCCAAGGCAAGCTCGTCATCGTCGCCATAGCTGTGCATGCGTCCCTCTCGTGCCGGTGGCCGTGGCATGCGCCGCCGGCGATGTTGCCGCGCGTCGCGGCGTCAGGCGGCGTGCTCAGCAAATGGCGTGCCGCGCGCGCGGGCGGGCATGGCAGTTGCTGCCCGCAGGTATGGCCGATGGCGGGCCAAGCTGATAGGAGATTGCCATGTCCCTGATCGTTGCCGCACGCTTCCAGACGTTCGACGAAGCCAGCGAGGCCGCGCGGCGCCTGCGCCTCGAAGGATTCCCCGAAGACGACTTCCATACCTTCTACATCAACACCGCCGGCGAGCATGCGCGCTATCCGCTGGGCGGCGACAGGGCCGCGGACCCGGATGCGCGCGGCGCTCACCTGGGCGCGCTGGCGGGCGCTTCGGCGCTGGGCCTGCTGTTCGCCCTGGCGGGCGGCCTGGCCGCGGTCTGGTCGGGCGCGGCGACGCTGGTGGTGGTGGCGGCGACCGGCGCCGGCGCCTATCTCGGGGCCTTGGGCGGCGCGTTGTGGGTGACCGGCAAAAGCCGGCGCCGCACCGCCGTGACGACGCCGCAGGGGCATCCCACGGTGCGGCAGGCCGGGGTCATGCTGGCGCTGCCGGTGGCGCCGGAGCGCGAGCAGGCGGCGCGGCGCGTTCTGCGCGAGGCAGGCGGCCATGACATCGAACGCGCCCACGGGCGCTGGCTGGAGGGCAAGTGGGAAGACTTCGACCCGCTCGAGCCGCCGCGCCACGTCGAAGCGCCCACCGTCACGCAATGAGCCGCCGCGCCGGGCCGGGCGACAGGCTCCGGGCGTGGCAAGGAGACGGAAATGAAACCGAGAATCCTGCTGCAAGCCGCGTTGGCGGCATGTCTGTTCGTTCTGCTGGCCGCGCCGCTGGCGGCCCGCGCCGCGCCGTTGACGCCGGCCGACAGCCATTTCCTGCAGGCGGCCGCGGCGGCCGGCGCGTTGCAGATGCAGGCGGCCCGGTTGGCCGGCGAGCGCGCCTCCAGCACCGAGGTGCGAGCCTTTGCGGACAAGATGCAGACGCGTTATCAGGCCTTGGATGCCGACCTGCGGCAACTGGCCCGCGACAAGCAGCTGACACTGCCGGCCAAGGCCGAACCGTCCGACCAGCGCGCGCTGCAGGCGTTGGCCGACAAGCGCGGCGCGGCGTTCGACGCGCTTTATGTCGATCAGGTGGCGCTGCAGGCGCACGAGAAGGCGGAGCGGCTGTACCGCACTGCGGCTGGCCGGCAAGGGGGCGACGCGCAGGTGCGAGAGTTCGCCGTCCGCAACCAATCGGTGCCGGCCGACTTCCTGACGTTGGCGCGCGCGCTCAAACGAGATCCGGCGACGGACGCCGGGCAGGGCGGGCCGCCCGCCGGCCGCGGCGAACCCGCGCCGGTGTCGCCGGCCGAGCGCACCGCGCCGGCCTCGGTGGCGCCGCAGTAACGCGCCAATGCGGCGGCGCCGGGCAGGGCGGGCGCCGCGGCGCTCAGTCGCCCGCGCTGCCGGTGATCGGCAGCACGATCCCGGTGATGTAGCTGGCGCAGCACGGCGCGGCCAGGAACACGTAGGCAGGAGAGATCTCTTCGGGCTGGGCCGGCCGGCCCAGGTCCGTGTCCTTGCCGAAGGACTTGATCTGCTCGGCGTCGCGGTCCGCGGGATTCAGCGGGGTCCAGACCGGGCCGGGCGCCACCGCATTGACGCGAATGCCCTTGTCGGCCAGATTGGCCGCCAGCGAACGGGTGAATGCATGGATGGCGCCCTTGCTGGCGGAATAATCGAGCAGCCCGGCGCTGCCGCGCAGGCCGGTGACGGAACCCGTGTTGATGATGCTGGCGCCCGCCCGCAAATGCGGCAGCGCGGCGCGGGCCATGTAGAAATAACCATGGATGTTGGTGCGCAGGGTCTTGTCCCATTTCTCGTCGCTGATGGCCTCCAGCCCGTCGTCATGGTCCTGGAACGCGGCGTTGTTGACCAGCACGTCGAGCCGGCCGAAGGCCTGCGCCGTCTGCGCCACGGCCTGGTTGCAGAAAGCCGATTCGCGCACGTCGCCGGCGATCAGCAGGCAGCGGCGGCCTTCGGCCTCGACCGCGCGCCGGGTTTCGCGCGCGTCGTCGTGTTCGTTCAGATAGATGATGGCGATGTCGGCGCCTTCGCGCGCGAACAGCACGCTCACCGCGCGGCCGATGCCGGAATCGCCGCCGGTGACGATGGCGGCCATGCCGGCCAGTTTGCCGCTGCCCTGGTAGTCGGGCGCCAGGTATTGCGGGGCCAAGGCCATTTCGCCTTCCCTGCCGGGCTTGGACAGGTGCTGCCCGGGCATGGGGGGGACGGGATGAGGCCGGCTGCCGGTATTGCTGGGTGTGGACATGCGGATCTCCCTGAATGATGGTGGGACGCCGTGGCGTCATCGGGAGGATCGAGCAAATGGTGTTCCCGCGGGCGCGGCCCGGCCCGGCCGCACCCGCCGCCGCCGGGCCCTGGGCGGCGTTATTGCCGGCCGACGATCACGCCGAACAGGAATGCCGCGCCGGCCACCAGGCCGATGGCCTGCCAGGGGCGGGCGTGGATGTATTCCTCGGTGCAATCAATGGTCTCGCGCACCATGTCCTGGGCGCTGTCGGAGGCATCGCGCAGGCTGTGGCGGGTGTCGCGCAATTGCTCGGCAAGGCGTGCCTTGAGCGCTTCCAGGTCAGTGCTGGTGGCGTCGCTCAAGGTGGCTTCCAGCTCGTCGATCCAGCTTTCCGGATGGCGCCTGCGACGGCGGGCGGCGCGGTCGTCGGGGCCGTTCTCGGGGAAGTCCGAGGGGACGGGAGTGTGGTTGTTGGCCATGAATAGCTCCTGCTGTTAGCGTTGGCGAAGGCATGGCCGCGGTCCGCTGCGGGCGCGGCGCATACAAGGAAGGTGGCACGGATCAGCGCCTGCCGGGGTCTTGCATTGCATCTCGTTGTGAATGTTCGTTTTACCCACGAACTTGCATCCCTGCGCGCGTTGCCACATCCGCTTGCAATTTGGGCAGGGGCGGGACGGCGTGCCGACCCGGCCGGCCTGACCGGCCGCGTTCAGGCATCGCCCAGAAAGGCCAGCAGCCGGCGTTCGTCGGCGTTGAGCCCGCGGGCCCCCGTCGGCGCGGCCGTCCGTGGCGGCAGGCGCCCGGCCAGATAGGACTCGATGATCGCGGGATGCACGTAGCAGGCGCGGCATACCGCAGGCGTATTCGCCAGCCGCTGTGAGACCTGCCGGATGACCTCCACCACTTCCTGCCGGGCCTGCCGTTCGTCTTGGCGGGGGCGCGCCTGCAAGGCCGCGTAGGCCAGCACCGACCCAGCCCAGGTGCGATAGTGCTTGGCGGTGAAATCGGCGGCCCCGGCTTCGCGCAGATAGGCGTTGACCGCCTCCGAGTCGATCGCATGGGCCTCGCCGGCCTCATCCAGATACTGAAACAGCTGCTGTCCGGGAATATCCAGGCAGCGTTTGATGATGCGCGCGATGCGGCGGTCCTTGACGGTGACGTCGTGCGCCACGCCGCTCTTGCCGCGAAAACGCAGGCGCAGGCGGTCGCCGCTGACACGCGTGTGGCGCCGCGTCAGCGTGGTCAGCCCATAGGAGCGGTTGGCGCGGGCGTATTCGCGCGCGCCGATGCGGATCAGCGTGTCTTCCAGCAGACGCACCACCACCGCGATCACTTTGGCGCGCGGCAGGCCGGACGCCTGCAAGTCGCGCGCCACCTGGCGCCGGATGCGCGGCAGTTGCGCGCCGAACGAACTCAGGCTCTGATACTTGTCGGCATCGCGCAACTGCGCCCAGGCGGCGTGGTAGCGGTATTGCTTGCGGCCACGGGCATCGCGCCCGGTGGCCTGCAGATGGCCTTGGGCATGCGGGCAGATCCACACGTCCTCATAGGCCGGCGGGATCGCCAGCGCGCGGATGCGGGCCAATTCGGTTGCGTCGGTGATGCGTCTGTCGACGGTGTCGAGGTAGTGGAAGGTCGTGCCATTGACCCGCACCCGGCGGTAGCCGGGGCCGGTGTCATCCATGTACACGAGTTCGTCGTTGGCGGGGCGGGCCGCCGGCGCCCGGCTGCGGTTTGCCATGTCCTCTCCTGCGCGTCGCCGCTGCGCCGAGCAAGTGGCGTGCCCGCCGCGCGCGGCGGGCGGCGGTCCCCGGGCACGCCACTTGCTGCATGGCGTGCTGCAACCAGGGAGCATTGCATGACGCATTCATTACAGGACTTCAACGTGGCCATTCTGGTGACAGATGGCTTCGAACAAGTGGAGCTGACCGATCCGCGCGACGCGCTGCAGCAGCAGGGCGCGCGCACGGTGGTCGTTTCGGCGCGGCGCGGGCCGGTGCAGGGCATGCGCCACAACGACAAGGGCGATAGGGTCGAGGCGGACCTGACCTTCGCCGAGGCGAATCCGGCGTCGTTTGACGCGGTGCTGCTGCCTGGCGGCGTGATCAATGCCGACGAGATCCGGCTGCATTCGCAGGCGCGCGCATTCGTGCAGGCCATGCACGAGGCCGGCAAGCCGCTGGCGGTGATCTGCCACGGTGCCTGGCTGCTGATATCGGCGGGACTGGTCAAGGATCGCAAACTGACCAGTTGGCCATCGCTGGCCGATGACCTGCGCAATGCCGGCGCGCGGTGGGTGGACGAGGAAGTGGTGGTGGACGGCCGCTGGATCAGCAGCCGCAAGCCGGACGACATCCCCGCGTTCAACCGGCAGTTGTTGCGCGTTTTCGCGCTGGCGCGCCATTGATGCCGGCGTGGCGCGAGCAGGAGCGCGGCCTGGAATGGTCCGGCCGCGCAGCAGGTTACGTCTTCAAGGAGAACGCCATGTCAGACCTTCTGTATTTGCATGTCCCGCCCAAGCCGGACCCCATTCCGCCCGGTTCGCCGCCCGGCGACCTGCCGGTGGACCCGGATACCGACGAGCCGGAAGTGGACCTGCCGCCGCTCGAGCCGCCGTCGCCGCGCGGCAAGCGGACGACCCTTCATTGAGCGCCGCGACGCTCGCCCCAGCCACCAAGAACAACTCCCGGAGTCATCATGTCCACCATCCTGTTGATCATCCTGATCCTTTTGCTCGTCGGTGCGGTGCCCGCCTGGCCGTACAGCCGCGGTTGGGGCTATTACCCCAGCGGCCTGCTCGGCATTGTGCTGATCGTGCTGATCGTATTGTTGCTGACAGGCCGCTTGTAGCGCCTCGGCGCCCGATCCGGGCCCGGCCCGTTCAGGCGCGCCGCGCCGCCCGCGCGCGCGCCTGCGCGGCCTGCCGGCCGCGGTGCTGCAGCCGGCGGCGGCTGATCCAGATGACCAGCCCGGTGACGAAGAACAGCAGGGGCAGCAGGCCCAGGAAGGCGGTCAGGACGCGGGTCGGCAGGCCATAGAGGCTGCCGGAATGCAGCGGGAACATCACCGCCAGGAAACGCTGGGCGGCCGTGCCCGATATCGGATCGGCGCGCGACAGCAGATCGCCGCCGCGCATCGCGATGAACATGCGCAAGGTGCCGACCGGCTGCCAGTCGTCGGCGCGGCGCACCCGCGCCTGGTAGACGCCGCGCGCCGGGTCGCGCCGCAGCATGACCAGCGTGGCGTCCGGCGGCGCCAGCGCGCGCGCCCTGGCGGCGGCGCCATCCCAACCGATCTCCGCTTCGCCCGCGGCCAGCGGCGCCTGCGGGGCGGCGCGCGTCTCGGGCGGCACCGTCGCCACGCTGGCGACCAGTTGGCGGCCCAGTTGCGGCAATCCCATGAAGAAGCCGCTGCCGGCCACCACCAGCAGGAACAGCGCCGCGATCAGGCCCGCGGCGCGATGCAGCTCGTAGCTGGTGCGGAAGGCGCCGACGCCGCGCGTCACCGTGACCGAGCGGCGCCAGTGTCCCGGCCGCGGCCAGGCCAGGTAGAGGCCGGCCAGCAGCAGCGCCACCCAGGCGACGGCGAGCCAGCCCAGCACTTCGCGGCCGGTCTTGCCTTGCAGCAGGGTCATGTGCCAGCGCAACAGCAGCGGCATCAGGTGGGCGCGGTCCAGCGTGACGGCGTCGCGGTCGCGGCTGGCCAGCAGCTGGCCGGAGCAGGCGTCCACGCCGGCCTCGTTGGCGGCGGTCGAGGCATGCTTGAATTGCACCCGGTAGCTGTCGGCCGGCGCCTGGGGCAGGGTGATGGCGGCGATCGCGGCGCCGGGCCAGGCCTGCTCGACCGCGCGGGCGGCAACCGAGGGCGGCAACGGCGCGGCGCAGACGCCCGCCGTGTTGCGCAGCATGGCAGCGTTCAGCCAGCCGTCAAGCTCGTGGTCGAAGGCCAGCAGGCTGCCGCTCAGGCCCGCCAGCACCAGCACGCTGCCGAGGATCAATCCCGTCCAGCGGTGCAGGAATGACAGGGCGGAGCGCAGGGGCTTGCGAAGCTTGGCTTTCATGTGGCGTTCAATGACGGCAGCGGCGGGTGGCGCGCAATTGTACCGAGGCGTAATATCTGGCGGCGCTTTTTTGGCGCCATTCCAGTCTCACCGCCTCCGACCCGTAGCGACATGAAGATCCCCCTGTTGATTTTGATTGAAAGCGCGCACGATTTCCTGCCGGTCATCGAAGACCGCGGCTTTCGCTGCATTCTTGCCACCACGCCCGAGAAGCGGGCCCAGGCCATCCGCGACCACGCTGACGAGATCCGCGTGGTGCTGACCCGCGGCGCCACCGGTTTTTACGCCGAGGAAATGGCCGCGCTGCCCAAGCTCGAGCTGATCTGTTCGCTGGGCGTCGGGTTCGAGAACATCGATGTGGCCGCCGCCCGCGCGCGCGGCCTGCAGGTGACGCACGGCCCCGGCGCCAACGCCACCTCGGTGGCCGATCACGCCATGGCGCTGCTGCTGGGCGCCGCCCGTCACCTGCCGCAGGCCGACGCCTGGGTGCGCCAGGGGCATTGGAATGGCTTCATGGGGCCGCAGGTATCGGGCAAGCGCCTGGGCATCGTGGGACTGGGCACCATCGGCCTGGAGATCGCCAGGCGCGGCGCCAATGGCTTCGGCATGACGGTCGGCTACTACAACCGGCGGCCGCGTCCCGAGACCGGCTACGCCTATTACGACAGCCCGCGCGCGCTGGCCGAGGCCAGCGACTTCCTGGTGGTGGCCACGCCGGGCGGCGCCGATACGCGGCACCTGGTGAACGCCGCCGTGCTCGACGCGCTCGGGCCGCAAGGCTATCTGGTGAACATCGCGCGCGGCAGCGTGGTCGATACCGAGGCGCTGATCGCGGCGCTGGCCGAACGCCGCATCGCCGGCGCCGGGCTGGACGTGGTCGAAGGCGAACCGGTGGTGCCGCCGGCGCTGCTGAAGCTGGACAACGTGGTGCTGACCCCGCACAGCGCGGGGCGTTCGCCGGAAGCGGTGTCGGCGACGGTGGCGCTGTTCCTGGAGAACGCCACCGCGCACTTCGCCGGCAAGCCGGTGCTGACGCCGGTGCCGCAGGGCTGAGGCGCCGCCGGCGTCAAGCGGAGGTCAGTGCGAGAACATGATCGGCACGGTCATGCTCCTGAGGATCGACGCCGTGGCGCCGCCCATCGCCCATTCGCGGAACTTGCTGTGGCCGTAGGCGCCCATCACGATCAGGTCGGCGCTGTAGTCGGCCGCCGCGTTCAGGATGGTGCTGCCCACGCCGACGCCCTTGATGTCGCGGCGCACGTGGTCCGGCGCCGGCATGCCCTGGGCGATGCAATAGGTGGCCAGGTCCTCGAACGGCACGGCCTCGTCGTCGCGGGTGGCGGCGCCTTCGTCCATGGTCAGCACCACCAGGTGCGAGGCCAGGCGTAGCAGCGGCGCGGCGTCCGCCAGCGCGCGGGCGGCTTCGCGGCTGCCGTCCCAGCAGTACAGCACGCGTTCGCCGACCACCGGGAAATCGCCGCTGGACGGCACCACCAGCACCGGCCGGCCGGCGCTCAGCAGGGTCTGTTCGACGAATTCATTCTCGTGCACGGCCTCGACGTCCTCGCGGTTCTGCTGGCTGACTACCAGCAGGTCGCTGGTGCGGCCCAGCCGCGCCATGCTGGCGCTGGGCGAGCTGGCGCCGGCGCGCACCGCGGCCGGCACGTCGGCCGCGGCCACGGTTTCCAGGAAGGCGTTCTGCACCGCGCCGCGGTTCTGCGCCTGCAGGTCGCGCATCACGTTGAGCGTTTTCGACATCATCACGGACTCGCCGTAGTAGTACTGCGGCGGGGCCGAACTGGCATAGATGCCGACCAGTTCGGCCTGGTGGCGCCTGGCCAGGGCCAGCGCCACGCGGGTGCGGCGGGGGCAATCGAATCCGTGGTCCAGGTGGACGGAAATGCGGCGATACATGGCGGCCTCCTTTTGAGCGCGGTAGGCCTCCATCGTTGCGCGTTCCGGGCATTCCGCCCTTGATGCGCGTCAAGCGCCCCGCAGTTTGGCGGGGTTGCCGCAAGCGGCCGCGGGCAGCGGGCGTGTCAGGTCTGTTGCACGCGGTCGCGCAATTGCCGCACCTGCCGCGCCTGCTGGGCGATGCGGTCGAGCGGACCGGCCAATGCCGGCGCGGCGGCGTTGACGGCGGCCGGCACCGCCAGTTGGCGCAGTTCGACCACCGGGGCCGGTTCCTGCGGATGCAGGGCGTGCGCCAGGGCCAGTCCGTAGTCGCGCAGGGCCGGCGCGGCCGCGCTGTCCGGCGCCAGTGCCGGCTGGATCTCCAGCACTGTGCCGGCGGCAGTGACGCGGCGCATCGCGTTCAGCAGGTTGACCGCGGTGTCCACCTTGCGGTCGCGGTGCACGGGGTTCTGCTGCAGCCGCTGCAATGCCGCCTCGGCGTTGTCGGCGGCCAGGCAGGCCTGGCGGCGCAGGCCGACGATGTCGGCGGAGGCGGCCGCGCCGCTCTTGTCGGCCGTCAGGGCCCGCGCATAGTCGGCATGGCGTTCCAGCGCGCGGCTGAGCGCGCCGGCCAGCTGGCGCGGTTCCTTTTCCGGCCACACCAGGAAGCCCACCAGCAGGGCCAGCACGCCGCCCAGCACGCTGTTGAAGGCGCGCAGGGCCGCCAGCATCGGCTCGTAGATGTCCGGCTGCTGGATATGGCTTACCAGCACGAACTGCGAGGTCAGGAAAAAGGTGAACAGCGCATAGTGGATGGTGCGGGCCGCGAACGTGCCCAGCGCGATCGGCAGCACCGCCAGCGCCACCGACAGCGGCGTGCTCAGCAGCAGGCCCAGCAGCGAGGCGCCGACGGCGCCGGCCACGCTGCCGATCACGCGCTCGACGGTGCGCTGCCAGGTGGTGGCGAAATAGGGCTGCAGGATGAACACCAGCGTCAACGACATCCAGTAGCCATGGTTGACGGCGAAGGTCTTGGACAGCGCCACCGCGATGGTGGCGCCGATGCCCACGCGCAGGGCGTGGCGAAAGGCATCCGACTCGAACCGCAGGTTCTGCCGCAGGCTGCGCCAGGCCTGCCGCGCCGGCGAATCGGCGCGCGCGGCCAGGGCCGGCGCGGCGGGCGCGCCATCCTGGTCGAACAGCGCCTGCATGATCGCCTGGGCGGTCTGCTGCAGGCGGTCCAGCACCGGCACCATGGTCGCCAGGTCGGGCGCGTAGGCCATGGCCGCGCCGCGCAGTTCGTGCAGGCCGGCGCCGAAATGCGCCAGCCGCTCGCGCAGGCAGTCGGCCTGCCTGGCGTCGCTGACGTCCGAGGTGCTGGCGATGGCGTTGGCGACGCTGGCGTAGCGATGAAAGGCGTGTGACAGGTTGGCGCCGGCCGAGCGGCCGAGCCAGCGCGGGGCGTTCGATTCCAGCAGATCGGCCGCGGCCACCAGGGCGATGAAGCTGTCTTCGGCGCTATCGAGCAAATAGAACAATTGCTGCGCGCGGGCCTGGCGCGAGGGCCGCGCGTCCTGCACCTCGCGGATGCGCACGCGGGCCGCCTCGAGCGCCGCGCGCATGCCGCTGCGCTGGGGACGGGTGACCGCGCTCCAGGCCTGCGGGCCGGCGGCGGGCGCCAGGCCCGAATACATGCGCGCCAGCGCATCGGCGAAATCGGCCAGGCCGCGATAGCAATGCGCCACCGCGTGGGTCGCGTCCTTCCAGGGACGGCGGCGCCACACCAGCGCGGTCATCAGGATGGCCCAGAGCGCGCCGGCGACGAAGAACAGGGTGTACGACAGGCTGGCCGCGAGCGTCGGCGCCGGCAGCTCGGCCGCCACCACGAAACCGGCCGACAGCAGCGTGCCGACGATGGCCGCCGCCGGGCCCAGCACGCGCAGCAGGCCGCCGAAGGTGCAGCAGACGAAGGTCAGCGGCAGCAGCAGCCACAGCGTGTGCGCGCTGGCGCTGGCCAGGAAGCAGAACAGCGCGCCGATCAGGCCCAGCGCCAGCATCGACGCGGCGCGTTGGCGCAGCGGACCGCCCGGGTCGCCGAAGCAGGCCCAGAAGGCGGCGATGGCGGTCCAGCCCAGGCGCGGCTCGTGCGCCAGCACGGCCAGGATGACGGGTGCGGCGCTGATGGCCGCGGCTTGCAGGGCGTCCAGCCAGAGGACGTGGCGCAGGGAAACGCGCCAGCGGGAGAGCAGGGTAGTCACGCGGAAAATGGGCGGAAAAATAGGCCGGTACGGCGGAAAAGTCGCAACGCTACCATGTCGACAAGGACAAAGAACACCGATTAATAGGAGCGTCCGAAAAATGCGGTTTTCATGAATCTGAATGGCCTGAATACCACTGGTTACATATGTGTGACTTTGGCGCCGCAAGCGTGCAAAATACCCTGGAGTAAATGCGCAAAATCGCATAAAAAAACATTGGCGATCGAATACGCTGGGTAGTACACAAGGCAGTAAGAAGCAAGGTAGCAAGATATTCCTGCAGGCCGACTGTGAATACTCATGTCCAATGTGCCCCGCTCTGCGCCCGGACAGCGCAGGCCGTACTCCGGGGACTTAAGGAGCGAACATGACGCCAACTCACGAGGCTTCCACAAGCTCGGTGGTGAGCGACGACGAAGTCGCCGCCATGATTACCGGCAAAGAAGGATTGCGGGTGCTGCTGCAGCCGCAAGTCGACCTGTTGACCGGCCGCATCGTGTCGGCCGAGGCGCTGGCGCGCTGGCAGCATCCGCAGCTGGGCGTCGTCATGCCGGCTGAATTCATTCCCACCGTCAACCGGCTCGGGCTGGACAGGATCCTGTTCGAGCGGGTGGCGCAGCGCGTCATCGACATGCTGCAGAGCATGCGGCGCACCGGCATGGCGATTCCCATCGCCATCAACGCACCGGCCTCCACCCTGTCCGACGAGCGCGCGGTCGAGTTCCTGCTCGAGCGCATCCACGTGGCCGAACTGCCGGCGTCGCTGCTGCGCGTCGAACTGACCGAAGACCAGCCCATCAAGGAGCTGGAATCCTTGCGCGCCACGCTGGAACGCCTGGAACAGGCCGGCTGCGAGGTCAGCCTGGACGATTTCGGCACCGGCCACGCCTCGTTGAAACTGCTGTCGGCGATTCCTCTGTCCGAGGTCAAGATCGACCAGTACTTCGTGACGCGCATGCGCCGTAGCGCGGTCGCCTTCGAGGTGCTGCGCACGGCCGCCGAGCTGGCCACCCGGATGGGGTGGCGGGTGGTGGCCGAAGGGGTCGAGAACGTGGCCGACGTGCCGGCGTTGCGGGCCGCGGGCTGCCGCTATGGCCAGGGCTACGCGCTGGGCCGGCCGATGCCGCTGGATGACCTGATGATGCGGCTGCGCGTCCAGCGCGACCGCGGCGAACCGCTGGCGGCGCCCGCCAGCTATGCCTCGGCCTGGCTCGACGCCTTCGATCCGCAAGACGCCGAGACCGGCCTGCCGGCGCACGTCACCACGCAATAGCCGCGCTTTTTACTTCCCGGGTCCTGAAATTACCGGTGCCGCATCATGCGGCGGGGTGGCGCGCGCGCCACGCCCGGGCGGGCACGGCA
Source organism: Achromobacter sp. 2789STDY5608621 (assembly GCF_001299375.1). Taxonomy (NCBI): domain Bacteria; kingdom Pseudomonadati; phylum Pseudomonadota; class Betaproteobacteria; order Burkholderiales; family Alcaligenaceae; genus Achromobacter; species Achromobacter sp. 2789STDY5608621. Next base: position 6,728 of record NZ_CYTU01000038.1, on the reverse strand, counting down.
GTTGCTAGGGAATCCCTGGCGGAAGTGGTTCCGCCTATTAGGAGATTTGTCATGGCAAACCCGAATCAGCCCGGCCAGCAACCCGGCCAGCAACAGCAGCCGCAAAAGCAGCAATCGCAGGAAAATCCGAAGGACCGCAACCAACCGGGCCAGCAACAGCCCGGCCAGGGCGGCCAGCAGATGGACAAGGACCGCAATCCGGCGCAGCAGCCGGGTCAGTCCGGCCAGCGGTCGCAGACGCAGCGCTGATGCGTTGACGGGCCCGCAGCAAGCCCGCGATCCGGCCGCCGCGCCGGCAGGCACAGGGTGAGTGGCGACGACGCCCGCGCGGGGAAACCCGGCGCGGGCGTCGTCGCGTCGCGCCGGTTTCGGCCCTGATCGCGATGCACTGGTGCCGCCATATGCCTTGCGCCATGGCGCGCGGGTCGCTAAGGTGCCAGGCAGGGCCGCCATGAGGCCCGCCGGAACGCGGCCGCGTTTCGCGCATCGCCAACAGGACCATCCATGGGTAACGCCTCCGCCATGCCGCGCCGTTCGTTCGCACGCAAGCTCCTGATCGCGCTGGTGCTCGCGGTGCTGCTGTTGGGGGCCGTGGCCTGGATCGGCATGCGCGTCATCGAGCGCCACATCGCCGGCCTGCTGGGGCCGCGGGCCCAGGTGGGGGAGGTGCGGCTGGGGTTCGACGCGGTGGTGCTGACGGACGTGAAGATCACGGGCGCCGAGGGCGTCGCGCCGGCCAGCGCGCGGCGCGTGGTGGCCGAACCCGACTGGGGCTCGCTGCTGCGGCGCCAGCCCGTGTTCCACAAGATCACCATCGAGGGGTTCGATTTTGCCGTGCTGCGCGCGCCCGACGGCGACATGCAGATTTCCCCGGCCCTGCAGGCGGCCTTGCGCGAGGCCGACGGCGACGGCGGCCAGGCGCGAGCCAGGGGGCCGGTCCGGGCCGACGACATCATCCTGGACGGCGGCCGCCTCGACTTCATCGACTCGGCCATCACCAGGCCGCCGCACCGCATTCCGTTCGAGAACGTGTCGGCGCGCCTGCATCCGCTGGTGCTGCCGGCCGACGGCCAGCAGAGCCAGATGGAATTCAAGGGCTCGGTGCGCGACAACCGCAGCGGCGCGGCCACGGTGCAGGCGCGCGGCTCGCTGGAAGTGGGCGGCAGCGACGCCGACATGACGGTCGCGGTGCGCAACATGGATATCCGCTATGCCGCGCCGTACCTCGCGGAGAACGGCGCCGGATCGCTGGCCGGCGGCGCGATGGACCTGGATATGCGCACCACCATCGCCAAGCGGCAGTTGAACGCGTCGGGCGTGGTGGCGCTGCATGACCTGAAGTTCAGCGGCGACGGCTCGCTGTTCTCCTTGCCGCGCAAGGCGGTGCTGGCCGCGCTGGAAGACCGCAGGGGCACGCTGCGCATGGAGTTCAAGCTGGCCGGCAGCCTCGACAATCCGAAGTTCTCGGCCTCGCGCGGTTTCGCGGCCCAGATCGCGCGCGGCTTCGGCCGCGCCATCGGCGTGGGGGCCGAGGGCGCGGCCGGCGGCGTGGCCGGCGCGGTGAAAGACCTGGGCGACGCGATCTCCGATCTGTTCACCCAGTGAGTCAGAAACGGTAGTTGGCGCTCAGCTCGACCCGCCGGCCTTCGCCCAGCAGCCATTGCGTCTGGTTGTAGTAGGCGGTCTCGGCATACTGGCGGTCGAACACGTTGAAGGCTCGCAGCGCCAGTGTCAGGTCGCGCCGCGGCTCCCATTGCAGCGCCAGGTTGGTGGTGGTGTAGCCCGCCATTTCCAGCCGGTTGGCGGCATCCGCGAAGCGGCGGCCGACATAGCGCAGGCCGGCGCTGGCGGTCCATTGCTGCGCGAACTTCCAGCTGACCCAGGCGTTGGCCACGCGTTCCGGCACGTCGGTGGGGACGTTGCCGGCGCGCGACACCGCCACGCCGTTGGCCGATTCGCTGAAGTCGTCGTAGCGCGCCCGCAGCACGGCCGCGTTCAGGTCCACGCGCCAGGCCGGCGTCAGTTCCACGCCCAGCGTGGCTTCCAGGCCGCGCGACGACTGCTCGCCGACCTGGATGCGCAGCGTCGGGTCGTTGGGATCGCGCGTCACCAGGTTGTCCTTGCGGATGTGGTAGGCCGCCAGCGTCCATTGGCCCTTGTCGTCCCAGAAGGTCTGCTTCACGCCGACCTCGACCTGGCGGCCCTTGGACAGCTTGAAGTCCTTGTTGGCCGGCGACAGCAGCAGCAGGCTGCCGATCGGATCGGCGGCCTCGGCGTACTGGCCGTAGACGGACAGCGTCGGCAGCAGGTCGTAGACGGTGCCGATGCGCCAGCCGACGTTGTTGAAGGTGGTGTCGAACGCGGTCTGGTCGGCGACCAGGTCGCGTCGTTTGAGGTCGATGTGGTCGTAGCGCAGGCCCGCCAGCACCGACCAGCGGGAGGTCAGCATCAGACGGTTCTCGGCGAACAGCGCGTATTGGTCGGCGCTGTTGCGATAGCGCGGCGTGGTGCCGGCGACGTTGATGAAGCGGCCGTGATCGACGTCGTACGGGTCCACCAGCGAGGTGCCGGAATACGGCGAATTGTTGGTGTGCTTGAACGTGGCGTGGTTCAGTTCGAAGCCCACCGCCACCTTGTTGGCCAGGCCGAACAGATGGCCGTCGAAGGACGCGTCGGTGACGTTGCCGACCTGTTGCTGGTCGTGGCGGATGTCGGTGTAGGCGCTGCGCTGGATCAGGCCGCTGGCCGGTTGCCAGGTGTAGTTCTCGGCATCGCGGTAGTCGCGGTCGCTGCCGATGTAATAGACGCGGCTGCGCACCAGCGTGGCCGGGTTCGGCGACCATTCCGCCTTCAGGTCGGTGCGGCTGTCGCGGTAGATGATCTTGCTGTCGGCGACGTTGTAGTTCTGGCGCCGCAGGTCGTAGTCGATCTTGCCGTCGATCAGCGGCGTGCCGAAGTAGCGCGTCGGCTCCTGCCAGGCGTAGGCCTGGGTCAGCGTGAAGTTCAGCTCGGGCGACACGTCCAGGCGCAACGCGGCGGTCACCGCCAGGTCGCGCGCGTCGCCCAGGCTGATGCCCGAGTTGCTGTGGTTGCCGCTGATGTCGAGCCGGTACGACCACTTGTCGTCCAGCGCGCCGCCGCTGCCGAAGCCCAGCCGCTGGGTGTCGTGGGTGCCGACGGTGGTCTGGATCTCGTTCTCGATCGGGCCGCGGGTGGGTTTTTTCGGGATCACGTTGACCACGCCGCCGATGGCGCCTTCGCCATACAGCACCGAGGCCGGGCCGCGCAGGACCTCGATGCGCTCGACCGCCCACGGGTCGTAGAGGAAGGTCTGGCCGACGCCGCCGAACTGGCGCACGCCGTCGAACAGCTGGGCCACCGAGTTCGAATCGGTGAAGCCGCGCGACGACAGCGACGAGCCGCCATTGCCAGGATGGCGCATGGCGCTGATGCCGGCGGCCTGGGTGATGGCGTCGGTGACGTTGACCGCGCCGCGCGCGCGCAGCTGTTCGTTGCTGATGACGTCGATGCTGGCGGGCGTGTCGAACGGCCGCAGGCCCAGCAGGGTGCCGGTGCTGGCCTGTTCCAGCAGGGTGGCCAGGGGCGTGTCGCCCGCGACCGAGATCGCCGGCAGGGTGGCGACGCCGGACGCCTTGGCGGCAGGCGGCGAGGAAGGAACCTGCGCATGCAGCGCGGGCGTGAAGGCGAGCGCGGTCCAG
>NZ_CYTU01000038.1:0-2751 GCF_001299375.1 Achromobacter sp. 2789STDY5608621 | reverse complement strand
CATCGCCCCCATGGGGCAGGTGGCGGCCTGGGCCGCGTGGCGTTCGTCGGGCGCGTCGCTGTGCCTGGACGGACCGGCCACCCAGATGGTGCCGGCGGCCGAGCATAGCTGGATCAGCGTGCCGCGCTGTCCGGTCGCCGGCATGAAGCCCGGCGGCACCAGCGCCTTGAGCGCGAACAGCGCCAGCACCAGCCAGAGGCAGGCGGCGTTGCGGGCGAGGGACGGGAACGGGCGGCGCATGATCGACGCCCATTCTAGAGGGTTTTGGCGCTGGCGTGACAGGCGCGGCAAGCCGGCGGCTGCGACCCATCGCCGCAGCGCGCGGGCCGCTACACCGTGCGCGCGGCCCAGAAGGCGGTGCGGATGCCCGGCGCGGCGGCGATCCGCGCGGTGACGCGGTCCAGGTCCAGTTCGTCCACCGAGGCTTCGCTCAGCGCCGCCTCGATCTCGACCTCGTTTTCACCGAACTGGTCGATCTTCAGCTCGGACAGGGGCAGTTGCTCGTCTTCGAGCACGTCTTCCAGCACGGTCATGGCCGCCTGGCGCTGATCGACGTGGGCGATGATGTGGATCACCGTCGTGACTTCGGTGGTCTGCGCGTCGACCGGCTGGCGGTTGACGTAGGAGACCAGCGGCCGCAGCAACGTATTGGCGGCCAGCACGAACACGGTGGCCGCGATCGCCTCGAGGATCAGCGAGGCGCCGGCGCAGGCGCCAATGGCGGCCGAGCCCCACAGCGTGGCCGCGGTGTTCAGGCCGCGGATGCTGCCGCCTTCGCGCATGATGGCGCCGGCGCCCAGGAAGCCGACGCCGGACACCACATAGGAAATCACGCGCGCGCCGCCATCGGGACCGCCGACGCGGAAGGCCATGTCGACGAAGATGGCGGCGCCCACCGCCACCAGTGCGTTGGTGCGCAGGCCGGCGGTGCGCTGGCGGTACTGGCGCTCGAAGCCGACGATGGAGCCGAGCACGAAGGCCACCGCCAGGCTGATGAGGGTGTTGGCCAGCGGCAGCAGCTGGATGTTCTCGAAGTTCTTCATGTTGTTGTTCTCGTGTTCAGGGCATCTGCCAGACGGACGCGGCGGTCAGGATGAAAGCCAGCAGCCAGAGCAGCAGCAGGGCCGCCACCCGGGCGGCGAGGAGGCATTTGTACGGGTCTTTCATGACAGTCTCCTTTCCGTGGCTCAGGCCGGCAGCACGGCGATGCGGGCGCCGCCTTCGTTTTCCCAGTGCACGCGGCGCACGTCGGGGCTCTGGCCCAGGCGCAGGGCGATGGCGCTGAGCAGGCCGCGCAGCTGCGGCGGGCATTGCAGCGTGACCGTGGTGCTGGCGAGCTGGTCGGCTTCCTGGCGCGAGATGCGCACGTTCAAGACCCGCAGGTTCAGGGCCTGCAGCTCGTAGTACAGCTGCTTGCGCAGCGCGTTCAGGGTGTCGGCGAGGCTGACGATGGTGAACTGGTAGGTCGGGGTGGCGGCCGGGGCGGCCGCGGCCACGCCGGCGCCGCGCACGGCGGCGGCGCCATCCAGGAAGGGGAGGAATTTCTTGATGCGCATGGTCGTCTCCTGGCGGGAGTACGGTGGAAGGTCCACATGCATGCGCCGCTCGCCGGGCGCGGGGCGGGCGCAACAAAGCCCGCGTATCGCGTCGGTAAGTCGGTATCGGGAGGGCTGTGGCCGGGGCAGCGCGAGGGCTGTCGGGCCAATAGCCGTGTCCTGGCTTTACGCAGGACTCGGCAGAAAACTCTGCGGATCCTGCGTCAAGCGGCGCAAGCAGTCGTGTATCGACTACATCCGTCGTTGTCCACAATGATCTCGGGGTGGTTGATGGTGCGGCAATTATAAGAAGGGATTAGGGAAAACACCAAGTAAAAAATCAGACTTAATGAATATTGATATGCCGTCGTGCGACCGAACCCGCGCCGTGCAGGCAAGCCCGGCGGGTGGAAGGGGAACGGCGGCCCGGCCGGGCCGCGTTTCCAAGCCCCGGCCGGGAACGGATCAGCGCGCGCCGGCGTAGTACTGTCCCAGCGCCTCGACCTCGCTGTCGGTCAGCCGCTGCGCGAAGGCGCGCATCACGCCGACATCGTCGTTTTGCCGCGAACCGTTGCGAAAGGCGTTGATCTGGTCCGCGAAGTACTCCTTGGACTGGCCCGCCAGCCGGGGCAGCAGCGGTCCTTCGCCCATGCCGCGCAGGCCGTGGCAATTGGCGCAGGCGGGCAGGGCGCGGCTGCCGTCGCCCGCCTGGTCGAGCTTGCGCGCCGCCTCGCCGCCGGCCTCGCCCACGTGTAGCGGCGGCCCCGCCAGGCTGCCGTAATAGGCCGCCAACTGGCCGATTTCCTGCTCGCTCAGGGCCTGCGCGATGGTGTTCATCAGCGGCTGCTTGCGGGTGCCCTGGCGGAAGTCCGCCAGCTGCTTGGCGATGTACTCGGGCGTCAGGCCGGCCAGGTTGGGGAAGATGCCGCCGGTGGGCGTGATGCCGGCCTGGCCGTGGCAGGCGACACAGGCCTGCACGCCGGCCGCCGGCTTGCCGGCGGCGGCGAGCTGCTTGCCCGGTTCGGGGTCGGCGCCGCGCAGGTAGCCCTCCCAGGCCGGACGCGATGCGCTGAAGTCCAGCGCGCTGCGTCCGGGCACGGGCGCGGCCGGGATGGCGGTCGAAGGGGCGGGCGTGGCGGCGGGCGCCGGCGCCGCCGTGGCCGGTGCGCCCGATGCCGCGGGGGCTGCTGGCGCCGCGGGTGCGGCTGGTGCGGCC
>NZ_CYTU01000037.1:0-64670 GCF_001299375.1 Achromobacter sp. 2789STDY5608621 | reverse complement strand
CGCTGGCGGGGGCGCCCGACGCGCCGGCGCCGTCACCGCCCGCGCCGGCCGCGCGCAGTCTGCCATTCCAGCCCGGCATTCCCGACCTCAAGAGCTTTCCCGCGGCGGCCTGGTCGCGCTGCGTGGCTGGCCGCATCAAGTCGCTGCGCGTGCATGACCTGGGCTACGGGCCGGTGGCCGGCCTGCCGGCCCTGCGCGCCGCGATCCTGGCGCACGTCGGCGCCGCGCGCGGCGTGGTGGCGCAGGTCGAGCAGGTGGTGATCCTGCCGTCGACGGCGGCCGCGATCGAACTGCTGGCCCGCGTGGTGCTGACGCCCGAGGCGCCGGTCGCGTGGATCGAGGACCCCGGCTACCCGAAGGCGCGGGCCCTGCTGCAGCGGGCCGGGGCGCGGCTGGCGCCGGTGCCTTGCGACGACGCCGGCATCGACCCGGCGCGCGCCGCCGACGGGCCGCCGCGCCTGATCTACGTGACCCCGTCGCACCAGTGCCCCACCGGCGCCACCATGACGCTGCCGCGGCGCCTGGCGCTGCTGGAAGCGGCGCAACGCCACGACGCCTTCATCATCGAGGACGATTACGACAGCGAATTCCGCTACGCGACGCGGCCGATCGCCGCGCTGCAGGGCATCGACAGCGGCCAGCGCGTGGCCTACCTCGGCACGTTCTCCAAGACCCTGGCGCCAGGGCTGCGGGTGGCCTACGCCATCCTGCCGCCGGCGCTGGTGGCGCCGTGCCTGGCCGAGATGGCGCTGCGGCAGGGCGAGGTCTCGATCCACATCCAGGCCGGCCTGGCCGACTTCCTGGACGACGGCCATTTCCGCGGCCACATCCGCCGCATGCGCGGCGTCTACGCCGAGCGCATGGACAACCTGGTGGGCGCGCTGACGCGGCATTGCGGGCGCTGGCTGCGGGTGGCGGACGGGGCGGGCGGCTTGAAACTGGCGGTGCGGTTCCGCAACCCGGCCATCGACGACCGCGAGGTGGTGCGGGCGCTGGCGCGGGCCGGCTACGGCGCCCGGACCTATTCGGAGTTCTGCCTGGCCGCGCCGGAGCCGGGGCTGGTGTTCGGCATCGGCCAGGCCACGTCGGCGCGCGCCGACGCGCTGGCGCTGTGCCTGGCGGCAATCCTGCGCGGCGCGACGGCGGGCGCGCGCTGAGCGGGCGCGTTGCACGCTGCGGACGCTTGCCGTTGCCAGGCCGCCGGCGGGGCGCAAACGGAATACAGTGCGCAACAGACCTCGCCGCGTCCTTGCGGCGGGAGAACACCACAAAGGGAGACAGCATGGATACGGCAGGTCAGACGGGCGCCAGCGTGCGCGAACGGGTCGGCGAGACGGAATGGCAGGTGCGCAAGGACCTGGCGGCGCTCTACCGGCTGGTGGCGTTGTTCGGTTGGGACGACCTGATCTTCACGCACATCACCGCCAAGGTGCCGGGCACCGAGCATTTCCTCATCAACCCCTACGGCATGATGTTCGACGAGATCACGGCCTCCAGCCTGGTCAAGATCGACCTGCACGGCCGCAAGGTGATGGACTCGGAATACGACATCAATCCGGCCGGCTTCACCATCCACAGCTGTATCCACGCGGCCCGCAAGGACGCCATGTGCGTGCTGCACACGCACTCCATCAACGGCGTGGCGGTGTCGGCGCAGAAGGAAGGCCTGCTGCCGCTGTCGCAGTTCGCGTTCATCGTGCTGCGTTCGCTCAGCTATCACGACTACGAGGGCCTGGCGCTCAATCCCGAAGAGCAGCCGCGGCTGGTGCGCGACCTGGGCAGCAACAACTACCTGATCCTGCGCAATCACGGCCTGTTGACGGTGGGGCAGAGCATGGCCGAGGCGTTCCAGGCCATGCACCGGCTGGAAGCGGCCTGCATGGTGCAGGTGCGGGCGCAGGCGGGCGGCGAACTGACGTTCATTCCGCCCGAGGTGCTGGCGCGCGCGGCGGTGGAATCCCCGGCCGACCGGGCGCACAAGGCTTCGCTGGCCTGGCCGGGCCTGCTGCGCCGGCTGGACCGGCGCAATCCGGGCTACGCCGACTGACGACCCCAGCGGCCGGGCGCGTCCCGCCAGTGCGGCGGGGCGGGCGCGGCCAGGGTGGCCAGGCCCGCGCCTTACTTCTTCCCGGGCTGCGGTTCCAGGAACTCGCCGCAGTCCGGCACCGGCGTGGCCGGCTGGTAGACCGAGCCGTCTTCCTTCCATTTGTAGGTCACCGTGTAGCTGCACTGCTTGTCGGCCTGCGGTTGCAGTTGCGCGGCCGTCGGCGCGGGCCGCTTGCCCGGATCGGCGTAGCGGCTGGCGTCGGCCGGGCTGCGCGTGGCCTGGGTGGTGACCTGCAGGTCCGGGTACGGCTGCTTGCTGGGCAGGGCCTTCACCGTGGCGTCATAGCGGTAATAGTCCATGCAGTTGCCTTCGCGGCGTTTCTCGTCGGCCTCGTTGGCGCAGGCGCGGATGCCTGCCTTGGCAGTGTAGGGCAGCAGGTGCACCAGGGCCGCGGACTTGTCGCCCAGGTCGACCATGAACAGGTACAGGTCGCGGCGCGAGAAGCTGCCGCCGGGGAACTGGATCTCTTCCTTGTAGTCCGGCTCGTTGGGGCCGATCACGCCCACCAGCGCGCGTTCCTCGCTCAGGCGAATGAGGTGCGGCCAGACCGTGAAGCGCGTGAAGTTCGGGATGTCGGGCAGGTCCCAGAAGCGGTAGTCGGCGCGCAGGGTGCGGCTGGTGGCGAACGGGCCGTTGTCTTCGAAGCCGCCGTCCACCTTGATCCCCACGCACCAGTCCGTCTGCGCGTTGCAGTACAGCTGGTTCTGCGGGTTGAGCGTCAAGGTCTCGACATCGGGCTGCGCCGCGCTGGCGGCGGCGGGCAGGACGGCGCAGAGCAGCAGCGCAAGGGCTTTATTCATCGTGGTTCCTCGTTGATCGGGAAAAGCGCCGGCGCATTGTGGCCCGATTTTTCCCGCCACGCGTCACCAATTGTATGAAGCGGTGCAAAAATCTCCCGCCCTTGGCGCGGGTCAGCGTGGCCCCTGGTCGCGGTGCCGCAGGATCAGGTCGTGCAGGGCCTGGGCCGCGGGCGACAGGTGCGCGCCCTTGCGGCTGATGAGCGAAAAGGTGCGGCCCACCACCGGCGTGTGCAGCGACACCACCCGCAGCCCCGGATACGAGCCGGCCTGCCACGCCAGCCGCGGCACCACGGCGATGCCGGCGCCGGCGGCCACCAGCCCGACGGCGGTCGAGCTGCGCTGCACTTCATAGAAGGCCGTCAGCCGCGGCGCCAGTTCGGCCAGCGCGTGATCGAGCAGCGGCCGGTTGTTGCTGCTGGCGCCGGGAAAGATCAGCCGGTGACCCTCCAGCTTTTCCCAGGGCAGCGTGCGGCGGCGCGCCAGCGGATGGTCCTCGCGGCAGATCAGCACGAAGTCGTCCTGCAGCAGCGGGATGCTCTGCAGCGTGGGGGCGTGGGTCTCGGCGATGTTGATGCCGAACTCGGCCTCGCGCGTGAGCACCGCCTGGGCCACCGCGCCGGAAGAATGGTCCAGCACCTTGACGCGGTTCTGCGGATGCTCGGCGCTGTAGCGCTGCAGGATGTGCGGCAGGTAGTGCACGCCGATGGTCGGCACACAGGCCAGCGTCACGTCGCCGCGCTGGGCCTTGCCGGTTTCCCGGATCTCGGTGAGCGCCGCGGCCAGGTCGGCCAGCAGCCGCCGCGCCTGCGGCAGGAAGCTGTCGCCCGGCGGCGTCAGCGCGACCGAGCGGGTGGTGCGTTCCACCAGCCGCACGCCCAGGAACGATTCCAGGTTCTGCAGCCGCCGGCTCAACGCGGTCTGGGTGATGCTGAGCTCGCCGGCGGCGCGGCGAAAGCTCTTGTGATCCGCGATCGCCACGAAGGCCTGCACGCCGAGCACGTCGATTTTCATGAGAAAAACGCATCAATTGACTAATTAATATCATTTTACGGTCGGCGGGGCGGCGCTCACAATGCCCGCATCCTGGCAGGAGACAAACCATGAACATCACCATTCTCGACGACTATTTCGACACGCTGCGGGGCTTGCCCTGTTTCCGCAAACTCGACGGCCATGCCGTCACGGTCTGGAACGACCACGTGCAGGACGTGGACGCGCTGGCCGAACGCCTGCGCGACACCGAGGCGCTGGTGCTGATCCGCGAACGCACCCAGATCCGCGCGCCGCTGATCGCGCGCCTGCCCAAGCTGCGGCTGATCAGCCAGCGCAGCGTCTATCCGCACATCGACGTCGACGCCTGCACCGCGCACGGCGTCATCCTGTCGTCGAACCAGCACGCCGGCACGCCGTCGTACGCGGCGGCGGAGCTGACCTGGGGCCTGGTGCTGGCCGGCATGCGGCGCATTCCGCAGGCGGTGCAACTGCTCAAGCAGGGCACCTGGCAGACCGGCATGGGCCGCACGCTGCGCGGCCGCACGCTCGGCATCTACGGCTATGGCCGCATCGGCGCCGAAGTGGCGCGCTACGGCGCCGCCTTTGGCATGAAGGTGCTGGTGTGGGCGCGCGAGGCCTCGCGCCAGAGGGCCCGCGACGACGGCTGGGACGTGGCGCCGGACAAGCAGGCGTTCTTCGAGACCTGCGACGTGCTGTCGCTGCACATGCGGCTGGTGCCGGACACGCGCGGCATCGTCACCGCGGCGGACCTGGCGCGCATGAAGCCGTCGGCATTGCTGGTGAACACCAGCCGCGCCGGCCTGATCGAGCCCGGCGCGCTGGCGCAGGCGCTGGCCGCGGGCCGGCCGGGCGCGGCGGCGGTGGACGTGTTCGAGTCGGAACCGATGACCGATCCGCAACATCCGCTGCTGCAGCTGCCCAACGCGATCTGCACGCCGCACATCGGCTACGTCACCGAAGACGAATACGAGACCCAGTTCTCCGACGTCTTCGACCAGATCGTCGCCTACGCCGCCGGCAAGCCGATCCACGTGATCAATCCCGCGGTCCTGGCCTGACAGGCGTTTCGCGGGCGCCGCGGCCGGTCCGCCGCGCGCCCTCGGCGGCCGGCCGCGCCCGGCGTCACGCGCGCCGCAGGCGGCCCGTCAGCACGATGGCCGCGGCCGGCGCGATGGCGAACACGCCGAACAGCGCCAGCGCCGCGCTCCTGGCGCCGTCAATGCCGCCCGGCTGGGTCAGGCCGCCGGCATTGGCGACCACGCCGGCCAGCGCCGCGGTCAGGGCGGTGGCGTACAACTGCACCGTGGTGATCGACGACGACGCCAGCGTTTCCTCGCCCGGCGCGGCGGCCGAGAACACCCGCGTCAGCAGGTGCGGCCAGCCCAGGCCGATGCCGAAGCCCACCGCCGTCAGCGCGATGCCGTGCAGCACCGTGCCCAGCGCCGCCGGCTGCCAGGCGATGACCGGCATGGTGGCCGCCAGCGCCGCCAGCGCGGCCAGCACCACGATGGGGCTGGCCCGGATCAGGCGCCAGGCCCGGGCCGGCTCGCGGCCGGCGCTGTAGATCGAGGCCAGCGTCCAGCCGCCCGCCATCAGCGCGGTCATGTAGCCCGCGGCCAGCGGCGTCATCGCGTGCGCCACCTGCAGGAAGTAGGGCACGAAGATCTCGGTGGTCAGGGCCGCCACCAGCAGGCTCATGACGGCGTACAGCAGGCCCAGCTGCGTGCCGAGCGTATAGGCGCCGGTCGGCAGCAGCTTGGCGCGGGCGCGGGTGTCGATGCGCGCGATGGCGGCGGCGATGGCGATGCCCGCGACGATGCCGGCGACGTTCCAGGCCAGGCGCTGCGACAGGCCGGCGGCCGAGATCGCCAGCACCGACAGCACCAGCAGCGTGATGGTCAGCCAGGGCACCGGGCCTGACGCCGCCTCGCCCGCGGTCCTGCCGCGGAACTGGCTGGCCACGATCAGCGCCAGCAGCAAGGCCACCGGCACCAGCACCCAGAACGCCGGCCGCCAGTGGCCGCTCTGCGCGAACACGCCGCCGATGGCAGGGCCGCTCAGGGTCGCCACGCCCCACATGCCGGACACCAGCGCCATCGCCCGCGGCCACAGCCGCGCGTCGAACACCACGCGGATCAAGGCATAGCTCAGCGCGAACAGCACGCCGCCGCCCAGACCCTGCACGGTGCGGCCCAGCAGCAGGGCCGGCATCGACGGCGCCAGCGCGCAGCCGATCGCGCCGGCCGAGAACACCGCCAGCGCCAGCAGGTACGCCAGGCGCGGGCCGAGGCGGTCGATGAGCTTGGCCGACAGCGCCGAGCCGACGATCGAGGCGGCCACGAACAGTGTGGTGTTCCAGGCGTAATAGGCCAGCCCGCCGATCTCGCGGATGATGGTGGGCAGGATGGTGGTGACGATGTAGATGTTGATGGCGTGCAGCGCGACGCCGCCGGCCAGCGCAATGGAGCGCAGCCCGTTCCTGCCGCGCAGCAGGTCGGCCCAGGAAACGGGGGCGGTGGCGGCGCCGGACGGCGGGGGGCTCGATGACATGGGGTCTCCTCTTTGTAAATTATCAATCCAACAAATGATGGAATGATAGGAAGATGATAAGGTCGCGTCAATGAAGACCCTGCCGCCGTCCCCGCCAATGACCGATGCCGCCGCCGATTCCCTCGATGACCTGGCCGATGCCGCCAAGACGCTCGGCCATCCGCATCGCCTGGCCCTGTTGCAGGCGGTGCTGCAGCGCGAAAGCACGGTCGAGCAGCTGGCCCTGGGGTCTGGGCTGTCGATCACCAATGCCTCGCAGCACCTGCAGCAGCTCAAGCGCGCCGGCTTCATCCAGTCGCGCCGCGACGGCAAGCACGTGCTGTACCGCGGCGGCGCAGGACCGGTGTCGGAAGTGCTGTCGGCGTTGCAGGACTACCTGTCGCACCAGCGCCAGGAAATGCGGCGCGTGGCCGCCGACAGCGTCAACCGCCCCGAGCAGCTCGAAGCGGTCTCGATCGAACAACTGGTCGCCAAGCTCGACGAAGGCGCGCTACTGCTGGACGTGCGCTCGCGCGAGGACTACGCCGCCGGCCATATTCCGGGCGCGGTCAACATCCCGACCGAGGAGCTGGAGCCGCACCTGGCGCAGCTGCCGCGCGACCAGAACATCGTGGCCTATTGCGGCGGCCGCTACTGCGTGCTGTCGATGCGCGCGGTGGCGCTGCTGCGCGCCCGCGGCTTCCAGGCGCAGCGCCTGGGCGACGGCTTCCCCGCCTGGAAGGCCGCCGGCCTGCGGGTCGAGGCGCGGCGCCACTGATCACAACCAAGCAGGAGACACACATGGATATCGGATTCATCGGCCTGGGCGTCATGGGCACGCCGATGGCGCTCAACCTGGCCCGCGCCGGCACGCCGCTGGTGGTCTGGAGCCGGTCCCCCGGCGGCTATGACGCGCTGCGCGCCGCGGGCGCGCGCGTGGCCGACGAGGCCGGCCAGGTCTACGCGCAATGCCGCACCGTCATCCTGATGCTGGCCAACGACGCGGCCATCGACACGGTGCTGGCGCGCGGCACGGACGACTTCGAGACGCGCGTGCGCGACCACGTGATCGTCAACATGGGCACCACCTCGGCCGACTATTCGCGCCAGCTGGGCGCCGACATCGAGGCGGCCGGCGGCCGCTACGTCGAGGCGCCGGTGTCGGGATCGCGCAAGCCGGCCGAAGCCGGGCAACTGGTGGTGATGCTGGCCGGCCATGACGACGACGTCGCCGCCGTGCGCGAACTGGTGCGGCCGCTGTGCCGCGACAGTTTCGTCTGTGGCGCGGTGCCGTCGGCGCTGGCCATGAAGCTGTCGGTCAACCTGTTCCTCATCACCATGGTTACGGGCCTGACCGAGTCGGTGCATTTCGCTGAGCGGCAGGGCATCGACCTGGCGCTGTTCGCCGAGGTGCTGAACGCCGGGCCGATGGCCAGCGATGTGTCGCGCGTCAAACTGGGCAAGCTGGTGACGCAGGACTTTTCCGTGCAGGCGGCGATCACCGACGTCCTCAAGAACAGCCGCCTGGTGGCCGAGGCCGCGCGCAGCGCCGGCATCGCCTCGCCGCTGCTGGATGCCAGCCACGCGCTGTACGGCGAGACCGAGGCCCAGGGCCTGGGCGCGTCCGACATGGTGGCGGTAATCCGCGCCATCGAGCGGCGCACCGACGCCGGCTGACGGCCGCCGCCAACCCTTCTTCTTTTTTTTCCGTAGCACCATGATCACTCTGAGAACCTCCACCCCCGCGGACGGCGAACGCGTCGTCGACATCTGGCGCCGCGCCGTGGATGCGACCCACGACTTCCTGTCGCCGCAGGACCGCCATGACATCGAGGCCGAGGTGGTGGGCTTCCTGCCCGCCGCCACGCTCGATCTGGCCGTGGATGCGAACGACCGCGCGCTGGCGTTCATGCTGCTCGACGGCAGCCACATGGAAGCGCTGTTCGTCGACCCCGCCGCGCGCGGCACGGGCGTCGGACGCGCGCTGGTCGAGGACGCGCTGCGGCGCCATCCCGGCCTGAGCACCGACGTCAACGAGCAGAACGCGCAGGCGATCGGTTTCTATGAACGGTTGGGCTTCGAGCGCACCGGGCGTTCCGAGCGTGATGGCCAGGGACGGGCCTATCCGCTGATCCATCTGCGTCATCGCGGCGACGCGTCGGCATGAGCCCGGTCTTCAAGTCCGAGCGCCACGCCGAAGCCGTGCGCCAGGCCTATGCCGCCGCGCTGGCCCATTGGCCGGCCGATGTGCGGCGGGTGACGGTGCCGACGCCGGCCGGCGACACCCATGTGCTGGTGTGCGGCCGCGAGGACGCGCCGCCGCTGGTGCTGCTGCATGGCGCGCAGAGCACGGCGGCCAGCTGGCAGCGGCAGGCCGCGGCCTGGGCGCCGCATTTCCGCATTTACGCGATCGACCTGATCGGCGAGGCCGGCCCGAGCGCGCCGGCGCGGCTGCCGCTGGCTAGCGATGCGCACGCGGCCTGGCTGGAGGCGGTGCTCGACGGCCTGGGCGTGGCGCGCGCGGCGTGCTTCGGCATTTCGCTGGGCGCATGGCTGGCGCTGGACTTCGCCGTGCGGCGGCCGGCGCGGGTCGAGCGGCTGGCGCTGTTGTGTCCGTCCGGCATCGGCCGCCAGAAGAACATCCTGCCGTGGGTCCTGCCGTTGCTGCTGCTGGGGCCCGCGGGCCGCGCGCTGGTGCGCCGCCGCATCATCGGGCCGCTGCCGGCCGATCCGGCGCCCGCCGACCGCGCCCAGTTCGCGTTGATGCAGGCCATCGACCGCGGCTTCCGGTCGCGCTTCGGCGCCATTCCGGTCTTCGGCGACGAGGCGCTGCGCCAGCTGGCGCAGCCGCTGTTCGTGGCGGTGGGCGGGCGTGACGTGATGCTCGATTCGCAACATACCCGCGAGCGGTTGCGCCGCCTGGCGCCGCGCGCGCAGGTGACGCTGTTGCCGCGCGAACGCCATTTCATCCGCGGGCAGAACGACGCGGTGCTGGCGTTCCTGCGGGCGGCCTAGGGGGTCTGTTCACAGGCGCCTCGCACAGTCCGGCAATCGGGCGCCAGGCGAGGTCGCGCAGCAACGGGGGCGCGATTGCGCCGTCAGCGTGGCGCGCCCGAGGCCTCGGGTTGCAGCGCCGGCGGTTCGAAGGCGCGCACCGCCGGCGCGTCGCCTTGCCAGCGTTCCACCTGCACCAGCGCCGATAGCGCGCTCGGGCCCTGCGCCAGCCGCGACGTGCCCACGTCCACCGTCAGCACGTTGGGATTGCCATGGCGTTCCAGCGCATCGTCCCGCGGATCGAACCAGGCGCCGGTGGGCATCACCACCACGCCGCGCAGCAGGTCGGCGCTGAGTTGCGCGCCGCCGAGGCAGGCGCCGCGATCATTGAAAAGGCGCACCACATCCCCCTGCGCGATGCCGCGCTCGGCGGCGTCGTCGGGATGCAGCAGCACCGCCTCGCGGCCGGCGACCTTGTTGGCGCGGGTGGCCGGCGCCGGGTCCAGCTGCGAGTGCAGCCGGTCGGCGGGCTGGCAGGTGACCAGGTGCAGCGGCCAGCGCGCGGCGCGCTCGGCGCCCAGCCATTCCACCGGCGGCAGCCAGGCCGGATGCGGCGGACAGTCGTCGTAGCCGAATTCAGCGATGGCGGCGCTGTGCAGTTCGAGCCGGCCGGAACGGGTCTTGAGCGGATGCGCGGCGGGGTCTTCACGGAACTGCTCGAACAGCACGAAGTCGCGCGCCGGCGGCGGCAGCGCGACGTGGCCGCGTTCCCAGAATTCGTCGAAGGCGGGCAGCGTCAGTTGCGCCGCCTCCCAGGCCGGCCGCATCTGTTCGTAGATGTGGCGGATCCAGGTCATCTCGTCGCGGCCCTCGGTGTAGGCCTGCTCGAAGCCGCCGCGCGCGGCCAGTTCGCGGTAGATGTCGAAGTCGTTGCGGCTGTGGCCCACCGGCGCCACCGCCTGCCGCATCGCCAGCAGGTAGCGGTCGCGCGATGAGCCGCCGATGTCGTTGCGTTCCAGCGTGGTGGTGGCGGGCAGCACGATGTCGGCGCGGCGCGCGGTCGGCGTCCACCACGGCTCGTGCACGATGATGGTCTCGGGCCGCGCCCAGGCCCGCATCAGCCGGTTCAGGTCCTGGTGGTGATGGAACGGATTGCCGCCGGCCCAGTAGACCAGGCGGATGTCCGGATAGATGCCGGTCCTGCCGTTGAATTCGTACGGCTCGCCCGGCCGCAGCAGCATGTCGGTCAGGCGCGCCACGGGGATCGAGGCGCCGGCCGGATTGCGGCCGGCGCGCATCTCCGGCGCGGGCAGGTCGGGGCGCGGATTGCCGGCGCCGTTCATCGAGCCATGGCCGAAGGCGAAGCCGCCGCCGGGCAGGCCGATCTGGCCGAGCAGGGCGGCCAGCGCGACGCTGCCCCAGTAGGGCTGCTCGCCGCGATGGCCGCGCTGCAGCGACCACGAGCACGACAGCAGCGTGCGGGCGCCGGCCGCGTCCCGCGCCAGCGCGCGGATGGTATCGGCCGGCACGCCGCAGATGCGCTCGGCCCAGGCCGCGTCCTTGGGCTGGCCGTCGGCGCGGCCCAGCAGGTAGTCGGCGTACTGCTCGAAGCCGTTGCAGCAGCGCGCCAGGAAGTCGCGGTCGTGGCGGTTCTCGGCCAGCAGCGTGTGCGCCATGCCCAGCATCATCGCGGCATCGGTGTTGGGACGGATGGGGATCCATTCGGCGGCCAGCGCCGCCGGCGCGTCGGCGCGCGTGGGGCTGACCACCACCGCGCGCATGCCGGCCTGGCGCGCCCGCGCCAGCCAGCCGGGGGCGCTGTGGTCGCCCGCGCCGCCCGAGGCGATCTGGGTGTTGCGCAGCGGGATGCCGCCGAACGCGATCAGCAGCCGGGTGTGCCCGACCACGCTGTTCCAGTCGGTGATGCGGCCGGTCACGGGGGCATAGGTGCCGATGATGTGCGGCAGCAGGAATTGCGCCGCGCCCCAGCTGTAGTTGCCCGACTGGTCGACGCAGCCGCCGCCGGCATACAGGAAACGGTGCGTCAGCGTGCGCGCGTGGTGCAGCCGTCCGGCGGACGACCAGCCATATGAACCGCCGAAGATGGCGGTCGGGCCATGCTGCGCGCGCACCCGTTGCAGCTCATCGTGCACCAGCGCCAGCGCGGTGTCCCAGTCGACCTCGACATAACCGTCGACGCCGCGCAGTTCGGGCGCGCCGCGGTGCCTGAGCCAGCTGGCGCGCACGCTGGGGCGGGCGATGCGCAGCGGCGAATGCACCATGTCGGGCATCGTGTGGATAAGCGGGGACGGAGCCTGGTCGTGAGCGAACGGCTCGCAGCCGATGACGCGGCCGTCACGCACCAGCGCGGTGTACGCGCCCCAGTGAGACAGGGACGGATAACGGGAGATCGCTTCGGACATGCGGGTGGCGCCGTGAAAAGCGTATTGTTGTGGAAATCTTCATAACTTAACGGCATTGCCTTAGAAATTCTTTGTCTTTCAGGCCCTGCGAAAGTGTGGAAAATAGAAAAATTTTCGGGGCCGCTCTTCCTATACTGCGAAAGCAGCAAGGGGAATGGTCAGGTGCAGGCGCCAACGACCGCGCGCCAGCCTGGCTTTTTTTGATTGAGCAGTCCTTCCGCATGTGGAGCAGGTCATGAGCAAAATGAAAATCCAGGGGTCCTTCGTCGCCATCGTCACGCCGTTCAATCGTGACGGCAGCGTCGATTTCAGCGCCTTCCGCAGTCTGTTGAAGTTCCAGGAAGACAACGGCACCGCCGCGGTGCTGATCATGGGATCCACGGGTGAGGTCTCGCTGCTGTCGCCCGAAGAGCGCCGCCAGGTGATCGTCGAGACGGCCAAGATGAAGACCGGCAAGATGAAGCTGTTCTACGGCTGCACCGGCAACAACACCGACAGCACCATCGACTACCTGAAGTTCGCGCGCGCCAACGGCGCCGACGGCGCGATCCTGGCCGCGCCCGCCTACATCTGCGCGTCCGAGGCCGACACCGAAGCCTATTTCCTCGAAGTGGCCGACGCCACCGACCTGCCCCTGGGCATCTACAACAACCCGCCGCGGGTCAAGAGCGACCTGCACTGGGACCAGCTGCTGCGCATCTTCAAGCACCCCAACTACGTGGTGCACAAGGAATCGACCACCCGCGTCGGCCAGGTGGCGCAGGTGCTGCGTGGCCGTCCCGATGTGTCGGTGATGTGCTGCGACTCGCCCAACCTCGGCCTGGTGGTGCCCACCATGAGCCTGGGCGGCCACGGCACCGCCAACATGACCGGCAACATCGCGCCCGCAGAGATGGCCGACATCTCGCGTCCGTGGGACACGCCGGACGTGTCGGTCAGCTTCCGCGAAGGCTACCTGGGCCTGCTGCCGATGCTGCATTACTCGTACTCGGCCATCAACCCGGTCGCCATCAAGTCGCTGATGAAGGCGGTGGGCCTGCCGGTCGGCGATCTGCGCCGGCCGCTGCGCGGCCTGGAGGGCGATGCCCTGGCCAAGGGCCTGCGCATCGTGCGCGAGCTGGGGCTGGACGCCAAGTACGGCTTCAGCTCCGCGCAGCTCAAGGCGGCCTGATTCCCCTGTTCCGGCGGCAATAGCCGCCGGATGCATGTTGACGATCCACGACATGGCGGCCGCGAGCGTCGCGGCCGGTGGCGTGGTCGGCCCCTGCGCGTCCGGAATGGACGCGCCATCGCCAAGAGAGATTCATCATGTTCCGTTCGCCGTCCCGTCCCGCGCCGTTCACCCGGCTGTTCTCCGCCGCGCTGGCGGCCATGGGCATTACCTGCGGCGCCGCCGCGCTGGCCGCCGACGCGGCCTATCCGCAGCGTCCGATCACGCTGGTGGTGCCGCACCCGCCGGGCGGCTCGGTCGACGGCGTGGCGCGCCTGTATGCCGAACAGCTGGGCAAGGAGCTGGGCCAGTCGATCGTGGTGGAAAATCGCGCCGGCGCGTCGGGCATGATCGGCGCTGCCTACGTCGCGCGGGCCGCGCCGGACGGCTACACGCTGTACCTGAACGCGTCGATCCACGCCATCAATCCGCTGCTGTACAAGAAGACCATCAAGTTCGACTCGGTCAAGGACTTCACGCCGATCAGCGAGCTGGCGCAGGGCGCGCTGATCTTCAGCGTCTATCCCAAGGTGCCGGCCGACAATGTGGGCGACCTGGTCAAGCTGCTCAAGGCCGAGCCGCAGAAGTACTCCTTCGCCACTTCGGGCTTCGGCTCGGCCGGGCATCTGGCCGCGGCCTCGTTCCTGCATGACAACGGCCTGGACCAGATCCCCATCGTGCTCTATCGCGGCGGCGGCCCGGCGCTGTCCGACCTGGTCGGCGGCCAGGTGCAGGGCCTGATCGACCCGATGCTGTCGTCGCTGCCGATGGTGCGCGCCGGCAAGCTCAAGGCGCTGGCCGTGACCGGCGCCGCGCGCAGTCCGCTGCTGCCCGACCTGGCGACCATGAAGGAGCAGGGCCAGAAGAACTTCGAGTTCTATTCCTGGTATGGCGTGTGGGGCCCGGCCAAGCTGCCCGAGCCGGTGCTGCGCAAGCTGGAAGCGGCCTCGGCCAAGGTGATGGCCAATCCCAAGATTGTCGAGCAGCTCAATGGCCTGGGCTTCGAACCGTCGGTCAAGAATTCGGCGGCCTTCGCCAAGTTCATCGACGCCGAGATGAAGCGCTACCAGGTCATCATCGACCAGGCCAACATCCGCATCACGGAATAGCGCGACAGGGCGTTTGTTTTATCCGGGTATTATTGACTGACAATATTTACCCGGATAAAATAATCCACATTGACGCGTCGGAATCCCGGCGCGCGTTCCTTGTGGACGAGCCCTGGACATGACAGACCGACAGACCCTCAAACGGCAGTACCTCGAGACCAAGACCCTGGCCGGCGTCTACGCGATCCGCAACCGGATCAGCGGCCGCGCGCTGGTGGCCGGCAGCGCCAATGCCGACGGCGCGCTCAACCGGCACCGCTTCGAATTGCGCCAGGGCACGCATCGCAACGCGCTGCTGCGCCGCGATTGGCGCGAGCATGGCGAGGCCAGCTTCACCTTCGACGTGCTGGACCGGGTCAAGCCGCGCGCCGACCCGGCCTTCGACGCCGCGCGCGAGCTGGAGGACCTGGTGGCGTTGTGGCGCCAGGACATCCCCTGCCAGGGCGAGGCGGGTTACGAACCGGCGGGAGCCACGCCATGACGCCGGACGCCATCGAAGCCTGCCTGGCGTGGCATGGCGGCTATGTCGGCCTGCGGTTCCAGCTCGATGACGTGCTGGCCACGCATCACGGCATCGACCTGGACGACTTCGCGCTGCTGCATCGGCTGGCCGATGCGCGCGGCGAACCGGTGTCGCTGGCGACGCTGGCCGCCGCCCTGGGCGCGTCGCGTTCGGCGCTGCTGCGGCGCCTGCGGCCGCTGGAGAAAACCGGGCTGGTGGGCGGCGCTGGCGCCGCCGCCGGCTATCGCGTCGCGTTACGGCCCGCCGGCTTGCGCCTGTTGCGGGTGGCGGGCGAGAACGTCGCCGATCGCTGGACCCGCGCGGCCGCGCAGTCCGCGCCGCTCACGGCGCCGACGGGGCTGCCAGGGGCCGGCGCGGCTTGAGCGTCGCGGCCAGCGCCACCAGCAGCAACAGGCCGGCGGCCACCACATAAGGCATCCACGGACGCACGCCGTACAGCAGCGTGCACACCAGCGGCGCCACCACCATCGCCATGCCCTGCACCGCGATCACCGAGCCGGCGGCGATGCCTTGCTCGTCGGCGCTGACGGCGTTGGCGGCCAGGGTCTGGATCGACGGGAACACCAGCCCCATGCCCGCGGCCATGATGGCGTAGCACGCCACCAGGCCGGCGGCGCCGCCCAGCACCGGCACCAGCAGGAAGCCGATGCCGGACAAGAGCGCGCCGCCCGCCAGGCAGCGCGTCGCGTTCATGCGGCGGGCCTTGGCCAGCCCCACCTGCACCAGGATCAGCATGACGCCGACGGTGGTCATGGCCCACGCCGCCGTCCGCGCCGCGGGGCCGGGCGCCTGGCGCAGCGCGTCCATGGCGTAGAAGCCGACGATCATCTGCGCCGTGATGACGGCGCCCATGGCCAGCAGCATGGCGACCAGCGGCAGGCGCAGCCGCGGGTCGCTCAGCTTCAGCGGCGGCGTGGCGCGCGGCTCGTGCGCGGCGTCGGACGGCAGCTTCGCGGCCAGCCACAGCGTGCCCAGCAGCGGCAGCGCGGCGGCGAGGTAGAGCGGCAGGGTCAGGCTGTCCTTGACCAGCAGGCCGCCGATGGCGGGCCCCAGCACCATGCCCAGGCCGTTGGCCGCGCCCAGTTTGGCCATCATCGCGCCGCGCTGTGCCGGCGCGGTGACGTCGGCGATGCGGGCGGCGCTGACGGTGGGCATGGCGGCGTAGAAGGCGCCGATCAGCGCGCGCAGCGCCATCAGCGCCAGCAGCGCCAGCCACACCGGCGGCGGCTCGCGCAGCATCAGGTCCAGGCCCACGGCCAGCAACAGATAGCTGACGATATAGCCGGCGGCGGCGCGCAGCAGCACGCGGCGGCGGCCGATGCGGTCGCTGCGGCGGCCCCAGTAGCGCGCCATCAGCATCCACAGCACGCCGGCCACGGTGACCACCAGGCCGCCATGCCATTCGGCCAGGCGCAGGCCGCGCACGACCGGGCCGATCACCGGCATGAAAGCCATGATTGCCGTCAGGCACAGGGTGTTGAAGACGAACAGCGCGGTGGTTTCGCTGCGCGCGCGGAGCGGGTCTGAAGAGGCGAGCATGTAGGGCTTGATGCGGATGAAAATTGTTATCATCCAGGCCTGGCGGCGGTCGCGCTAGCGAATCCGCGCCGGAAATTGCGGAATAGGAACAAAATGGCCTCTCAGCCCCGCCTTGCCCCGGACCGCGGCGCGCCGCTCACCGCGCAGGACCTGCTGCGCCTGCTGCCGCCGGACTGGCTCGAGATCCGCACCCAGCACGAGCTGCCGGGCGGCATCTCGATCGGCTGCCTCGACGGCCGGCCCGAGTCCGACTGGGCGGCCAGCGGCGCGGCCGAGTCCTGCGTCGGCGTGGCGATCGTGCTCGAAGGGCAGTTCGGCCTGGGCTTCGACGGCGGCGCGGCCCTGAGCATCCAGCCGGGCAGCGTCATCGTGCACGGCACCGCCGAACCGGTGCCTGGCTGGGACGATTTCAAGGGCCGGCGCAACATCCGCGCGGTCGACATCCGGTTTTCCAGCGAGGCCGTGCGCGCCTTGTGGCGGCGCACCCTGCAGCAGGTGCCGTCCAGCGCCTTCGCGGCCGATGGCAGCGTGCCGGCGCGCGATGCGCAGCTGGCGCTGCTGCCGCTGTGGCCGGGCCTGGCGCGCGTGGCCAGCGAGATCCTGGCCTGGAACCAGGATCGCGGCGAGATCGCCGCGCTGTATCTGCAGGGCAAGGCCCAGGAGGCCCTGGCGCTGACGCTGTCGCACCTGGCCGGCCGCGGCGCCGCCGACCTGCCGCCGCCGGCCGACCGCAGGCGGCTGGCCGAAGCGCACCGCCGCATCCAGCGCGACTACGCCGATTGCGGCGGCGTGCGGCAACTGGCGCAGGCCGTGGGCCTGAGCGAAAAGCGGCTGCAGGCCGGCTTCATGTCGCTCTACGGGCAATCGGTGCATGGCTGCCTGCTGCAGACCCGGATGGACGCCGCCGCGCGCCTGTTGCGGCGCGGCTGCTCGGTCACCGAGACCGCCTACCGCATCGGCTTTTCCAGCCTCAGCCATTTCATCAAGGCCTTCAAGGCGCATCGCGGCGCCACGCCCACGGCCTGGCTGCGCGGCGCCGCGCAGTAGCCGCGCGTCTGGGGGGTAGCGGCAATACCGGTATCGCGGCTGGCCTTGCTGCGGGGGACGAGGCTGGCAACAATCCCGGTTCCACGACTCCACGCCCGACAGCGCCAAGGCCTTCCCCCATGACTTCGTCCACTTCCCCGGAACGCGCCGACAGCGCCGCGCCGGCCGAGAACATCCATTGGCGCCGCAACCTGGCCGTCTGTTTCGCCGGCTCGTTCAGCACCATCGTGGCGATGACGCTGCTGCTGCCGTTCCTGCCGCTGTACGTGGAAGAGCTGGGCGTGCAGGGCCATGCGGCCATCGTGCAGTGGTCGGGCGTGGCCTACGGCGCCACCTTCTTCGCCGCGGCGCTGGTCGCGCCGCTGTGGGGCCGGCTGGGCGACCGCTATGGCCGCAAGCTGATGCTGGTGCGCGCCTCGTTCGGCATGGCGATCTGTATGTCGCTGACCGGCATGGTGCAGAGCGTGTGGCAGCTGGTGCTGCTGCGGCTGCTGGTGGGCCTGGCCGGCGGCTACGCGTCGGGCTCGACCATCCTGGTGGCGATGCAGGCGCCCAAGGCGCGTTCCGGCTGGGCGCTGGGCGTGCTGTCGGCCGGCATCATGGCGGGCAACCTGGTGGGCCCGCTGATCGGCGGCGCGCTGCCGCCGCTGATCGGCATCCGCGCCACCTTCCTGCTGGCGGGCGGCGTGATCTTCCTGGCGTTCCTGGCCACCGTGTTCCTCATCAAGGAAATGCCGCGCCCGCCCAAGTCGGCCAGGCAGGACGGCAAGCGCCGCGGCGGCTGGGCGCAGATCCCCGACAAGCGGCCGGTGGCCGCGATGCTGGCGACCGGCATGCTGCTGATGTTCGCCACCATGTCGATCGAGCCGATCATCACGGTCTACGTGGGCCAGCTGGTGGAGGATCCGGCGCGCGTCACGCTGGTGTCGGGCGTGGTCATGTCGGCGGCGGCGCTGGGCGCGATCCTGTCTGCCTCGCGGCTGGGCCGGCTGGCCGACCGTGTCGGCCACTGGACCGTGATCGTCGGCGCGCTGGCCGTGGCCGCGCTGTTGCTGATCCCGCAGGCCTTCGTCACCGCCGGCTGGCAACTGGTGGCGCTGCGTTTCCTGATGGGCCTGGCGCTGGGCGGGCTGTTGCCGTGCGTCACCAGCGTCATCCGCCACAACGTGCCCGATGGCGTCGGCGGCAATGTGCTGGGCATGTCGATCTCGGCGCAGTACGTCGGCCAGGTGGCCGGCCCCTTGCTGGGCGGCTTCATCGGCGGCCATTTCGGCATGCCGGCGGTGTTCCTGGGAACCGCGGTGCTGCTGGCGCTGGGCGCCGCCGCCAACGGCGTGCTGCGGGCGCGCCACCAGCGCAGGCTGGCCGAGGCGTAGCGGGCGCGCCGCGTCGGCCGGGTGACGACGCGCGCCGCGGGGGGGCGCGTCAGAAGCCGGCCGAGCGCGCATCCATGACGTGGTCGATCAGGCCCCAGTCCACCGCCTCTTCGGCGCTCATGTAGCGGTCGCGATCGAGGCTGCGCTCGACGTCTTCGTAGCTGCGTCCGCAGTGCTCGGCATAGAGGCGGATGATGCGCTGCTTGGTGCGCTGCATTTCCTCGGCGTGGATCAGCATGTCCGAGGCCTGCCCCTGGAAGCCGCCCAGCGGCTGGTGCACGTGCAGGCTGGCGTTGGCCAGCGCGGCGCGATGGCCGGGCTCGCCGGCCATCAGCAGGAACGATCCCATCGAGCGCGCGGTGCCCATGCACAGGGTGTGCACCGGCGACTTGATGAACTGCATGGTGTCGTACATGGCCAGCCCGCTGGTGATGACGCCGCCGGGCGAATTGATGTACAGGTGGATCGGCTTGCCGGGATTCTCGGCTTCCAGGAACAGCAGCTGCGCGCACACCAGGGCCGACACGGCGTCATTGACCTCGCCGCTCAGGAAGATGATGCGTTCGCGCAGCAGGCGCGAATAGATATCGAACGAACGTTCCCCGCGGCCGGACTGTTCCACCACCATCGGGACGAGCTGCATCGTTTCGCTCATGCGCGAACTCCTGTCTTGCATCAAAGGGAAAGGCGGCGTCAGGCGGCGAGCTTGAAGGCCGGCCAGGCATCGTTCGCGGCTTGCGGCGCGGGCCGCGCCAGCCGCGCGTCGTCGGGGGCGTGGATGATGGTCAGGCGGGTGCCGCCGTCGGCGGTGGGATTGAGCTGGAACGTGACCACGCTTTCCAGGCAGGGCGGCAGCGTGTCGCGCATGCGGTAGCGGACTTCGACGCCGGGCGTCGCGGCCAGCGGCTCGGGATCGGCCAGCGCGCCGTCCGGCAGCCACTGCTCGCGCAGGGCGGGGATGCTGAGGGCGCGCCAGACCTTCTCGGGCGGCGCATCCAGTTCGTAGTCGAGCACCAGGGGCGTGTCCCGCGAGGCGGCGTCCGTGTGGGTCATTGGTCCATGTCCTTGAGCAGCGTCTTCAGGGCGTCGACCCGCGCCGGCCACCAGGCGCGGTACTTCGACAGCCAGCCGGCGAGCAGCGCCAGGCCGTCCGGGTCGACTTCGTAATTGACGAAACGACCCTGGCGTTCCTCGCGCACCAGCCGCGCCTGGCGCAGCACCGCCAGGTGCTGCGAGACCGCGGGCTGGCTGATGTCCAGGCCCTCGCGCAGCGCGCTGGCGTTCATGGCGCCCGCCGCCAGCTTGTCGAACAGCGCGCGGCGGGTCGGGTCGGCCAGGGCCTTGAAGATGTCGTTTTCGATCATGGCAACACATTAGCAGTTGCTTATGTGTTGTGCAAGCCCGGCCCGGATCAGGGGCCGGGCCGCCGCCCTGCGCGGGCGGGGGACTCAGTGGATGACGCGGGCCGCCTTGCGGGCGCGCTTGATCTCGTACATGCGGGCATCGGCCAGGCGCACCGCTTCCTCGGCCGCCAGGCCGCGCGGATCGAGCGCCACCACGCCGACGCTGGCGCCCTCGTAGGGCAGGGCGATGTCGCCGAGCGGGTAGCGGCCGACGGTGGCGGCGGCGGCGCGGTCTTCGAGCGAGCGCGCCGCTTCCTCGGCATCGCCGCGTTCGGCCTCGTGGCCTGGCGCCGCGTCGCCGCGCGCCAGCGCGGGGCCGGGGCCGATCAGCACGAATTCATCGCCGCCCCGCCGCCCGACCATGTCGGAGGCGCGCAGCGCCATCGCCAGGCGCCGCGAGACTTCCTGCAGGAAGGCGTCGCCCAGCTGGTGGCCGTAGGTGTCGTTGATGCCCTTGAAGCCGTCCAGGTCGACCACGCCCACCAGCACGCTGCCGCCTTCGCGCAGCGCGCGGCCGCGCAGGCGGTCCAGTTCCTCGTACAGCGCGCGGCGGTTGGGCAGGCCGGTCAGCGGATCGGTCAGCGCGTAGGCCATCAGCTTGGTGTTGGCGGTGCGCAGTTCGGCCACCAGCTGTTCGCGTTCCAGGAAGCTGGCGATCACGCTGGAGAACAGGCGCATGATGGCCTCGGCCTGCGGCGCGATGTCCTGGCGGCGGGCGCTGGCGCCGCACAGCGTGCCCAGCAGCAGGCCGTCGTCGGTGCGGATCGGGGTGCTGACGTAGGTCTGGATGCCGAGCTGGCGCGCCGCGTCGGAATCGGGCCAGCAGGCGCCGACGTCGCTGGTGGACATGCGGCCTTCTTCCAGCGCGCGCTTGCACAGCGTGTCCGACCACGGCACCGACAGGCCTTCCGGAATCTGCAGCGCGCCGACGTTGCGCGCGTAGCGCACGTGCTGCTGGTCCTCGTCCGGATCGATCGAGGTGAGATAGGTGGATTCCAGGCCGGTGACGGCTCCGAGCATATCCAGAAGAGGGCGCGTCAACTGTTCGACCGATTTGGCCGCCTGCAGTGACGCCGACAGTTCGGCGAGTATCGGGTCCAACGAAAGCTCCCAAAAAAACACTGACGCATCGATGCCGGCCCCGGGTCCTCGGCCCAGGGAGCGGCCTTGTCGACATTATGCCTGCCCTGCCTTCCTAAAGTCCTATGTTGCATTGCCGTAAGCCAGGATGGCGCGGACGCTTGCGTCGTCGCGTACCTGGATACCCGTGCCCCCCGGCATGGGCAGTTGCAGTAAGAAGACAAGCATGAAAATCACCTCGTTGCGCAACAGGATCCTGTTGATCACCTGCTTCACCGTCATCGGCGCGCTAGTGCTCTCGGGCATTGCGATTTATCACATCGTGCGCGACAACATGATGGCAACCATCTCCGCGGACCTGGACGCCATCGCCGCCGGCAACGCCAGCGCCATCGAACGCTGGTCGGCCGACAAGGCCCTGGCGGTATCGGCCACCGCCGCGGTGGTGGAGAAGGGCGATCCGCGCGGCCTGACCAAGCTCATGGGCGAGACCAACGGCTTTCCCATCACCAGCATCGGCTGGTCCGACAAGAGCTACTTCTCGACCGCCCAGACGCCGGCCGACTACGATCCCACCGCGCGTCCCTGGTACAAGAGCGCGGTGTCCGCCGGCAAGCTGACCGTGACCAAGCCGTATGGCGATTCCGGCACCGGCAAGCCCTACGTGGCCTTCACCGCGCCGATCGTGCGCGCCGGCCAGACCACCGGCGCCGTCAGCGGCGCGGTGGCGCTGGACGGCATCAAGGACGTCATCAAGGCGATCCGGCCCACGCCTTCCAGCACCGCGTTCGTGCTGGCCACCGACGGCCAGGTGATCTCGCACGTCGACGACAAGCTGGCGCTCAAGCCGTCCACCGACGTGGCCGCCGGCTTGACGCCGGCGGTGCTGGCCGGCATGGCGCACGACGGCGCCGCGCCGCTGGTGCTGAGCCTGGGCGGCGCGCCCAAGCTGCTCAAGGCGCGTCCGATCGCCGGCACCGACTGGTTCCTGGTGATCGCGCTGGACGAGGCCGAGGCCACCGCCGGCCTGTCGCAGGTGTTCAACGCCACGCTGATCTCGATGGTGGTGCTGACGCTGGTGGCCGTGCTGCTGGCCAGCGTGGTGACCTCGCGCGCCTTCAAGCGCCTGTCGGCGGTGCGCGACGCCATGGACACCATCGGTTCGGGCGACGGCGACATGACGCACCGGCTGGCGGTGGTGGGGCATGACGAAGTGGCGCAGATCTCGTCGTCGTTCAACGCCTTCGTCGACAAGATCAGCCACGTCATGCTGGACGTGCGCAACGGCGTGCACTCGATGACCTCGGCCACGCGCGAGATCGAGATGGGCAACCGCGACCTGTCGCAACGCACCGAAGTGTCGGCCGGCTCGCTGCAGGAGACCTCGTCGGCGCTGACCGAGCTGACCTCCAGCGTGCGCCAGACCGAGGAGGCCGCCGAGCACGCCACGCGCCTGGCGACCGAAGCCAGCCAGGCGGCCGAGCGCGGCGGCCAGGTGGTGACCGACGCGGTCAGCACCATGGGCGCGATCGCGCAGTCGTCCGAGCGCATCACCGAGATCATCAGCGTCATCGACGGCATCGCCTTCCAGACCAACATCCTGGCGCTGAACGCGGCGGTCGAGGCCGCGCGGGCCGGCGAACAGGGCCGCGGCTTCGCCGTGGTGGCGGGCGAGGTGCGCACGCTGGCGCAGCGCAGCGCGGCCTCGGCGCAGGAGATCCGCACGCTGATCCAGGCATCGGTGCAGAACGTGCGCAGCGGCACCGAGCGGGTCCAGGCGGCCGGCTCGACCATGCACGAGATCGTTGAAGGCGTGTCGCGTGTTCAGCGTCTTGTCAGCGAGATCCATGGCGCCATGGCCGAACAGAGCGTGGGCATCAGCCAGATCGACCGCAGCGTGTCGGAGATGGACCAGGCCACGCAACAGAACGCGGCGCTGGTGGAACAGTCGGCGGCGGCCTCGGCGATGCTGAGCGACCAGGCCGGCGCGCTGGCCGGCACCGTGGCCCTGTTCAAGCTGCGCGGCGATGCGCACGGCGCCGCGCCCCGCATGGCGGCGCTGCCGGCCTGATCCGGCGCGGTTGGCGCGGCGGCGCGTGAGGCGCATGACGCGCCGCGCGCCGACGCGCATGGCGGTCCGTCATCCCGTGTGGTGACGGCCGCGCCAGCGTCGCGCAATGCGACGCGGGTGATGCATGGATGTCGCCGGAGATGGCGCTTGTCGTGGCGCGATGCGGTTGCATCGCGCCGATCTTTCCCGGTCCCGCTCGCGGACGTTTTTCCTGTCTTTCCACCGACCCGATCCGTCTTGCCGGAACGGCCCGCGCACGCGGCTTTCGTCTCGCTGAATGGGGGGTGAGGCCGCGGGCCGTTGTCATTTTGACATCAATTCAGGAAGCAGTCAGCTTCATGTCGCCAGACCTACGGGAAAGCGATAAGTCATTCGCGCGTTTCGGCGCAAAAAGCGAAAGCTGATTGGAAGTGTCGCTCTCTACTATCTGCCGACCTCGTCCGCAGCACCGAAATTTTCAGCGGGAAGACAGGCGGGGAAACCAGACCGGTTTGAGAAACCGGGTGGCAATAACAAGCGAAAAAAACGCAATGCCTGGGAGGGCGCGTCTTATGTATTTGGGCAATAGAAACTTTGTCGCGGGGCTCTTCATGATCGCCTTCGCCCTGCTGTTCGGGCTGGCGGCGTTGAAGTACCAACTGGGGTCGTTCAGCCGCTCGGGGCCGGGCCTGTTCCCGCTGATGGTCAGCTCGCTGCTGGGCGTGATCGGGGTGATCTCGGTGGTGCGTTCGCGCTTCGTGCCGCCGGTGCCGCTGAGCTACAGCATCAAGAACATCGCCATCATCATGCTGAGCCTGTGCGGCTTCGCGGTGGTGTCGGGCTTCATCAACATGATCGTGGGCATCGTCTTCCTGGTGTTCTGCTCGACGCTGGCGGGCACCTCGTACTCGGTGGTGCGCAATATCAAGATCTCGCTGGGCCTGATCGCGGTGGCATTCGCCTTCCGCAACCTGCTCGGCCTGAACCTGCCGCTGTACTGAGGGAGAGCCATCATGATGGAGATGTTGAACAATCTCGCGTTCGGTTTCGAGCACGCGCTGACCCTGCAGAACCTGATGTACTGCGCGATCGGCTGCGTGGTCGGCACGCTGGTCGGCCTGCTGCCGGGCCTGGGCCCGCTGTCGACCATCAGCCTGCTGTTGCCGCTGACGTATTCCATTCCCACCGGCGGTGCGCTGATCATGCTCGCCGGCATCTACTACGGCGCGCAGTACGGCGATAGCGTCAGCGCGATCACGATGAAGATCCCGCATGCGAGCAGTATCGTCGCCTGCATCGACGGGTATCAGATGAACCTGAAGGGCAAGACCGGCCTGGCCTTGTTCACCGCGGGCGTGTCGAGCTTCATCGGCGGCACCGTGGCGATCGTGGTGCTGTCGACGATGGCGCCGGCGCTGGGCGAAGTCGGCCTGCTGTTCGGCCCGGCCGACTACTGCGCGCTGATGCTGCTGGGCTTCTTCTGCGTCAGCTTCGTCAGCAGCGGCAGCCTGCTCAATGGCCTGGCGATGGCCATGATCGGCATCCTGCTGGGCGTGATCGGCACCGACGTCAACAGCGGCGTGGCGCGCTACACGATGGACCTGGCCTTCCTGCAGGACGGCGTGGGCCTCATCAGCATCGCGCTGGGCTGCTTCGGCATCGCCGAGATCGTCAAGAACCTGGACAACCGCAACACGCTGACGCCGTTCAACGGCAAGATCAAGCTGATCCCGACGTGGCCCGAGTTCAAGCGCATCATCCCCAGCGCGCTGCGCGGCAGCGTGGTGGGTTCGGTGCTGGGCATCCTGCCGGGCGGCGGCCCGACGATCGCGCAGTTCGCCGCCTATGCGGCCGACAAGCGCTTCAGCAAGTACCGCCACGAGATCGGCAACGGCGCCATCGAAGGCGTGGCGGGCCAGGCGGCGGCCGACGAGGCGGCCGCGCGCACCAGCTTCATCCCGCTGATGGCCATCGGCATCCCCGAAAACGCCGTCATGGCGCTGATGCTGGCCGCGTTCATCGTCAAGGGCATCCAGCCCGGTCCCAACATGATCGGCACCCACCCCGACCTGTTCTGGGGCCTGGTGGCCAGCATGTGGGTGGGCAACTGCTTCCTGCTGATCCTGAACGTGCCGCTGGTGCGCTACTGGCTGTCGGTGTTCAAGATCCCGTACACGGTGCTGTTCCCGGCGATCCTGTTCTTCTGCTGCATCGGCACGTTCAGCATCAACAACAACCTGGACGACATCTACATCACGGCGATCTTCGGCCTGATCGGCTACCTGTTCCTGCGCCTGGGCATGGAAGCGGCGCCGCTGATGCTGGGCTTCATCCTCGGCCCGATGCTGGAAGAGAACTTCCGCCGCGCCATGCTGCTCAGCCGCGGCGAGTTCGGCGTGTTCCTGACGCGGCCGATCAGCGGCACGCTGCTGGCGCTGATCGGCGCGGCCGTCGTGTGGCAGCTGGTGTCGTTCCTGCGCAAGGCGCGCAAAGCGCCGGCGCTGGAGCAGCAACCCGCCGAGCCGTGATCGCGCGTTGAACGCCTGGCCCTGTCGACGCCGCCCGCGGCGCCGACAGGGCCGGGTCGGATGCCCGGCGCGAGCGTCATGCGCGCGCTAGGGCAGATTGGCCTGCCACTCCTGCAATTGCTGGGTCCGCTGTTGCGTCCTGCGCAGAAGGCATGCCATCTGGTCCGCATTGCGCCCGGTCCCGGCCTGATTGATCAGGTACCACGCGGCGCACTCGCTGTCGCGAAAGCGCACCCACCGCCGCTGGGCCTCGACGAACCGGGTCTTCAGCGGGGGATAGTCAAGCACCTCGTTCCGGGGTTGCGACAGGGTTTTCAGAAGCCGTTGATACACGCCGTTGAGGTCGCTGTCGGCCTGCTCGTAGGCGGCCTGCGCCCGCATGTCCGTGCATATCGGCGAGTAGTCGTCCGCCTGGCAGTCCTGCGCATGCGCCAGGGGCGATGCGCTCAGGACAAGAGCAGCAATGAGGCGACGGCCGGACGTTGAACGCATGCGCATGGTGGCTGAGGGATGTCGGGTCGAGAGTCGGGAGGCGGCTTCAAGCCGCTGATTATCGCCCACGCATCCGCGCCCTGGGCGTCAGCCGTCCCGCCCCATGATGCGCGCGGCGGCCTGCGTCGATTGGCCGACGGCCAGCGCTCCGCGTTGCCGCAGACTCTCCTCATAGCGTTGCAAGGCCTGCTCCAGCGGCAGGCCTTGTCGCGTCTGCGCCAGCAACGCCGCCAGCGATTGCGCATCGGCCAGGGCGGTGTTCGCGCCCAATCCGCCCGCCGGGCTCATTGCGTGGACGGCATCGCCCAGGAAGGTCAGGCCCGCTTGCGTCCAGCGGGGCAGGGCGGGCGCGCTGTAGACGGTCTTCAGGGCGATGCCGGCCGGATCGCTGGCGGCCGCCATGGCGGCCAGCGCGGGATGCACCGGGGCGAGCAGCCGCTCGGCGGCGCGCTGCCAGCGACGGCCGGCATCCGCATCCCGCGGGGCCGCGTCGGCGTCGGGCAGGGGCGAGTCCTCGCCCAGCACCGCGGCGCGTTCGCCGATCACGGCCCAGTACTGGTAGTTGGGGATATCACTGAGACGGCTGGCGGGGGCGATCCGCTGCGCAAGCGGCGGCAGCGCCGGCAGCCGCATGGCGTCCAGCACCAGCGCATAGCCGGGTCCGAACACCACGCCCGCGCCGGCCCGCAGATCCGCGGGCAGCGCATCGCCTGCCAGGCTGCCCAGCGGCGCCACCCCGAAGATCGTGACGGTGCCCGTGTCCCGTGGCGCGGCCTGCGGCAGATGCTGGCGCCGCAGCGCGGAATGCACGCCGTCGGCGGCCACGACCAGCGTGCCGGGCCGCGCGGGCAGGCCATCCAGGCGCAGCCCCGCCGCGTCCAGGCCGGCGCAGCCATGGCCGAAATGCACCCGCGGCCCCAGGCCCGACAGCAGGATCTCGCGCAGCGTCTGGCGGTGGGCGGAGCGGTCGGGCGGGGTGTCGGCGCCGTCCAGACGCCAGGTGGCCGAGGCGCGCTGCGGCAGCGGCCGCAGTTGCGCGTCGAACATGCCGCCGGGCTGGTCGTGGGTCGAGCAGCTGTGTTGGAACAGGGCGTACAGGTCGGGCGGCAGGCAGTGCGCCAGCGCCGCCTGGCCGGTGGCGTCGATGCGCAGGCGGTAGCCCTGCACCCGGCTGTCGGTGCGCGCGTCGCGCTCGTAGACGTCGACCTCGATGCCGGCCCGCGCCAGCCCCTGCGCCAGGCACAGTCCGCCCAGGCCGGCGCCGATGATGGAAACGTGGAGATTCTGCATAATGTCCTCGAAGCAAGCCGGCGTCGCCGGCACCCCCACAGCTTGCGCGCAAGCGCGTCCGCGCCGGTAATGCCGGCGCGCCAACAAATCATGCGAACCCGCCAGACCGCTGCCCCCGCGCCCGACTACAGCGAATTGCTCGACGGCCCGGCCGTGTACGTGTTCCATGGCGCCGACGCGCCGGGCAGCGAGTTCCGGCTGGGCTCGCGC
This sequence comes from Achromobacter sp. 2789STDY5608621, assembly GCF_001299375.1. NCBI lineage: Bacteria > Pseudomonadati > Pseudomonadota > Betaproteobacteria > Burkholderiales > Alcaligenaceae > Achromobacter > Achromobacter sp. 2789STDY5608621. The sequence continues at coordinate 36,946 of NZ_CYTU01000037.1, read as the reverse complement.
GAATACGATTGGCACGCCCATGCCCGCGGGCAGTTGTTCGGGGTGGACAGCGGCGCGATGCGGGTGCGCACCGAGGCGGGCGCATGGCTGTTGCCGCCGCAGCGCGCGGGCTGGATCCCGCCGGGGCTGCGGCACCGGGTCAGCGTGGCGGGCGCCGCCAGCGGCTGGGTCGCGCTGGTGCATCCGCGGGCCGCCGCGGCGTTGCCGGCGGCGCCCTGCGTGCTGGGGGTGGACGGGGTGTTGCGCGCCATGGTCCTGCGCGCGGCCGATTGGCCGGACAAGCTGGCGCTGGATCCGGCGCGCGCGCGCTTCGCGGCGGTGTTGCTGGACGAGATCGAGGCGGCGCCGCGCGAACGCCTGCACCTGCCGTGGCCGCGCGACCGGCGCCTGGCCCGGCTGGCGCAGGCGTTGGCCGACGACCCGGCCGACAGCCGGCCGCTGGACGTGCTGGCCGCGCACGCCGGCCTGGCGCCGCGCACCGCGCAGCGCCTGTTCCGCGACGAGACCGGCCTGGGGTTCGCGCAGTGGCGCCAGCAACTGCGCCTGATCCATGCGCTGGAACGCCTGAGCGCGGGCCAGCCGGTGGCGCAGGTGGCCGACGCGCTGGGCTACGCCACGCCCGGCAATTTCATCGCCATGTTCAAGCGCGCCTTCGGCATGACGCCGGGGCGCTATCTGCGCACGCCGCTGGACGAGGGCGACGCGGGCGTCGCGGGCGTCGCCTGATCCGCGCGCCGGGACGCGCGGCGTCCCGGCGTCTGGCGGCCGCCTTACTCCGCCAGCTTGCGCATCTCGGCGATCAGGTCCGCCTTGCCCTCGAAGCCGATGCCGGGCAGTTCGGGCAGCGTGACGTAGCCGTTGTCGACCCGCACGCCGTCGGGGAAGCCGCCATAGGGCTGGAACAGGTCCGGATAGGATTCATTGCCGCCCAGGCCCAGGCCGGCGGCGATGTTCAGCGACATCTGGTGGCCGCCGTGCGGAATGCAGCGGCTGGCCGACCAGCCGTGCTGGCGCAGCATGTCGAGCGTGCGCAGGTATTCCACCAGGCCGTAGCTCAGGGCGCAGTCGAATTGCAGCCAGTCGCGGTCCGGCCGCATGCCGCCGTAGCGGATCAGGTTGCGCGCGTCCTGCATCGAGAACAGGTTCTCGCCGGTGGCCATCGGCTTGTCGTAGTAGTTGCGCAGCGTGGCCTGCAGTTCGAAGTCGAGCGGGTCGCCGGCTTCCTCGTACCAGAACAGGTCGTACTGCGACAGCGCCTTGGCGTAGCGGATCGCGGTGTCCAGGTCGAAGCGGCCGTTGGCGTCCACCGCCAGTTTCTTGCCATCGCCCAGCACGCCCAGGATGGCGTCGATGCGGCGCAGGTCTTCGTCCAGCGAGGCGCCGCCGATCTTCTTCTTGACCACGGTGTAGCCGCGGTCGACGTAGCCGCGCATCTCGTCCTTGAGCTTGCCCAGGTCCTGGCCCGGATAGTAGTAGCCGCCCGCCGCATAGACGAACACGCGGCGGTCGGGGCGGCCATTGCCGTAGCGCTCGGCCAGCAGCTGGAACAGCGGCTTGCCGGCGATCTTGGCGACCGCGTCCCACACCGCCATGTCGATGGTGCCAATGGCGACCGAGCGTTCGCCATGGCCGCCCGGCTTTTCGTTGATGTACATGGCGTCCCAGACCCGGTGCGGATCGAGGTTGTCGCCGCTGTCGTCGAGCAGGCTGGCGGGGTCGGCCTCCAGCACGCGCGGGATGAAGCGTTCGCGCATCAGCGTGCCCTGGCCATAGCGGCCGTTGGAGTTGAAGCCGTAGCCGATCACGCGCCGGCCGTCGCGCACCACGTCGGTCACCACGGCCACCAGGCTCAGCGTCATCTTGCTGAAGTCGATGTAGGCGTTGCGGATGGGGGAACTGATCGGGACGGTCTTCTCGCGGATTTCGACGATTTTCATGGTGTCTCCTGGCCGGGGGCGGGGATGGGAAAACCGTAGATTATTGGCTTGATGCGGCATTATGATTCGCTATCAGGCACTACTTTATTAACTTGAAGTTAAAGATTCCGGCGCTCGCCTGCCGTCGCCGGCCTCGTCCGCATGAGGCGTTTCCCGCCGTGAACCACGATCTGGCATCTTCCCTGGAGTTCTTCGTGCTGCTGGCGCGCCACCGCAACCTGTCGACGGTGGCGCGCCTGCTCGACCTGACGCCGCCGGCGGCCACCAAGCGCCTGGCGCAGCTGGAGGCGCGGCTGGGCGTGCGGCTGGTGAACCGCACCACCCGCAGCATCAGCCTCACGCCCGAAGGCGAAACCTACCTGCACTACGCCACGCGCATCCTGGCCGACGTGCGCGAAATGGAAGAGGTGGTGTCGTCCAGCGGTTCCGTGCCCAAGGGCCTGCTGCGCATCAACGCGACGCTCGGCTTCGGCCGCACCGCGATCGCGCCCATCGTGTCCGAGTTCGCCGCGCAGCATCCGCAGGTCGAGGTGCAGCTGGACGTCACCGACCGGCCCATCGACCTGGTGGAAAGCGGCGTGGACCTGGGCATCCGCTTCGGCGCCTTGCCCGATCAGCGCCTGGTCGCCCGGCGCGTGCTGTCGAACCGGCGCTTCCTGTGCGCGGCGCCGCGCTACCTGGCGCGGCACGGCACGCCCGCCAGCCTGCGCGACCTGGCCAGTCATCAATGCATCATCCACCGGCAGAACGAGGACGCCTATGGCGTCTGGCGCTTCACCCGCGACGGCCGCGCCGAGACCGTGAAGGTGCATGGCGCGCTGTCCAGCAACGATGGCGACATCGTGCTGAACTGGGCGCTCGATGGCCACGGCATCCTGGTGCGCTCGGAGTGGGATCTGGCCAAGTACCTGGAGAGCGGGCGGCTGCGGGTGGTGCTGCCCGAGTTCATCCTGCCCTCGGCCGACCTGTTCGTGTACTACCCCAGCAAGCGCGACCTGTCGGCGCGCACGCGGGCGTTCATTGATTTCCTGATGGCGCGCTTCGCGTAGGCCCTAGCGGAATCGATAGGCCAGCACTTCGTCGCCGGCCGCGTCGATCTCGCCGGTGGGCGTCCACCCCAGCCGCCGGTAGAAGCCGTGCGAGCGCACGCCCGGATCGGCCGCGCAGCTCAGGAACAGGCGTTCGTGGCCCAGCCCGCGCAGCGTCTGCATGACCTGGTCGAGCAATGCGCGGCCGATGCCGCGGCCCTCGCAGGCCGGCAGCAGGGCCAGCACCAGGATCTCGCCGCTGTCGCGATCGCCGAAGCAGTAGCCGGCCAGCGCGCCGTCCGCCAGCGCCACCACGCCGGGCAGCGATCCGTCGCGGATGCCGTCGCGCCAGCTTTCAGGCGTGATGCCGAGCGCGCGCAGGTCTTCGGCCGAGAAGGCGTTCTCGCGGGTGCGGCCGCGCAGGTCGATGCAGGCGGCGGCGTCGTCGGGATGGGCTGGGCGGTAGTGCAGGTTCATGTCGGGCGTCGTCAGGCGGAAGGGGGCGCGTCCGGCGGGTCGCGGATGCGCGCCGAGCACGGCAAGCGCGCGGGGATCAGCCGCCGAGCGCGGCCAGGTTCAGCGTGTGGCTGTGGCCGATCCACACCGCGCAGTCGCGGTGGTCGCGCAGCGATTCGCCGGTGTTGGGATGCAGGAACACATCCAGCGCGCCATGGTTGAGCGCCAGCCAGGTGAGCACCCGCGGCAGCGTGGCCGGCGCGAAGGCGAGCTGATAGCTCCATTGCGGATGCGGGCCGACCGGGCGCTCGTGGAAGCGGCCCATCTGGATGCTGTCGCCGAACGCGGCGATGGCCTGTTCGCGCAGCGCCCAGGCCGCGTCGCGGCTGTCGGCATTGAAATAGACGTGGGCGTGCCAGCTGTCGACGATGGCGGGGTCCAGGATCATGAGGGTCAACCTCCGGCGCGCTTGGCGCGATGGCCGAGTTTGTCGAGCGCGGCCAGGATGCGGTCGCAATGGTCGCCCTGCACCTCGATGACGCCGTCCTTGACGGTGCCACCCGAGCCGCAGGCGGTGCGCAGCTGCTTGCCCAGCGCGGCCAGGGCGTCGTCGTCCAGCGGCAGGCCCTTGACCACGGTCACGGCCTTGCCGCCGCGGCCCTTGGTCTCGCGCGAGACGCGCACGCCGCCAGGGGCCGGCACGGGCCGGGCCGCCGCCTTGCACTGGCAATCGGCGAGCGGGCGGCGGCATTGCGGGCACATCCGGCCGCCGTCGGTGGAGTAGACGAGTCCGCCTGGGGAGCTGCTTTTCATGGGTGATGCGTGAGATTGCGGTTCAGGCAGCCATTATGCCGGAGCCGCCGCCGCGGGCCCGGCGCGGGCGGCGCTCATTCGTCGAAGCCGCGCGGCCCCAGCGACTCGACCAGGTAATCGATGAACGACTTGATGCGCGAGGAGATCGCGGTGTTGCGGTAATAGACCGCGTTGACCGGCTGGCGCACGTCCAGCGTCTGGCGCGGAAACAGCTGGCGCAGCGCGCCGGACTGGCGGTCGGCGCGCGTCATGAAGTCCGACAGGCAGACGATGCCGGCGTCGTTCAGCGCCAGTTGCCGCAGCGTCTCGCCGCTGAACGAGCGGATCGCCGGCTGGATGTGCAGCGGCTGGCCGTCGGCATCCTCCAGCGGCCACTCGTTGAGCGATTCCAGTTGCGAGAAGCCCAGCAGGCTGTGGTCCGCCAGGTCGGCCACGCGCTTGGGCGTGCCGTGCGCCGCCAGGTAGCCGGGGCTGGCCAGCACCCGCACGCGGCTGCGGCCGATCGGCACGGCATGCAGCGACGAATCCTTCAGGCTGCCGATGCGCAGCGCCAGGTCGGTGCGGCGTTCCAGCAGGTCGATGTTGCCCTCATTGCTGTTCAGTTCCAGCTCGACCTTGGGATAGCGCTTGCGGTAGCCAGGCACCAGCGGCACGATCACGTGCAGCATGAAGGGCGAGGCGGCGTCGACCCGCAGCCGCCCGGCCGGCTGGTTGCGGCGCGCGTGCATCTGCTCCTCGGTCTCTTCGACCGCGGCGATGATCTTGCGGGCCTGCTCCAGGTAGGCGCGGCCTTCCTCGGTCAGTTCCAGCCGCCGGGTGGTGCGGCGCATCAGCGTGGTCTGCAGCTTTTCCTCCAGCCGCGTCATGGTGCGGCTGGTGGCGGAAATGGTCTGCTGCAGCGCATCGGCGGCGGCGGTGATCGAGCCGCTGTCGACGATGGCGATAAAGACCTGCATTTCGTCGAGTGTCGTTTTCATATTTGACGTTATATCAAAAGTCTTTCGCCGATACAGGGCTTATTCCGCAAGGATCGTGCGGGCACACTGGGTGCATTCCAACACCTACCCAGGAGTTTTACATGAGCATCCCGTCTTTTGGCGTCGGCACTTTCCGCCTGCAGGGCCAGGTCGTCATCGATTCCGTGCGCAACGCGCTGGACGTCGGCTACCGCGCCGTCGATACCGCCCAGATCTATGAGAACGAGGCCGAGGTCGGCCAGGCTGTCGAGGCCAGCGGCATCGCCCGCGCCGACCTGTTCCTGACCACCAAGATCTGGGTGCCGAACTATGGCCGCGCCAAGCTCGTGCCCAGCCTGAAGGACAGCCTGGCCAAGCTGCGCACCGACTACGTCGACCTGACCCTGATCCACTGGCCCGCGCCCGGCAACGGCGTCGCCATCGCCGAGATGATGGCCGGCCTGATGGATGCCCGCGAGCAGGGCTTGACGCGCCAGATCGGCATCTCCAACTTCCCCATTGCCGAGACCCGCGAGGCCATCGCCGCCGTCGGCAAGGACGCCATCGCCACCAACCAGATCGAGCTCAGCCCCTACCTGCAGAATGCGGCGCTGGTGGACTTCCTGAACCAGCAGGGCATCCCCGTCACGTCGTACATGACGCTGGCCTACGGCAAGGTGCTGAAGGATCCGGTGATCGGCCAGATCGCGCAGCGCCACAACGCCACGCCGGCGCAGGTCGCTCTGGCCTGGGCGCTGCAACGCGGCTTCGCCGTGATCCCGTCGTCGACCAGGCGCGAGAACCTGGCGAGCAACCTGCTGGCCCGCGACCTGCGCCTGACCGACGCCGACATGGCGCAGATCGCCGCGCTGGAACGCAACGGCCGCGAAGTCAGCCCGGAAGGCCTGGCCGCCGCCTGGGACTGAGGCACGCCATCGGCGCCGCGCGCGCCAACCAGATTTCACAAGGAGCCATTCCATGAAGCTATTCATCACCGGCGCCAGCGGGTTCATCGGCGGCGCCGTCGCCGCCTCGATGGCCAGGGCCGGCCACCAGGTCCGCGGCCTGATCCGCAATCCCGACCGCGCCGCCGAACTGCGCGGCTTCGGCATCGAACCGGTGCTGGGCACGCTGGATGACGCGGCGCTGCTGGCGGCCGAGGCGCGCGCCGCCGACGCGGTCATCAACGCCGCCGACAGCGACCATCGCGGCGCCGTCGAGGCCCTGCTGGGCGCGCTGGCGGGCAGCGGCAAGGCGTTCATCCATACCAGCGGCAGCAGCCTGGTCGCCGACGACGCGCTGGGCGAGCCGTCCGACGCGGTGTTCGACGAAACCACGCCGGTGGCGCCGGTGCCGGGCAAGGTGGCGCGCATCGCCATCAATGACCTGATCCACGCCAGCGCGCCGGGCGTGCGCAGCGTGGTGCTGTGCCACACCCTGATCTACGGTTCGACCGAGGGGCCGCGCGCCGCAAGCGTGCAGATCCCGCCGCTGGTGGCGCAGGCCCGCGAAAGCGGCATCGCGCGCCACGTCGGCCGGGGCCTGAACCGCTGGTCCAACGTGCACATCGCCGATGTCGCGGCGCTGTATCACCTGGCGCTGGAGAAGGCGCCGGCCGGCAGCTTCTATTTCGTCGAGAACGGCGAGACCGCCTTCGTCGACCTGGTCGGCGCCATCGGCCAGGCCCTGGGGCTGGGACCGGCCCAGGCCTGGGATCCGGCGCAGGCGGTGGCTTATTGGGGCAAGGACCTGGGCGCCTACGCGCTCGGCTCCAACAGCCGGGTGCGGGCGGGCAAGGCGCGCCGCGAACTGGGCTGGGCGCCGCGGCACGATGACGTGCTGGGCTGGGTGCGCCAGGCCATCGCCTGACGCGGGACGGCGCGGCGCCGGGTCGGGGCCGCGCCGGCGTCCACGGGGTGGGCCAACGGCGGGGCGCCGTCAGCAAAACGCCAACAGAGTTGCGGTAAGGTAACCGTTCCCTTCAGAGATTCCGCACGGAGCAGAACTTGAAATACCGCAAACTCGGCCGTACCGACCTGGACGTCAGCCTGATCGGCCTGGGCACCATGACCTGGGGCGAGCAGAATACCGAGGCCGAGGCCCACCAGCAGCTGGACTACGCGCTCGAGCGCGGCGTCAACCTGGTCGACGTGGCCGAAATGTACCCGGTGCCGCCCAAGCCGGAAACCCAGGGCCTGACCGAAACCTACATCGGCACCTGGCTGGCGCGCAGCAAGCGGCGCCAGGACATCGTGCTGGCCAGCAAGGTGGCCGGCCCGGTGCGCGATCCCAAGCGTCCCGGCCACATCCGCGACGGCAAGACCTTCCTCGATCGCAAGAACCTGACCGAGGCGCTGGACGCCAGCCTCAAGCGCCTGCAGACGGATTACCTGGACCTGTACCAGCTGCACTGGCCCGACCGCACCACCGCTACCTTCGGCCAGCTGTCGTATCCGTGGGTCAAGGACGACCACACCGTGCCGATCGAGGAAACCCTGTCGGTGCTGCAGGACTTCGTGCGCGCCGGCAAGGTGCGCCACGTCGGCGTCTCCAACGAAACGCCGTGGGGCGTGTCGCAGTTCCTGAAGGCCTCCGACAATCTCGGCCTGGCGCGCATCGCTACGATCCAGAACGCCTACAGCCTGCTCAATCGCGTCTACGAGATCGGCCTGTCGGAATTCAGCCACCACGAAGGCGTGGGCCTGCTGGCCTATTCGCCGCTGGCCATGGGCATGCTTTGCGGCAAGTACCTGGACGGCGCCCGTCCCGCCAACGCCCGCCTGACGCTGTATACGCGCTTCACCCGCTACAGCAACCCGCAGGCCGAGGCCGCCACCCGCGAGTACGTCGAACTGGCGCGCCAGCACGGCATCTCGCCGACGCACCTGGCGCTGGCCTGGGTCAACCAGCGCCCGTTCGTCACCAGCAACCTGATCGGCGCCACCAACCTGCAGCAATTGAAGGAAAATATCGATAGCGTCGACGTCGAACTGTCGTCCGACGTGCTGCAGGCCATCGACCAGATCCACGTGCGCCACCCGAATCCGGCGCCTTGATCCCGCTTGCCGGGAGCGACGAGGACCCTATATGCGCAATCTCGATTTCAGCTCCTGGCAAACCGTACTGTCCACGCTGCTGGGCCTGGCGGTCATCACCCTGATCGGGGTGGGGATCCGCCTGCTGGTGATGCAGACCATCCAGCAGCGGCGCGAACGCGAGAACCGCCAGATCAACGAGCGCCTGCGCACCCTGATCGCGGCCTACAAGACGCTGGGCGGGTCCTTCACCGGCAACCTGGTGGTGGACCCCAGCCATCTGCGCGACCTGCGCCATGGCGCGCCGCAAGCGGCCGTCGCCAGCGGCGCGCACGACGATGAGATCGACCCCGATGCCGCCGACCCGCTGCGGCCGGCGGCGCTGGACGGCCCCGGCGGCGAGCGCCGCCGGCGCGTGCGCGACGCGGTCGAGGCGGCGCTGTCCGACATCATCCTGCTGGGCACCGAGGACCAGGTGCGGCTCGCGGCCCAGGCGGCCGCCGACCTGGTGGCCGGACGCCGCATCGAGACCGCCGAGCTGGTGGTGTCGTTGCGCGATTTCATCCGCCGCGTGCTGAACCTGGAACCCGTGCCGGTCGGCCTGGCGATTCCGCGCCAGGGCCCGACCCGGCCCGCCGCTGGCGGCGCGAAGGGCGGCAATGCCCGTGGCGAGGCGGGCGGCGGCAAGGGCGGGGGCGGGGGTGCAGGGGGCGGTGGTGGCGCCGCCGCGGGCATGGGCATGATGGGCGTGGGCGCCGGGCTGGCGGCCGACGATCCGCACGATCCCCACGGCGGCGCCCGCTAGCACGCAACCGTCGGTCATGCCGGCGTGGGTGATGCCTACACGAGCCGGCCGACGCGCCGGCCGATCATTGCGGCCGCGCGCCGCGCCGCTTCGCTTCAATACACATCGCGCACATAGCGCTTGTCCGCGGTCATGCGCGCCACGTAGGCCGCCGCCGCGTCGGCATCCATGCCGCCGTGTTCCCGCACCACCTGCCTGAGCATGGCGTCTACGTCGCGGGCCATCTGTCCTGCATCGCCGCAGACATAGAAATGGGCGCCCTCCTGCAGCCACGCCCAGAGCCGCGCGCCGTGCTCGCGCATGCGGTCCTGCACGTAGATCTTGGCGGCCTGGTCGCGCGAGAACGCCAGGTCCAGCCGCGTCAGCAGGCCGTCGTCGCGCAGCGCCTGCAGTTCGTCGCGATAGTAGAAATCGCTGGCCGCGTGCCGCTCGCCGAAGAACAGCCAGTTGCGGCCGCCATCGCCGCGCGCCCGCCGCTCTTGCAGGAAGGCGCGGAACGGCGCCACGCCGGTGCCGGGGCCGACCATGATCATCGGCGTGTCGCCCTGCCGTGGCGGCCGGAAGTGGCTGGCCTCCTGCACGAAGACCGGCACGTCGGCGTCGCTCGCGCGGTCGGCCAGGAAGGTCGACGAGACGCCCTTGCGCTGGCGCCGGCCGTTGTCGTAGCGCACCGCGGACACCGTCAGGTGGACCTGGCCGGGATGCGCCTTGGGGCTGGAGGCGATGGAGTACAGGCGCGGCTGCATGCGCTTGAGCGCGCCCAGCCACGCCTGCGCCGGCAGCGCCGCCGGAAACGCGTGCAGCACGTCGGCCAGCTGCTTGCCCCACAGCCATTGCCGCAGGTCCGCGCGGCACTCCTCGGCCAGCAATTGCCGCAGGCCGGGATCGCGGGTGTGTTCCGCGATCAGCGCCAGCGTGGCCGGCGCGGGGCGCGCGATTTCGTAATGCGTGGACAGCGCCCGGGCCAGCGGCATGTCGCCGACGCCCGGCACGCTGGCCACCGCGTCGCCCGACAGGCCGGCCTGCGCCAGCAGTTCCTCCACCAGCTCGGGGCAGTTCACCGGCCAGACGCCCAGCGCGTCTCCGGCCTGGTAGTCCAACCCGGTGCCGGCGATGTCCAGCGTCAGCGCGCGCGTGTCCTTGTCGCCGCTGGCGTTCAGCCGCTGGTTGCCGATCAGGCGCGCGGGCGCCGGGCGCGTCCGGGAGGGCGGCGCCGGGCGCGCGCCGATGGGCGGGGCGGCAGGTTCGGGCGGCGCGGCGGGGGCCGCCCTGCCGGACGGGGCGTCGGCAGTCAGCGCCGCCGCGATGTCGTCAGGCATCAGGCCGCCGGCCGGATGGCCATGCTGTTCGGCGTTGGCCGCATGGATGCCGGCGATGGCGCTTTCCAGCCAGGCGTCGGCCGGCGCCTCGTAGTCGGTGTCGCAATCGACCCGCGCCAGCAAGGGCCGCGCGCCCAGCTGCGCCAGCCGCTGGTCGAGCCGGCGGCCGTGGCCGCAGAAGGCGTCATAGTTGCTGTCGCCCAGCGCCAGCACCGCATAGCGCAGCGACGCCAGCCGCGGCGCGTCGGCGGCCGACAGCGCGCGCCACAGGTCCTGGCCGTTGTCCGGCGCGTCGCCGTCGCCGAAGGTGCTGGTGATCAGCAACAGGTGCTGGGCGCGCGCCAGGGCGTCGAGCGTGCAGTCCGCCATGCAGGCGGTGCGCAGCTCGAAACCGGCCGCGGCCAGCGCGGTGGCGCTGCGTTCCACCAGCGATTCGGCATTGCCGGTCTGCGAGGCCCACAGCAGCGTCACGCGCGGGCGCGGGCCGATGATGCGGACGGTGGCCTCCGCCGCGTCGGTGGCAGGCGTGGTCGCTGGCGCCAACGGCCGCGGCGCGCGGCTGTACAGGCCATGCAGCAGGCCGTTGAGCCACAGGCGGGTGGCTTCGTCGAAAGGCGCGTGGACGGGCAGCTCCGGAATGCCGGGAGCGCCGCCGGCCTGCCGCAAGCCGTTGAGAAAACCCGACAGGTAGTGGCGCTGGCGCGCATCCAGCGCGGGCGGTTCCGCGCCGCTCGTCAGGCCGAGTAGCGCGGCCATGGCCTCGGCGGGGGCGGCGCCGCTGGCCGACACGGCGACGGGCTGCAGGGCCGGGCCGGTCTCCAGGTTCCCGGCCGCTGTCAACGCCGGGGCCGCGTGTGCCGCGGCCAGGCCGGCAACATTGTCGGCCGCCATTTCCGTCATGGCCAACGTGGCCGGCGCTACGGCGCTCGTCGCCCTGCCGGCAGGCACCGCGACGCGGCACAGCGCCACCGCGCAGAACTTCAGCTCGGGCTGCTGCGACACCGGATCGATGGCGTCGCTGGTGACGGCGTTGATGCACAGATCGTCGCCATACACGTCGTTCCAGTGCATGGGGGCGAAGCAGTTGCCGGGCCGCACCCGGTCGGTGACGACGGCGGGCAGCACCGCGCGGCCGCGGCGCGAACGGATCTCAACGTTGTCGCCGGCAGCGATGCCGAGCGCTGTCGCGTCATCGGGGTGGATCTCCACGAACGGCGCGGGGTTGAGTTTGTTCAGCATCGGCACCTTGCCGGTCTTGGTCAGCGTGTGCCATTGGTGCTGCAGCCGCCCGGTGTTGAGCACCATGGGATAGTCGGCATCGGGCAGCTCGGCCGGATCGGCGTGCGGCCGCGCGTGGAACTGCGCGCGGCCGTTGGCGGTGGCGAACGCCAGGCGCGGCCGCGCGCCATCGTCCTCTTCGCGCCACGGCTGGCTGACGCCGTCGTTGAGATAGCGGATCGGATTGCGCTCGGGGCCGTCGGCGCGCGCACAGGGCCATTGCAGCGGCGTCTCGCGCAGCCGCGCATGGCTGGCGCCGCGCAGGTCGTAGCCGGTGGCGGGGTTGGAAAAACCGGCGATCTCCTCGAACACCTCCTCCGCGCTGGCGTACTGGAACGCGTGGCCGTAGCCCATCTCGCAGGCCACGCCGGCGATGATGCGCCAGTCGGGCAGCGCGTCGCCGGGCGGCGGCACGGCCCGCGGCATCAGCGTCAGGGTGCGTTCGGAATTGATCATCACGCCGTCGGCCTCGGCCCACAGCGCGCCGGGCAGCAGGATGTCGGCGTAGCGGTTGGTCTCGGTGTCCAGGTAGGCGTCCTGCGCGATCACCAGTTCCGCCGCGCGCAGCCCGGCCACCACGTTGGCGCGGTTGGCGACGCTGGCCACCGGGTTGGTGCAGATGATCCAGCAGGCCGTGACCTCGCCTGCCGCCATGCGCTGGAACAGGTCGATGGTGCCTTGCCCCAGCCGCGTATGCAGCGTGCCGGCCGGCACGCCCCAGCGCGCTTCGACAAAGGCGCGGTCGGCGGCCGACAGCACGCTGCGCTGGCCCGGCAGGCCGGGGCCCATGTAGCCCATCTCGCGTCCGCCCATCGCGTTGGGCTGGCCGGTCAGCGAGAACGGCCCGCTGCCCGGCCGGCAGATGCGGCCGGTGGCCAGGTGCAGGTTGCACAGCGCGTTGGTGTTCCAGGTGCCGTGGGTGCTCTGGTTCAGCCCCATGGTCCAGCAGCTCATCCATTCCGGCGCCGCGCCGATCCAGTCGGCGGCCTGGCGCAGTTGCGCGGCGGCAATGCCGGTCAGCGCCTCGACCCGCTCGGGCGCGTAGTCGCGCAGCAAGTCCGGCATCGCCTCCCAGCCGTCGGTGTGCGCGGCGATGAAGGCCGCGTCGGTCTTGCCGGCCTCATGCAGCAGATGCAGCAGGCCGTTGAGCAGCGCCAGGTCGGTGCCCGGCTTGATCGCCAGGTGCAGATGCGCCTTCTCGGCGGTGGTGGTGCGGCGCGGATCGACCACGATCAGGCGGGCGCCGGCCTTGACCCGGTCCATCATGCGCAGGTACAGGATCGGATGGCAGTCGGCCATGTTGGCGCCGATCACCAGGAACAGATCGGCGCGGTCGATGTCCTGGTACGAGCCGGGCGGGCCGTCGGCGCCCAGCGACAGCTTGTAGCCGCTGCCGGCGCTGGCCATGCACAGGCGCGAATTCGATTCGATGTTGTTGGTGCCGATGAAGCCCTTGGCCAGCTTGTTGGCCAGGTACTGGGCCTCGATCGACATCTGTCCCGATACGTACAGCGATACCGCGTCGGGGCCGTGCGCGTCGATGATGGCGCGCAGCCGCCCGGCGGTGTCGCGCAGGGTGTCCGCCATCGGCCGCGGCGCCAGGTCCTGGCCGCGCCGGTCGCGCACGTAGGCGTGCTCCAGCCTGCCCGACTGGCGCAGGGCAAGGTGGGCCGACGACCCCTTGGTGCAGAGGCGGCCGAAGTTGCTGGGATGCTCGCGGTTGCCGGTGATCTTCACCACCTGCTCCCGTTCCACGTGCAGGGTCATGCCGCAGCCCACGCCGCAGTAGGGGCAGACGGTGTCCACGGTGCGCTGGCTGCCGCTCATGCTCGGTTCCCAAAAAAGAAAGCGCCCTGCCTGCGCGGCCAGCGGCCGGGCGGGCAGGGCGCCATTGCCCTGGTTGGTTCCCGGCGTGGCCGGGTCGATGCCCTGTCGATGCAAGTTCCATGCCAGTCGGTCGCCGCCGGTGGACCGCGCCGCACGCGGACCGGCGGCGCGCGCGGTGGTGCGTGGCTGCACCGCCGTGGTGCGCCGCCGACCCGTTTGGGTGCGCGGCGGCGTGGGTGGCGGCCGCCGCGCGGGCGGCATCGCGATGGCACGCTTATTGCTTTGATTGCCATACCGGGCCCGTGTCCGGCCAGACAACGCAAGCTTTGCAGGCAACGGCGCCCGGACCCACCAGTCCCGGGCGCCGTTTGTCTTTTGAAAACCGAACGGCCCAGCCTGGATAGCCCCATGAGCACAGCGACCTCCACGACTCCCATGCAGACCCTGATCGTCATCGGCAACGGCATGGTCGGCCATCACTGCGTCGAGCAACTGATCGAGCGCGGCGCGCTGGCGCGCTATCGCATCCTGGTGTTCGGCGAAGAGACCCGGCGCGCCTACGATCGCGTGCACCTGTCCGAATACATCGGCGGCCGCGATGCCGAATCGATGGCCATGAGCGACGCCGCGTTCTATGAGCGGCCAGGCCTGTCGTTGCGGCTGGGCGAGCCGGTGCTGCGCATCGACCGCCACGCGCGACAGGTGGTGACGGCCGCCGGCAGCCATGGCTACGACAAGCTGGTGCTGGCCACCGGCTCCTATCCCTTCGTGCCGCCGATCGCCGGCGCCGAAGGGGCCTCGCGCCTGGTGTACCGCACGCTCGATGACCTGGACCAGATCCGCGCGGCGGCCGACGGCGCCCGGCGCGGCGTGGTGGTGGGCGGCGGCCTGCTGGGCCTGGAGGCGGCCAATGCGCTCAAGTCGCTCGGGCTGGAGGCGCACGTGGTCGAGTTCGCGCCGCGCCTGATGCCGGTGCAGCTGGACGAGGCCGGCGGCGGCGCGCTCAAGGCGCGCATCGAGGCGCTGGGCGTGGGCGTGCACCTGTCGCGCGCCACGCAGGAAATCAAGGATGGCACGCAGTACCGCTACCGCATGCGTTTTGCCGAGGGCGCGCCGCTGGAAACCGACCTGATCGTGTTCTCGGCCGGCATCCGGCCGCGCGACGGCCTGGCGCGCCAGGCCGGACTGACGGTGGCCGAGCGTGGCGGCGTGGCCGTCGACGGCCATTGCCGCAGCAGCGATGCGTCGATCTACGCGATCGGCGAATGCGCCGCGTTCGACGGCGCCATCTTCGGCCTGGTGGCGCCCGGCTACCAGATGGCGCGCGTGGCCGCCGCCGAGCTCTGTGGCGACGACAGCGCGCCGTTCGCCGGCGCCGACATGTCGACCAAGCTCAAGCTGCTGGGCGTGGACGTCGGTTCGATCGGCGATGCCCATGGCGCCACGCCCGGCGCGCGCAGCTACCGCTACATCGACGAGGCGGGCGCCTCGTACCGCCGCCTGGTGGTGTCGGCCGACGGCAAGCGCGTCCTGGGCGCGGTGCTGGTGGGCGACAACAGCTACTACGACACGCTGCTGCAATACGCGCAGAACGGCATCGCGCCGCCGGCCGACCCGGCCAGCCTGATCCTGCCCGCCGGCCAGGCCGCGCCCGCGCTGGGCGCCGGCGCGCTGCCGGCCACCGCCACCATCTGTTCGTGCCACAACGTCAGCAAGGCCGCCATCTGCGACGCGCTCGACGGCGGCTGCACCGACGTCGGCGGCGTCAAGGCCTGCACCAAGGCCGCCACCGGCTGCGGCGGCTGCGCGGCCCTGCTCAAGCAGGTGGTGGAACACGAACTGGCGAGCCGCGGCGTCGCGGTGGACAAGAGCCTGTGCGAGCACTTTCCCTACACCCGCCAGGAGCTCTATTCGATCGTCCGGGTGCAGGGCATCGAATCGTTCGAGGACCTGCTGGCGCGCCACGGCCGCGGCCACGTCGGCTGCGATCTCTGCAAGCCGACGGTGGCGTCGATCCTGGCGTCGTGCTGGAACCGCCCGATCCAGGATCCGAACCGGGTGCCGCTGCAGGACACCAACGACACCTTCATGGCCAACATGCAGAAGAACGGCACCTATTCGGTGGTGCCGCGCATCCCGGGCGGCGAGGTCACGCCCGACGGCCTGATCGCGATCGGCGCCGTGGCCAAGAAGTACCAGCTCTACACCAAGATCACCGGCGGCCAGCGCATCGACCTGTTCGGCGCGCAACTGCACGAGTTGCCCGACATCTGGGCCGAGCTGATCGCCGCCGGCTTCGAGACCGGCCACGCCTACGGCAAGTCCACCCGCACCGTGAAGTCCTGCGTCGGCAGCACCTGGTGCCGCTACGGCGTGCAGGACAGCGTCGCCATGGCGCTGCGCATCGAAGACCGCTACAAGGGCCTGCGCGCGCCGCACAAGCTCAAGTTCGCGGTCTCGGGCTGCACCCGCGAATGCGCCGAGGCGCAGAGCAAGGACATCGGCGTCATCGCCACCGAGAACGGCTGGAACCTGTACGTGTGCGGCAACGGCGGCATGCGCCCGCGCCACGCCGAACTGTTCGCCCAGGACCTGGACGATGCCACGCTGATCCGCTACATCGACCGCCTGCTGATGTTCTACATCCGCACCGCCGACAAGCTGCAGCGCACCTCGGTCTGGCGCGAATCGCTGGAAGGCGGCCTGGACTACCTGAAGGCCGTGGTCATCGATGACAGCCTGGGACTGGGCGCCGAACTGGAGGCGCAGATGCAGCTGGTGGTGGACCGCTATGAATGCGAATGGGCCAACGCCCTGTCCGACCCGGAAAAGCTCAAGCGTTTCCGCACCTTCGTCAACAGCGCCGCGGCGGATCCGGACATCCGCTTCGTGCAGGAGCGCGGCCAGCCGCGGCCCGCGCCCGCCGCGCGCGTGATTCCCATCGCCGAGGAGCTTGCCTGATGCGCTCGAATGTCGTGATCGCCCTGCGCCAGGAGGCGCCGTTCAATGCCCCGCCGGACGCGTGGCAGCCGGTCTGCACCCGCCGCGACCTGGTCGCCGATTCCGGCGTGGTGGCGCTGGTCGATGGCCGCCAGGTGGCCCTGTTCTACTTGCCGGCGGTGGCCGGCGAAACGCTCTACGCCATCGACAACCGCGACCCGAAGTCGGGCGCCAACGTGATCGGCCGCGGCATCGTCGGCCACCTGGCCGGCGAGCTGGTGGTGGCCTCGCCGCTGTACAAGCAGCACTTCCGGCTGCGCGATGGCGTCTGTGTCGAGTATCCCGAGCAATCGCTGCGGGCCTGGCCGGTGCGCTTCAACGGCGACGCGGTGGAAGTCCAGCCGCCCGCCGCGGCCTGAGGATCGTCGCCATGTCGCAGCACGCCATGCCCTCGACCCTGCGCTTCCTCCTGGCGGCCCGCCGCAGCGAGCTGCACGGACTCGAAGCGTTGGCCAGCACCTGTGAGCTGGCCACCCTGGTCAGCAAGCTGGTGCACGTGCTGCAGAAGGAGCGCGGTTCGTCCAACCTGTATCTGTGCGGCGGCCAGGACGCGCTGCGCCAGACCCTGGCCGGCCTGAGCTCCGACGCCTGCGCGGTCGAGGAGGAAGTGCGCCGCTTCCTCGACCGGCTGGAACCGGATGCCACCCGCAGCGCCGGCAAGGCGCGGCTGCTCAACTGCATCGCCTACGCGCTGTACCGCCTGGACGAGCTGCCGCGCACGCGCCGCGCCATCCGTGACCGCCGCGTGGCGGCGGAAGAGGCCGGCGCGGTCTTCACGCGGCTCATCGCCAGCCTGTTCGCGCTGGTGTTCGAAGCCGCCGACTCGTCGCTCGACGCGGGCGTCACGCGGCTGCTGGTGGCGCTGCTCAATTTCATGCAGGGCAAGGAGCTGTGCGGACAGGAACGCGCCTATGGCGTCATGGGCTACACCGCCGGCTATTTCACCGAAGCGCAGAAGGCCCGCGTGCTGGAGCTGGCGGATCTGCAGAAGCGCTGCTTCGACAGCTTCGCGCAGTACGCCGGCGCGGATGCGCTGGCCGCGTGGGAGCGGCTGGAGCAGAGCGCCGGCCCGGTGCTGCGGCTGCGCGACATGGCGCTGCGGACCTCCGAGGCCGAACGCGTCGACGCCGGCCTGGCCGAGCTGTGGTTCGGCCTGTGCACCGAGCGCATCGATGCCATGCGCGCGGTCGAAAGCCTGCTGGCCGAGGCCCTGACGCTGCAATGCCATCGCCGCATCGTCGAGACCCGCGCCGAGCTCGACAACCACCGGCTGCTGCTGAGCCGCTTCGCCGACCGCGCCGGCGACGACGCGCCGGCGATGCTGTTCCAGCTGCAGGGCCGCATTCTCGACGTGCCGCCGCAGGACGGCGTGGGCGAGGCCATGGAGCGGTCCATCCTCGACCTGATGCGCGATCAGGCGCAGCGCCTGCGCCAGTCGGACGACGCGCTGGCGCTGGCGCGCGGCGCGCTGGAGGAACGGCGGCGGGTCGAGCGCGCCAAGTGGCTGCTGGTCAGCCGCCACGGCCTGAGCGAGCAGGCCGCGCACGACCAATTGCAGCGGGTGGCCATGGACTGCCGGCGTTCGCTCGACGAGGTCGCCCGGCAGGTGCTGGCCGAACTCGATACCGCGGCGCGCTGAACGCCGCCGCGATGCCAGCCTACGCGCGCGGCACGTCCCACAACGCGTCGGGCAGGTAGCCCTCCTGCTCGCCCTTGCGGGCGTAGCCCAGCGGATTGGCGACCACGCGGCAGCCGTCCTTCACGTAGTCCAGCGGGCAGTGCAGGTGGCCGTGCAGCCACATGTCGGCCAGCGGCAGCAGGTGGTCCAGCGCGTTGCAGAAACCGGCGGTGCCCGGCGTCACGCCGTAGCGCGGATCGGCGCTGGCCAGGCTCGGCGCGAAGTGGGTGATGGCGACCGTGGGGCCGTCGAACGGCGCGCGCAGCGCCGCTTCCAGCCAGGCCTGACAGGCCAGGCCCTGCTCGCGCATCTGCTCGGCCATGAAGGGCGCGCCGTGGCGCCGCATCTGCGCCTTTTCCAGGTAGAAATCGGCGGCCCGGAACGCCTTGCCGCGCTTGGCCAGCGCCTGCGTCAGCGTGTCGCCCGGCGCGGCCAGCGCGTCGAAGTCGCTCCACAGCGTGGTGCCCACCAGCCGCACGCCGTCGATCACCAGGGTCTCGCGCTCGAGCCACTGGATCCCCAGCGCCTCGCACAGCGTCCGCAGCCGCTCGTGGGTCTCGTCGAAGTCGAGGTTGTCGTATTCGTGGTTGCCCGGCACGTACACCACCGGCGTCGGCCAGCCGTGGCGCGGCGCATAGCGGCCCAGGCCGAAGTCGTCCGTGGCCAGCCGCGAGCGCGGCTGGTACGAGCCGATGTCGCCCGCCAGCACCAGCAGGTCCGCGCCCGGCGTCGGGTCCGCGACGAAAGTGGGGTCGGATTCCAGGTGCAGATCGGACAGCAATTGGATTTTCATGAGGCAGCAGGGGGGCTTGTATTGGTTGCGATTCGCAAGTAAATTGGTTGCGACCCGCAACTTCAGGACGCGCCACCATGGATCTTATCGACTTTCCCACCCGATCCCGCGAACAGACCATCCGCGACCTGCGGGAATTCTCGCGCAAGCTGGTGCGCGAGCTCGGCTTCATGCGGCCTTCGCTGGCCGGCAGCGAGCTGGCGCCGTCGGCGGTGCACGCCATCATCGAGATCGGCCTGCAGCCTGGCATCCAGGCGCGCGACCTGGCGCTGGTGCTGCGGCTGGACAAGTCCAACACCAGCCGCCAGGTGGCCAAGCTGGAAGCGGCCGGCCTGGTGGCGCGCGAGACCGACAGCGGCGACGCGCGTGCCTCGCGCCTGTCGCTGACGCCGGCGGGCCTGGACCTGCGCAACCGCATCGACCAGTTCGCCACCGAGCAGGTGTCGCGGGCCCTGAGGCAACTGGCGCCGCCCGACCAGGAGATCCTGGTGCGCTACCTGTCGCTCTATGCCGACGCCTTGGCGCGCGAGAATCCGAACACGCGCGCCGCCCAGGCCAGCGACGCCATCGAGCTGCAGATCCAGGAAGGCTATGCGCCGGGCTGTATCGGCGACGTGGCCGCATTGCACGCGCGTTACTACGCGCAGGCCGCCGGCTTCGGCGTGGTGTTCGAGCGCCTGGTGGCGACGGGCCTGGCGGCCTTCGCCGAGGCGCTGCCGGCACCGGGCAAGAACCTGTGGCGCTATGCCGACGGCAACCGCACGCTGGCCTCCATCGCCATCGACAGCGACCTGGAAAAACGCACCGCGCATCTGCGCTGGTTCATCGTCGATGAATCGCTGCGCGGACTCGGCGTCGGCCGCGCGCTGCTGACGCGCGCGATGCGCTTCGTCGACACGCTCGATATTGACGAAACGTATCTGTGGACCTTCAAGGGATTGGACGCCGCGCGCCATCTGTACGAGTCCGAAGGCTTCGTGCTGACCGAGGAAGCCGAGGGCACGCAATGGGGCGGCGTGGTGGTGGAGCAGCGCTTCAGCCGGCCCGCGCGCTGACGCATCTGGACACACACTGAGGCCGCGCGCACGCGCCGCGGCCCGTTTCGGCACGCCACCTTTCACGGCGCTGTCACGTCGCATTCCTAGACTCGCTGGGGTCTTGCCGGCTGGTCGCGGCAAGGTCGGTCCTCCTCTTTCCAAAGAACCTCCCCATGCCCTCCACGAGTCTTGCAAGAACCCTTGCCGCGGTCCTGCTCGCGGCCGCCACGCTCGCCGCCTGTGGCGGTGACGATTCCTCCGACGATCCCGCGCAGCCGCCGGTCACCCAACCGACCGCGCCGCAGCTGCGTTGCGCCCCGTAAGCGGCGGTAGCGCCGACCTCCACGATCCCGAGTAGAACTGATGACCTCCCGCCGCAATTTCCTCCAGACCGCCACGGGCGCGGGCTTCGCCGCCGCCGCGCTCGCCGCCTTTCCGCCCAGCATCCGCCGCGCGCTCGCCATCCCCGCCAACAACGCCACCGGCACCATCAAGGACGTCGAGCACGTCATCATCCTGATGCAGGAGAACCGCTCGTTCGACCATTACTTCGGCACGCTCAAGGGCGTGCGCGGCTTCGGCGACCGCTTCCCGATTCCGCTCGCCAACGGCCGCAAGGTCTGGCAGCAGCAACGCGCCAACGGCGCCGTGCTGACGCCGTTCCACATCGACGGCACCACCAACAACGCGCAGCGCGCCTCCGGCACCCCGCACAGCTGGGACGACAGCCAGAAAGCCTGGGACGGCGGCCGCATGGCGCAATGGCCGACGCACAAGAACGACATCTCGATGGGCTACTTCAAGGAACGCGAGATCCCGTTCCAGTTCGCGCTGGCCAACGCGTTCACGCTGTGCGACGCCTATCACTGTTCGATGCATACCGGCACCGACGCCAACCGCTCGTTCCACCTGACCGGCACCAACGGCGCCGTGCCCACCAACACCGCTTTCGTCAACAACGAGTGGGACTGGATCGACGGCCTGCCGGCCAACGTCAACAAGGGCTACACCTGGACCACCTACGCCGAGCGGCTGGAGCAGGCCGGCGTCAGCTGGATCTCGTACCAGAACATGCCCGATGAATGGGGCGACAACATGCTGGGCGCGTTCCGCGCGTTCCGCCAGGCCAACGTGAGCTCCGGCTTTCCGGTGTCCAGCGGCGGCGAGCCGGGCGTGCCCTACGCCAACACCGGCCAGGCGCTGCCGTACAAGGCCTACGACCCGGCCACCGACAATGCCGCCAATCCGCTCTACAAGGGCGTGGCCAACACGCTGCCGGGCGCCGCGCCCGAGAACTACCTGGACGCCTTCAAGCGCGACATCCGCGACGGCAAGCTGCCGCAGGTGTCCTGGATGAACGCGCCGTCGATCTACTGCGAACACCCCGGCCCGTCGAGCCCGGTGCAGGGCGCCTGGTTCCTGCAGGAAGTGCTGGACGCGCTGACCGCCGTGCCCGAGGTCTGGAGCAAGACGGTGCTGCTGGTGAATTTCGACGAGAACGATGGCTATTTCGACCACGTGCCGTCGCCGTCCGCGCCGTCGCGCGACGCCGGCGGCAGCCCGGCCGGCAAGACCACGCTGGCTGATGCCGACCTGACGCCCGAGTACTTCACGCACGCCTCGCCCGCCGGCAGCACGACCCAGCCGGCGACCAAGGACGGCCGCGTCTACGGCCCCGGCCCGCGCGTGCCGATGTACGTGATCTCGCCCTGGAGCCGCGGCGGTTGGGTCAACTCGCAGGTGTTCGACCACACCTCGGTGCTGCGTTTCCTGGAAGCGCGCTTCGGCGTGGCCGAGCCCAACATCAGCCCGTTCCGCCGCGCGGTCTGCGGCGACCTGACCAGCGCCTTCAACTTCAAGACGCCCAACACCGAGGCGCTGCCGACGCTGGCCGGACGCGCCACGCGCGCCGCCGCCGACCAGTTGCGCACCGCGCAGGAAGCCCTGCCGCAGATGCCGCTGCCCACCGACATGCAGCTGCCGCTGCAGGCCAGCGGCACGCGGCCGTCGCGCGCGCTGCCGTACGAACTGCACACCAGCGCGCGCTGCGCCGCGGCCGGCACGGTGGAACTGGTGTTCGCCAACACCGGCACGCAGGGCGCGGTGTTCCACGTCTATGACCGCTATCACCTGGATCGGCTGCCGCGCCGCTACGCGGTCGAGGCCGGCAAGACGCTGTCGGACACCTGGAACGCATTGCAGGACAACCTGGGCATGTACGACCTGTGGGTGCTCGGCCCCAACGGCTACCACCGCCATTTCAAGGGCGACACCAACCGCATCGCCGACAGCGGCGCGCTGCCCGAGATTCGGGTCTGCTACGACATCGCCAACGGCGAGGTCTACGCCGAGCTGCTCAACACCGGCGCCAAGGCCTGCACCTTTACGGTCGCGCCGCAGGCGTACCGCCAGGACGCGGCGGTGACGCTGGACGTGGCGGGCGGCGGCAAGGCCACTCGCAACTGGGGGCTGGCGGCCAGCGGGCAGTGGTATGACTTCGCCGTCACCTGCTCCAGCGATCCGGCGTTCTACCGCCGCTTCGCCGGCCGCGTCGAGACCGGCGCGCACACGGTGAGCGATCCGGCCATGGGCGTGGCCGGCGCCTGACGGCCGGGCGCGGTCAGACGCGGAAGTCCGCCGCCATGTCCTCGTCGGTGCGCATGGGCAGCTTGCCCGCGCGGCAGGCCCCGAGGAAGCGGCGGTAGTCCTTCTCGTTCTGCCGCGCGTAGCCCTGCGCATACGCCAGCAGCGCCTCGGGGAATTGGCCCGCGCGTCCCATGTACGCGGCCAGCTCCACCGAGTGCCCGCTGGCCTTGGCATGGGCCCGCGCCAGCGCGCGGCCGCACATGCGGGCGTAACCGGTCAGGATCTTCTGGTTGAAGCTCTCGACGTCGGCCGACACTTTCATGTCGCGCAACTGGCGGAAGTAATAGTGCCTGCCGCGCGGCCCCGTCGACCACCCCAGGAAGATGTCGCTGGCCGCCTGCAGCAGCCGCTGGCCCGCCACCACGCGATAGCCGTCATGCGCGGGCGCCTTGTCGCGGGCATAGCGGGCGATCACGGATTGGCGCGCTTCCTTGACCTGCAGGAACAGCGGATTGCCCCAGCTGTCGACCATCAGCATCACCAGGCAGACCGTGCCCACGCTGCCCACGCCCACCACCTTGAAGACCACGTCCTGCACCGCGAAGTGCTTGAGCAGTTCGCGCCGGTCCGGCGCCAGGCTGTCGAGATAACCGGCGTAGCACTTGGCCATCTTTTTCTTCCAGGTCGGCGTGTCCGGCCAGTGCTCGGCCTTGCCCAGCAGCGTCACCGGGCCGCTGGGGTGGAACATGGCCGGCGGCGCGTCGCGGATGCGCCAGTGGCCGCCGTCCAGGTACGCCATCTTGTGCAGCATGCTCTCGTTGGTGCGGCCGGCGGCCTTCTCCATGGCGCGGCCGATCAACCGGCGGCCCTCGGGGGTTTCCGCGTCCTGCAGCATGCGCTCGAAGGTGATGCCTTGGTACCAGACGTCGAGCGTGCTGTTCTGCGCGTACTCGTTCATGCGCAGCTGGTATTCGCTGGCGGCCGCCATGACGATGTCGGCGCTGTCGCCGCGGCCATAGCCCATGTGCGCCGCCGCCACCGCCAGACTCGCCGTCAGCCGCTTGACGTCCCATTCCCACGGGCCGGTGGCGGTTTCGTCGAAGTCGTTCAGGTCGAACAGCAGCTGCCGTTCGGGCGTGGCGAAGCCGCCGAAGTTGAGCAGGTGGGCGTCGCCGCAGATGGGGATGGAGATGCCGGTATGCGGGGTGCCGGCCAGGTCGTGCGCCTGCAGGATGGCGGCGCCGCGAAAGAAGGTGAAGGGCGAGGCCGCCATGCGGCCGTAGCGCAGCGGGATCAGGGCCTGCACCCGCCCGGCGCTGTTGATCCGCAGCAACCGGATCGGGTCCCGGTCGACATTGCCGAGGGCGGCGTGGGCCGAACGCTTGACGCGTTCCCGGGCCTTCTGTCCGTTGGACCTGCGCGCTTGAATGCTGTCTGTTTCGAGCATGGCGGTTCCCTGGTCGCGGACCGGTGCCGATGACCGGCCTGTCGCCAGGAGTGTAGCGGGACCGGGCGCCTTGCGGGCGTCCGCGCGGACGGCGCGGCCGCCGTCAGATGACGGTGATGCGCAGTTCGGCCAGCAGCGCCGCCGCCTGGGTCTTGGAGATGGCCGCGCCGGCCAGCCGCGCGGCGGCGGACAGGTCGATGCCGCCCAGGTCGGCCTCGCGCAGGTCGGCGCCCTCGAACCGCACGTTCTTGAGCGTGGCGTTGCGCAGGCTGCCGCCATGGAACACCGTGTCGCGCAGATCGCAGCCGGTCAGGTCGGCGTCGGAGAAGTCCAGTTGCTGCAATGCACACTTGCGGAACGAGATGCCGCGCACCAGCGCGCCCACCAGCAGGCAGTCTTCCAGCGTCCAGCCCAGGCAGGCGATGCCGTCGAAGTCGGCGCCGGTCAGCTTGCAGCCCTGGAAGCGGGCGCTCGCCAGGCGCGCGCGGCGCCAGTTGGCATTGTTCAGGTCGCAATGCTCGAATAGCGCCTCGCTGGCGTCGGCCGAGGCGAACACGGCCTGTCCGCCACGGCAGCGCCGCCAGACGCTGTCGGCCAGCGTCGCGCCCTGGAACGAGGCGCCGGCGATGGCGCAGGCGGTGAAGCGGGCGCCGCGCAGATCCAGGCGCGAGAGGTCGGCTTCCTGGAAGTCGCAGTCGTCGAAGGCCAGCGGCTGGCCGTCGGCCCGCTCGATCAGCGCCTGCATCGCCTGGCGGTCCAGCGCCTGGCCGATGACGGTTTCCGGGGATTGCCGCGTCATGCCCATCTTCTCTATCGGGTTCATCGAACCCTCATTGGAACATGCCGTGCTCGACGCAGAACGCCACCAGTTCCTGGTCGGTGCGTACGTCCAGCTTGCGCATGGCCGAGATCTTCTGGCCGCTGACGGTCTTGACGCTGCGCTTGAGGCTGCCGGCCACCTGCATCATCGACTCGCCGCGCACGAAATGCCGCAGCACCTCGAACTCCTTGGGCGAAAGGCTGTTGATGCGGTCGCCGATGAGCGCGCCGCGCCCCGCTGGCGACGGCCGCCGCGTCAGGCCGGGCGGATAGTATTTGCGGCCGCGTTGCAGCGCCTGCAGGGCGCTGACGATCTCGGTCGGGCTGTCGTGCTTGAAGACCACCGCATCGACGCCGGCGTCGTACAGCGCCGACACGATCATGGGATTGGACACCATGGTCAGCACCACCACGCGGACCCCGGGATAGTGGCGGATCAGGTACTTGACCAAGCGGATGCCGTCGCCGTAGAGGTCGTCGCCGGGCATGGCGTAGTCGGTGATGACCACCTGCGGCGCGTCGCGCGCAAGCTGCTCGACCAGCGCCGTCGGCGAGTCCAGCGCGGCGACGACCTCGAAGCCCAGGTACTGCTTCAGCAGTTCGGTCATGGCCATCAGGACCAGGGGGTGATCGTCGGCGATGACGACGCGGAGTCTTTGCATGCGGGGCGCGGTCGGGTTGGCGGGAGGGACCGACGAATTATTCCGCATCGGCGGCCGCGGGCGGAGCCGGCGGCGCCGAAGCCGGACGAGGGGACAGAATTTTAGGGTTCATGACGGCCGCGGGCGGTGGGAGGAATCTCAAAAATGCAAGCAGGACGGGCGTGCCGGCCGCACCTGGGCAGCCGGCGCCCGCTCGGATCCATCCAGGCGCGATCACGCGGCCGATTGAGAATATTCCTGTTCAATCGCTGCCCCGCCTTTGGCACCATCGTCCACATCCCTGCCGGTCTTCCGTCCGACACGGCCGGCATTGCGGCCTGGCCGCGCCCCGATGAGGTTCCATGATGTTCTCCCCCACGCGCCGCCTCTGGCCGGCGCCCGTGGTCCGGTCCCGCCATGCGTGACGCCACTCACGCCTGCTTCCCGCCCGAAGAATCCCTGTTCCTGCGGTTCCAGCCGGTCTTCACCGCGCAGGGCCGGGTGCACGAGTACGCGGTCGCCGACAGTTTCATGCCCTGGCGCGCCGTCGATCTGGCGCCCCAGCGTGCCCGCTTGCGGGCCGCGGCGGCTTTCGCTTCCCGGCCTGACGCGCCCATCGACCTGTCTTTCGATCATGCGCTGACCGCCCCGGGCGACGCCGACCTGGCGCAGCGCCTGTGCACCGATCTCGACCTGGGCCTGTCGCGCGAACAGCTTTGCTTCGGCGCCGCCGCCCGCCGTGACAGGACGCACCTGGCGGCCCGGCGTCTCACCTTCCAGTTGCCGTTGATCCTGCGCCTGATGCCGCAGGCGCAGGCCGTGGCCAGCTACGCCGAATTCCGTCCCGGCCTGCGCGCGCAGCTGCTGCCTGCCACTTGCGGCGGCCAGCCGGTGGCCTGTGGCGAGCTTTGCGCGACCGGCCTGGTGTTGAAAATCCCGCGCGGACTCGGCGCCGACCGCGGGCTGCAACGCCGCTTCAACGCCTTGATGGCATGTCTCGCCGACACCCACCTGCAAGTGGTGGCCGACGACATCGCGGACATCCACGATTTCGTCTGGCTGCGTTCGCATCCCGGGTTGCTGTTTCGCGGCGCCACGCTGTCCGCGCCGCTCAGCGCACAATGCCTGGCGGTCTGGCTGGCGGCCGATGGCGCCGCCTGGCGCAGTTTCAACGCCTGCGTCTCGCCCTAGGAAGCGCTCCCCGCACGGAGGGGTACGCGTGCGAGGCGTCCTGTCGTGTTCGGCAGGCCCTGGCGCGGCCGCCCGGCTCAGGCGGCCTGCAGGCGGCCCAGGATGAAGCCGTCCACGGCGCTGCTGCGGCCGCGCCACAGCGTCGGCTGGCCGGCGATCGGGGTGCCGTCGGCGGTGAAGAACAGGGCGTCGGCCAGGTGGATGTAGTTGGGCAGGGGTTCGGCCGGTTGCGGCAGCCGGAACACGTCGCCCAGTTCCGCCAGCGAGGTGCGCACCGATTGCCGCGCCTGGCCGTCCGCGTCCGACAGCGAGTCGGCGAAGGTTTCGGCGAAGCGGTCGAAGTATTCGGCGCCCGACACGATCTCGCCGGACACCAGCATGCCGCCCATCTGCAGCGTCACGCCGATGCTCTTGAGCTGGCCGCCGTTGTTCACCAGGTTCACCAGGAATTGCAGGAAGACGTCGGCGGGCGGCGCCGCGGCGGCGGTGGCGGGCTGGGACGGGGAGGAGGTCGGTTCGAGACTCATGGCGGCAGGGGCTCCGGAATGTGCGAGGGAGTCACAAGATACTCGAACTGCGGCCCGCGCGCATCGGGGCAATCAGCGGATAAACAACCGGTTCGGGTGCCATTCCTCGGCATCGGCCCGAGGGGCCGGGGAATAGGGTTCAGACGCAGGATTCAGACGCAGGGTTCAGACGCAGGGGGTCAGAGGCCCTCGTCGCGCGCGGCGCGGCGTTGCAGCATGCGGTCGACGCGTTCGCCCGCCTGCCGCAGGCGCTGCGCCAGCGCCGCGGGCGCCAGCACGTCGAACTCCACGTCCAGCGTCATCAACCAGTAGGCCAGCATGTCCGGCGACTGGCCGGCGCAACGCAGCAGGCAACGGCCGTCATCGAGCGCATCGAGTTCGCCGGCCCACGGCGGAATGCGCGCCGCCATCGCCGCCCGCGGCGCGTGCAGGATGACGCGGGCGTCCTCGGCGTTGGGCGCCTGGCCCACCGATCGCGCCACGTAGCCGCGCAGGTCGCCGCCATCGGGCGGCGGCCGCGGGCGGAAATGCGCGCCCGGCGTCACCTGGCCGGCGATGCGGTCGAGGCGGAACGTGCGCCAGTCATCGCGCGCCGGATCCCAGGCCACCAGATACCAGCGCCAGCCCGTGTGCGCCAGCCCCTGCGGCTCGACCTCGCGCGTGCTGGCCTGGCCGCGGCCGTCGGTGTAGCCGAAGCTCACCCGCAGCTGGTCGCGGCAGGCGGCCGCCAGCGCGGCCAGCAGGCCCGCGTCCACCAGCGGGGTGTGGCGGGCCAGCGGCACCAGCGCCGAGCGCAAGGCATCCATCTTGTGCCGCAGCCGCGACGGCATCACCTGTTCCAGTTTCACCAGCGCGCGCAGCGCGGCCTCCTCGATGCCGCCGACCGTGCCGGTGGCGGCGGTGCGCAGGGTGATCGCCACCGTCAGCGCCTCGTCGTCGTCCAGCAGCAGCGGCGGCAGCGCGTGCCCGGCGCGGAAGGCGTAGCCGCCGGCCACGCCGCTGCTGGCCTGGATCGGGTAGCCCAGTTCGCGCAGCCGGTCGATGTCGCGCCGCAGGGTGCGCGGGTGCACTTCCAGCGTCTGCGCCAGCTCGCCTCCGGCCCAGTGGCGGCGGGTCTGCAATAGCGAAAGCAGGCGCAGGAGGCGGTTGCTGGAGGTGAGCATGGCGTCGACGATAAAGCGAATCGAGGGCGGAAACTGTCCGCAATGGATTCTACAGTTCATCCCGTCGCCAGCGGCCATGGGGCCGCGGCGGGAATCCACGAAACCGGAGTTTTTCCATGTCCATCGTCTTTTATTGGTACCCCCAGTCCAGCGCCTCCCCGATCGCCGCCGCCCTGGCCGAACTGCAGGTGCCGCACGAACGCGTGAAGGTCGACATCCGCGCCGGCGAGCAGCATCGCCCCGAATTCCTGGCGATCAATCCGAATGGCAAGGTGCCGACGCTGACCGTGGACGGTGCGCCGCTGTTCGAAGGGCTGGCGATCCAGCTGTGGCTGGGCGAGCAATGGGGCGTCGAGCGCGGCCTGTGGCCCGCCGCGGGCACGCCGCAACGGCTGGCCGCCATGTCCTGGAGCGCGTGGGCCTATGTGTCGTACGGCGCGGTGCTGTGGCGCCTGTTCCACGTCGGCTACGGCGAGGAAGGCCAACGCGATCCGAGCCAGGCGGAACGGGCGCTGGCCGACCTGGACGTCTTGCTGGCGGTGCTGGACGGTCACCTGGCGCGCCAGCCCTGGATACTGGGCGCCGAATACTCGCTGGCCGACCTGGTGGTGGGCTCGGTGATCGGCTACAGCACGATGCTCGGGGCGCGCGTGGCGGCGCACCCGAAGGTGCAGGCCTGGCTGGGCAAGGTGCAAGCCCGGCCGGCCATGCAGATCGACCGCTGAGGCGGCGTGGCCGCCCCGGCGCCTACCAGCCCCAGCAGGTGCCGGTGGCCGGCTTGCCGCAGGCGCGGTAGTTGACCGCGAACCACAGCTTGCCCGCGCCGCGCGGGGTGCCTTGCGGCGTGGCGTCGGCCTTGACGTCGTTGCGCGGCAGTTCTTCCAGCGTGTCGCGCGCGGTCTTGGTGGGCGAGCCGCTGGGGGCGCCAGCCACCAGCTGGATGCGGCCCAGGCTGGCCGCCGTGCGGTCCTGGAACACGATGTCGGTGTCGGCCAGCGCGGTCATCTTCAGCGCGGCGTTGCGCACGGCGGCGGCATAGCCGTCGTTGGCGCCGGTGGGGGCCAGCGCGGCGCTCAGCGTGCTCACCGTCAGGATCTGCGCGGGCGTGGCCGGGGCGGCCATGGCGTACTGATCCAGGCCGGGCAGCTGGCCGCCGGCCACCTGGCGGCGCAGCCAGTCGCCCCACAGGAACTCCGCGAACTCCGGCAGGCTGCCGTTGCTGTAGGCGATGTCGCGGGTGAAGTACACCAGCGAGCGATAGCGGTCTTCCTGCATGCCGCCGGCTTCCTGCGCGTTGGCGATGCCCACCCGCGTCGGCAGCTGGTCCACGGTGATGGGCTGGTTCTGGCCGTCGCGCAGCCAGGCCTTGCGCTCGTCGACCATGCGCTGCCAGAAGGCCGAGGCGGTGCCGATGCCGCTGTAGTTGGCGTCGACCTTGACCCATACCGGCAGCTTGGGGCCGCCGTCGGCGATCTCGCGCAGCGACGAGAACGTGTGGTGGCCGTCGGTCAGGTACAGATTGCCGTCCCAGCCGACCACCACGGTCTTCAGGTTGGTGGGGTTTGCGCCCATCGCCGCGGTGCAGTTGAAGGTGGCCGGCTGGTCCAGGCGCGCGGCCTGCAGCTGGGCGATGGAGGTAAAGGCCTGGGACGTGTTGGCGCCCATGTCCTCGCAGTAGTCGCTGAATTTCTTGCCGACCGTGCGGTTCAGATAATCCAGCTGCTTGGTCGCGTCGGCCGCCCAGGTGGGACGGTTGAAGTCGCCTTGCCAGCGGCCCAGCTTGTAGTAGATCTGGTCGTAGCCGATGGCGGCCTGGGTCGGGTGCAGTTCCTCGATTCGGACCTTGATGACGTCGCCCGGCTTGGTCGCCAGATAGGCCTGGTTGCGGGTGTCGGTCGGCGGCGCCGGATTCTGGACGACGGGGCTGTCGTCATCATCGTCTTTGCTGCCGTTGCAGGCGGCCAGCACCAGCGGCAGCGCGGCCAGGGCCAGGATCCGCAGGGCGGGGCGCCAGCGCGCGGTGAAAGGGCGGGGAAGGACGGAGTTGGGCGAGCGGGACATGAATGAGCGTTTCGGGGTCGGCTGAAGAAGTATCCAATGATGACAGTCACGTGTTTCGTGTTCATTGCACCGTCACGCCAGGTTCACGCCAGGCGTCGTTCAAGGTCCCGCTTGATTGACGCGGCCCCAATGCTAAGATCGCCGCCAATGACCGCGCCACCCCTCCAGACCCCTCTCGCGGCCGAACTGGCCGAACTCGCCCGCACGCTGGGCAACGCCCATCGCCTGGTGCTGCTCGAGCATATCGCGCAGGGCGAGCGCCCGGTCGAACGGCTGGCCGAATTGTCCGGCCTGTCGGTCGCCAATACCTCGCAGCACCTGCAGCAGTTGCGCCGCGCCGGTTTCGTGGCGACCCGGCGCGACGGCAAGCATGTGTACTACCGGCTCGGCACCGCGCCCATCGCCGGGCTGCTCAATGCCCTCGGGGCCGTGGCGCAGCACAACCGGAGCGAGATCCGGCGCCTGGTGGCGGACAGCCAGGATCGCCGCGACGGGCTGGAAGCCATCTCGCGCGACGAACTGCTCGACCGCCTGGGCGAAGGCAGCATGACGCTGCTGGACGTGCGGCCCGCCGACGAGTTCGCGCAAGGCCATCTGCCTGGCGCCATCAATATCCCCGCCGGCGAGTTGCTCGAGCGGCTCGGCGAATTGCCGGCCGCGCACGAGATCGTGGCCTATTGCCGCGGCCCGTTCTGCGTGCTGTCTTCCGACGCCGTCACCGCGTTGCGGGCGCACGGCCTGCGCGCCCGGCGGCTCGACGCCGGTTTCCCGGACTGGCGCGCCGAGGGGCTGGCGGTCGAGACGCCCGACCCGCCCGCGCGCTAGCGCGCCGCGACGTCTTGCGCAGAGGGCCGCATTCAAGCCGGCTTCGAGCGCGCCAGCAGCAACGCCAGCGCCAACCCCAGCCACGCCAGGGACAACGGCCGGGGCGTGTCGAAAGGCAGCCATGAGGTGGCCGCCAACCCCAACCCCAGCAGGCTGTAGTAGGCCAGGCCGAACAGGGCGCCGGCGCGCCCCAGGCAATGCCCGTAGCGGCGCAGCGCCGGCCCCAGCAGATTGGGGATCGCCAGGCCATAGCCCGCGAACACCGGCAGCGCCGCGGCCGCCCACAGCCAGCCCGGTTCCGGGCGCCAGGCCATGGCGGCGGCCTGCGCCGCCGTGCCCAGCGCGACGCAGCGCAGGCCGTAGCGCACCCGGCGCTCGGCGTCCGCGGCGGCGGGCAGCCGGCGGTTGGCGGCGGCGCCCAGGCTGCCCACCAGCGCCACGCCCAGGCCCACCCAGCCGAAACCCAGTCCCGGCAGCGGGCCCGTCATGAACGGGCCGGCGGCATAGAACGAAAACACCAGCAGGTTCAGGCCGGCGACCCGCAGCACCGCCAGGCGCAGCGCGGCGTCGGCCAGCATCTGGCCGGCCAGCGCCGCCAGCGGCACGTGGCCGGTGCGCGCCGGGCGGGTTTCGTGCCAGCGCCAGACGACCGATCCCAGCAGCAGCGCGATCACGACGGCGAGCGTTGCCAGCACGCCGGCATAGCCATGCCGGTCGGCCAGCAGTTGGCCCGTCAGCGGTCCGACGGCGGGCGACCAGGCCAGCACCGCGCCCAGCGTGACGAAGGTGCGCGTCAGCCGCGGGCCGTCCAGGCAATCGCGCAGCGCGGTCTGCGTCACCACCGAGCACGCCGCCAGGCCCAGCGCCTGGACGAAGCGGCCGCCAAGCAGCGCCGCGTAATGCGGCGCGGCCAGCGCGCCCAGCGTGCCCGCCAGCCCGGTGACCAGGCCGGCCAGCATGGCGGGGCGGCGGCCCCAGGTATCGGCGAGATGTCCCCATAGAAACACCCCGGCGGCGAAGCCGACGAAGAAGACGCCCATGACCGGCTGCGTGGCGGCGGCATCCAGGCGCCAGTGGCGCGCCAGATCCGGCAGGGCGGGGGCGAGAATGGTCTCGGCGATCTGCGGCAGCGCCAGCAGCGCGATGACGAGCCAGGACGGCGGCGGGGCGCCGCAGGCGGACGGGGAGCAAAGACGGGAAGACATGCGACGGACTTGATGCGAAAAGCCGCTAGCGTAGGCGCGCGGCGGCGCGCAAAATCACGCTATCGCGCCATAAAACATCGCCAATCGGACATGCCTGTCTATTCCCCCGATGCCGTCGAAGATCCGGACCTCGTCGCCTGCCCCGTGGTGGGCATGGCGATCGACACGCGCGCGCACGCGTCGGACTGGCATGCGCACCAACGCGCGCAATTGCTGTATCAGGCGGAAGGCGGGGTGACGCTGTATCTCACCGACCGGGTGGGGCAGTTGGCGCCGCTGCAGGCAGCCTGGCTGCCGGCCGGGTGCGTGCATCGCACGGCCATGCAGGGCACGTTCGCCTATCGCAGCCTGTATTTCGATGTGGCGGTCTATCCGGACCTGCCGCGCGAGCCGCGCATCTTCGACGTCAATCCGCTGTTGCGCGAAATGATCGTGCGCGTGACGCAATGGCCCTCCGACCAGGCGCTGGACGGGCCGCGCCAGCGCCTGGTGGGCGCGTTGCTGGATGAACTGGCGGCGGCGCCCGCGGCGCCGCTGCATCTGCCCATGCCGCGCGATCGGCGGCTGGCGCCGATCGCGCGCGAACTGCTGGCAAATCCGGCCTGCGCGCTGTCGATCGATGACTGGGGCCGCCGGGTGGGCGCCAGCGGCCGTACGCTGGCGCGCGCCTTTCTGGCGGAGACCGGCTTGCCGTTCACGCGCTGGCGCACGCAATGCCGCCTGCTGATGGCGCGGGCCCGGCTGGCCGAGGGCGCGTCTGTCACGGAAGTGGCGCATGCCGTGGGCTATGCCAGCGACAGCGCCTTCATCGCCATGTACCGGCGCGCCTACGGCGAGCCGCCGGGGCGCCGGCAGCGCCGGCGTTAGAACACGTGGCGGATGCCGACGCCGGCCGCGGTGCTCTTGAGGCCGTCGATGAACGCGTAGTCCTTGCCGTACGAACCATAGGCGTACAGGTTGGTGCGCTTGGACAGGTCGTAGGTGTAGCCCACGCTCCAGACGTTCATGTTGGCGTCGCCGCCGGTCAGGCGGTCATTGGACGGCGAGACGTGCTGCCACGAGGTGAACACGCTGCTGGCGCCGCCGATCGGGAAGGTGGCGCCGAGCATGTAGGCGTTGGCCTTGAAGCCGTCCACGTAGCGGTTGGTGCCAAACTCGTCGCTGAAGGGCGTGCCAGCCGGCAGGTCCTGGCCGACGAACCAGCCGTCGGTGGTGCGGCCGTAGGCGGCGGCCAGCTTCACCACTTCCAGGTCGTACGACGCACCGATGGCGTATTGGCGCGGCGTCGCGCCGTGGTCGATCGAGCCGCGGTTCGAGCCGTTGAGCTGGTCGTAGGTCAGGGTGACGTTGACCGGGCCCTCGACGTAGCGCAGGCCGGCGGTGATGCCGCGCGAGTTGTCGTTGGTGCGGAAATGGGTTTCGTCGCTGTTGGTATCGTCGACGTTGAAGGAATAGCCCGCGGCGAACTGGAAGCCGCTCATCGAGGGGCTGCGATACATGATCATGTTGTCCCAGCGCATGGTGTTGGCCGCGCTGAAACCCAGGCCCAGGTTCGATTGGGTGTAGCTGGTGTAGAAGGGGTCGATATCGGCCAGGTAGTTCGAGCCGACGGTGGCCTGGCGGCCGAATTCGATCGTGCCCCAGGCGTCGTTGGCCAGCCCGAGGGTGGCCTGGCGGCCGAACAGGCGGCCGCTCTGGCCGCGGGTGCCGTTGCCCGAATCGAAACCGCTTTCCAGCGTGAACACGGCGCGCAGGCCATCGCCCAGGTCTTCGGATCCGCGCAGGCCCCAGCGGGAGCCGGCCTGGATGCCGTTGATCATGCCGAGCTTGCTGCCGTCATAGCCACTGCCCTTGATCTTGTTGTAGCCAATGCCGGTGTCGATGACACCATAGAGAGTGACTGACGTTTCTGCCTGAGCGACGCCTGCAAAAGTGGTCAACATTGCGGCTGCGAGCAGCGTCTTTTTCATCCGTGGAACTCCTTGCTGTAGAGGGAAAAAATAAAGGGAACAACACGTTGAGCATGACGCCCAACGTGGTTCCCAGCCCCTAGTGTAGGTCAAAAAGTCCTATTTCCTGGCAAAAACCGTGATTTTCTGTCTATTTGTATCGTGAAAGGGGCGGCCACTCGTCGTTGAAAAACCGGGCAAACGGGCCAGGGCGCCGCGCGTCGTCGCAGGCCGAAGCCAAAAAAAACCGCCACGGAGCGGATCCGTGGCGGTGTCGCGCGCGTGGCGCCGGCAGGGCCGGCCCGGCGTGGATGCTTAGAACAGGTGGCGCAAGCCGACGCCGCCAGCGGTGCTCTTCAAGCCTTCGATGAAGGCGTAGTTCTTGCCGTACGAACCATAGGCGTAAACCATGGTGCGCTTGGACAGGTCGTAGGTGTAGCCCACGCTCCAGACGTTCATGTTGGCGTCATCGCCGGTCAGCTTGTCGTTGGACGGCGAGACATGCTGCCACGAGCCGAACAGGTTGCTCATGCCGTCCAGCGGCAGGGTCGCGCCCAGCATGTAGGAGTTGGCCTTGAAGCCGGCCGCGTAGTGGAAGGTGCCCAGCTGGTCGTTGACCGCCGTGTTGGCCGCCAGGTCCTGGCCGACGAACCAGCCGTCGGTGGTGCGGCCATAGGCTGCGGCCAGCTTCAGCACTTCGAGGTCGTAGGAGGCCGCCACGGCGTACTGGCGCGGCGTGACGGAGTGGTCGAATTCGGCCGGCTTGCCGGCGACCATGACAGGGTCGCCATCGGCGTCGAGCTGGCGCGCCGAGTTCGAGCTGTTGAGCTGGTCATAGGTCAGCGAGACGTTCAGCGGGCCTTGGACGTAACGCAGGCCGGCGGTGATGCCGCGCGCGTTGTCGCCGGTGCGGAAGCCGCTCTGGTTCTTGTCGGTGCTGTCGGCGTTGAAGGAATAGCCCAGGGCGAACTGGAAGCCGTCCGACCAGGCGCTGCGGTACATGACCATGTTGTCCCAGCGCATGGTGTTGGCGGCGCTGAAGGAAGTGCCGATGTTGGCCTGGGTGAAGCTGGTGTAGAAGGGGTCGATATCGCCCAGGAAGGTGCCGCCGACGGTGGTCTGGCGGCCGAATTCCAGCGAGCCCCAGCTGTCGTTGGCCAGGCCGATGGTGGCTTGGCGGTTGAACAGGCGGCCTTGTTGGGACGTGCCGTTGCCCGAGTCGAAGCCGCTTTCGACCGTGAACATGGCGCGCAGGCCGTCGCCCAGGTCTTCGGAGCCGCGCAGGCCCCAGCGCGAGCCGGACTGGACGCCGTTGATCATGCCGATGCGGCTGGCGCCGACGTCGACGGCGCGGGGCGCGCCGGTGATGGGGTCGGTCGCGTTGACCGAGCCGGACACCTTGTTGTAGCCGATGCCGGTGTCGATGACGCCATAGAGGGTGACCGAGGTTTCAGCCTGGGCCGCGCCGGCAAGAGTGGTCAACATGGCGGCCGCGAGCAGCGTCTTTTTCATCCGGAGAACTCCTTGAGTGGGGAAAAACAACGGGAACGACGGGGGGGCGTGCTGCCCGCGTTGTTCCCGGTTGCCTGTGTAGATTGCACTCAAGCATTCTCAGTCAACCGTCACGCATTTCCGGTCATCTGCGGCGATTGTCGGACCGATTGACGGGAGCGGAATCGGCCCCGGTGACGCGGTTTCGCAACAGGGCCGCGGCCGCCCATTCGCCGCTGTGGGCCGCGCCGTCGGTGGTGGGCATGGCCAGGTAATCGCCGGCCAGCACCACCGGGTCGGCGTCGCGCCATTGCCGGCGGTAATCACGGATGGCGCGCGCCCGGCCGACCGCCGACAGGGGCTCAGCCGCCGGCCAGCGGCAGAAATGGGTGAAGTCGATGCGGCCGACCAGGCCGGGGAAATGGCGGCCCAGTTCGGGCAGCACTTCCGCCAGCACGCGCCGCTCGTCGGCGTCCTGCAGGCGCGCGCCGGCGCGGCCGTCCAGCATGACGTTGAGCAGTTCGCCGCCGGCCGGCACCAAGGTGGCGGCCTTGCGCGACTCGATGCCGACCGCGGCGATGACCTGCCGCTCGCGGCGCGGGATCAGCAGGCCGTAGACGTCCTCCAGCCCTTGCGGCGCGGGCAGGCCGCCGGGCAACGCGATGGCGATGTTGAGGGTGGCGCTGTAGGGCGTGGCGAGCAGGGCCTGTTGCGCCTCGCTGTCGCCGCGGTACAGCGCGCGCGCCTGCGCCGCCGGCGCCGCCAGCACGACCTTGTCGGCCTCGAACGGGCCCGCCGGCGTGTGCGCGCAGACCCGGCCGGGCGTCACGTCCAGCGCGGTGACGGGCGTGTCCAGCCGCAGGTCCAGCGGCGCCGCCAGGGCCTCGGGCAGCGACTGCATGCCTTGCGCCAGCGCCAGCGTGCGGCTGCGGCGCGCGCCGAAGGCCCACAGCGCCATCGACAGGGCGCGCGAGGTCTGCTCGGGCGCCTGGAAATAGAACCCCTCGAGCATCGGCTCGAACAGGTAGTCCAGGCCGCGCTCGCCCGCCAGTCGGGCGGCCCCGGCGGCGGGGGCGCCG
>NZ_CYTU01000036.1:65706-65979 GCF_001299375.1 Achromobacter sp. 2789STDY5608621 | reverse complement strand
CAGCCCATCGTGGTGGGCGCGCTGTACAACGGCCGCGGCGAAGGCGGCACGCCCGCCACGCCGGGCGGACGCCCGGGCGCCAAGGCCGACACGCAGGTCTACGCCGCCGCGCGCGATGCCGCGCCCAGCGCCCAGGCCAACCTTGCGGCGGGCAACGCGCCGGCCTGGCATGGCGCGGCCGGCGGCGACGAGAACCACCGCAACGCGGCGGCGTTGAGCGGCTTCAAGAGCAAGGAATTCGGCGGCGCGGGCTACAACCAGATCGTGTTCGAC
>NZ_CYTU01000036.1:46655-65319 GCF_001299375.1 Achromobacter sp. 2789STDY5608621 | reverse complement strand
CGACAAGGCGCCGCTGGCGGCCATGCATCGCACGGTCTCGGGCACCGTCGCCGGCGACAGCCTGGATGGCGCCCGTGGCGATGCCTCGGCCAAGCATACGCAGGCCGCGCAAGGCAAGGTGCCGCACGCCACCGATCCGGTGGTGCTGATGGCGGCGCGGGCGGGGCTGGCGCAGGTCGCCGGGCAGCATCTGCAATACACCGCCGGCGAGGCCGTGCACTGGTCCTCGGGCAAGGACCAGAACCTGGCGGTGATGGGCGCGCTGCGTCTGCACACGGGGCAGGGCCTGGGCATCGTGGCGGGCCTGCAGCAAAGCGGCGCGGAGTCGGGCCTGGACCTGATCTCGGCCAAGGGCAACGTCGACATCCAGGCGCAGCACGACATCCTGCGGGTGCAGGCGCAGCAGGACATCACCATTGGCAGCGCCCAGACCGCGGTGGAATACGCCGCGCCCAAGCGCATCCGCATCGCGACGGCGGCGGGCGCCAGCATCGTGCTCGAGGGCGGCAACATCACCGTCACCGCGCCCGGCCGCATCGACGTCAAGACCGGCAACAAGCAGTTCGCCGGGCCGGACAGGTTGCCTTACGCCTTCCCGCAATTCACGGTCTGCAAGCAATGCGTGCTGGATGCGCACGATGGCGTGCAGTCGATCACTGACAAGGCGTGAGGCGAACCGCGGCATGATGGATTGGGAAGCACATCTGAACGACACCCTGGCGCAGGCCGCCGATCTGGCCGATGCCCGCGGCGTTCCGCTCTACACCTATCTGCTGGTGGACTTTCGCGGGCGCGCCGAGTTGGCCGCGCCAGTCAAGGCCAGCGCCGACCTGAGTCACGGGTCGATCTGGGTCGGCACGGAGCTGGCGGTCTACGAAGAGATCGCGCCGCTGCTGATCGAGCTCGACGACCTTAGCCGTTTCGAACTGTGGCGCGGGCCTGGCGAGCCGCGCACCTCGGAGGTGCTGCGCCTGCTCAGGCGGTTGCACCAGATCGAGGGCGGCGTCTACGCGGTGACGCATGTCGTATCGCCGCTGCCGCTGGCCGAGCTGATGGCGCACTTCGCTTACTACGGCGAGTATGGACTGCCCGATGGCCGCGAGTACTACCTGCATTTCTACGACAGCCGCATCCTGGATCGCGCTTTCCAGGTCTGGACGGCGCCCGAGCGCGAACGCTTCCTGGCGCCGCTGAGCCTGCTGCGTTATGCGCGCCGCGATGGCGCCATGGCGCAGTGGGCGGGGCCGGGCGTCAGCCTGGACGCCGCCGACCGGCCGCGGCAACAGCCATTCGCGCTGGCGCAGCATGAGCGTCTGCTGG
The DNA here is from genome assembly GCF_001299375.1 of Achromobacter sp. 2789STDY5608621. NCBI lineage: Bacteria > Pseudomonadati > Pseudomonadota > Betaproteobacteria > Burkholderiales > Alcaligenaceae > Achromobacter > Achromobacter sp. 2789STDY5608621. The sequence continues at coordinate 63,999 of NZ_CYTU01000036.1, read as the reverse complement.
AACTGGATTACCCGGACAAGCTGGCGGTGCAGATCCGCCGCATCTACCTGGGGGTGCTGGGCGGCGGGGTGCGGCAGGACGATCTGTATGCGCGCGTGGTCGAGCAGATGGCGCGGGCCCGGGCCCACGGCGTCGAGAGCGAGCGCGACATGCTGGACTACGTGGCGTGGGGCATCACCATTTCCCCGCGCTTTGATGAACACGAGGCGATCGCGCCCGCGCTGCGCGCCTTCCAGGGCGACGGCCTGTCGCAGGCGTTGGCGCAGGTGCCCGATGCGGTGTGGGACGCGCTGCTGCGGGCGGAACAGGAACGGAACGAGGAGGTCGAGGCATGACGGGGCAGGCACGCGATATGGATGGGAGTCTTTGATGCGCAAGGGGTTGTTTGTCCTGATGATGTGGCTGGGGCTGCTGGCCGGCTGCAACGGCGAACCCAGCTACCAGGGCCTGTCGTTCGTCGCCTACAACTACACCCCCTGGGACCTGGACCGGATCCAGATCACGGACGCGCACGGCGGCAAGGCCGCCACGGGCGCCATCGGCGCGGGCGGCGGCGAAGGCTCGGTGACGTGCTGCTACAGCCTCAAGGGCACCGACTTCAAGGTCGAATGGCGCGGCGCGGACGGCGAGAAGGTCCGCGAGCACATGTTCGACGGCAAGCTGGACGAGGTGATGTTCAACAAGCAAACCCCGGTGCATTTCCCCGCCACCGACGTGCCGCCGGGCGAGGGGCCGCTGTACCTGGAATTGCACATCTATCCCGATGAGCACATGGAGCTGGCCCTGAGCCGAAAACTGCTGGGGCAGGTCCGCCTGCCGATCGTCGAGGTCACGCGCTGGCTCTACGCGCAGCATCGCGACGCCCTGGGCGACTATCGCAGCAGCGCGGAAGTGCGCCGGGTGGTGGCTAGGGTCACCAAGACCGCGTGGACCAGGTACCGGATCGAGGACGGGCAGGACCTGCAACAGTACATGTTCCTGTACTTCACGGTGGCATCGAACTTCGACGCCGACGCGGACATCGCCGCGTTGCTGGCCAAGCCGGGCCGCCAGCCGGGCGACTTCGCCAAGGCCGTCCGGCAGCTGCCGGCGGACAAGATCGCGCACCTGAAGGCCACGGGCGCCAAGCCGGGAGCCAAGAATGGCTGACAACCTGCCGCCGGTCGATCGCACGCCTGCCTCCGTGCTCAAGAAGATGGCCGAGAGCGAGGCCGCCTATCCCCGGCAGGATTGCCAGGAATGCGGGGCGGTGATCCGGATCGGCTTCTTCTTCGACGGCTTCGGCCGCAGCCGGGACGTGGACAGCAAGCATCCCACGTTCTATTCCAACGTCAGCCGCCTGTGGGAAGCGCATTACGCCCACGACGATGAAGACCGGCCGGTCAATCAATACTGGTTCCGCTTCTACTACTCCGGCCTCGGCACGGAGTTGAACGAGGATGCCAGGAACGACGACCTGATCTACGGCGCGACCGCCGCGGGCAAGAAGATCCTCAGCGAGACGATCAAGAACGCCCAGAGCGCGGCCAAGAACATCACCCGCGCCGACGAGATTCCGGAGACGGACGCCCTGAAGCGCTTGCGCGGCGCGACACAGAAAATGATCAAGGAGGGTTCGTTCCAGCCCATGGTCAAGGCGTACAAGGACGTGGTGAAGGACGTCAAGACGCTGCCCGACAAGGTGGTCCGGATCTGGAATGCATGGGACCCCGAGCGCCTGGTGAACCGCGCCAAGGGCACCGTGCGGGGCTTCTGGTCGGGCTTCAAGAAAAACCCGCTCAAGGTCGCCTGGACCGCGGGCAAGGAAGTCGCCAAGACCACGGTCATGGAGGGCGTGCCCGTCATCCGCGACAACGAGACCGTGGCCTACCTCATGGGCACGGGCGTCGACGTGCGCGTGGATGCCGCGCTGCGGCAGTTGCGGGCCACGCACGAGGCCGTCAGCGCCGAGATGAACAACGTGCGGCGGATCGAGATCTCGGTGTTCGGCGGCGACCGTGGCGGCGTGATGGCGCGCCAGTTCATCAACGATGTGGTCAAGAAGTATCGCCGCCGCCATGACAAGGACCTGGTGTTCCCGGGCCAGAAGGGCGCGCGCGAGGCCGAGATCCGCATCCGTTTCCTGGGCCTGCTGGACTCGGTGTCGTCGATCATGGACGAAAGCACGTTCCTGGGCTTCCTGCCGTTCACCGATCTGCTCAAGCAGACGCACAAGGACCGCACGTTGACGGTGCCGGGCGCGGTGGAGAAGTGCGTGCACTTCGCCGCCGCCCAGGAATTGCGCGCCAATCAGCGCGTCGACAGCCTGGAGAAGACGCGCGGCGAGCAGTATCTCTATCCGGGGTCGAGCGGCGACGTGACCGGCGTCAGTCCGGAGGGCTCGCTGGGATCGCGCGGCGAGCTGTCGCGCGTTCCGCTGCGTGACATGCTGAACCTGGGCTTGTGCAATGGCGTGGGGTTCTACAGCATGGAGCAACTGTTCGACAAGCGGCCGCTGACCTATGCCAAGTTCAGCATGGGCATCCCCATCAAGGACGGCGCCCAGAGCTACCGGATCACCGAACTGGTCGAGGCCTATCGCGGCGTGGTGAAGTACGAGCCGGGCATCGACTTCATGCCGCACATGGAGGTGTTCCTGCGCTGGCTCGCGGTGCGCTACCAGGATCCGGTCTTCAAGAGCGATCTGTCCGATCCGGCCGAGAAGTGGATCCAGGATCGCGACTTCTTCACGCCCGAGCAGGCCTACAACGAGGAACTGCGGCGCGTCTCGATGCTGCCGCGCGAGGAGCGCAACAAGCCCGAGAATACGGCGCGCCTGAAGGAACTGGAGGCGCTCAAGAACGAACGCCGGGACCGCGCCGAGGCCAGCCGCGGCGAATTGCCGCCGCAACGCTTCAAGCCGTTGTGGCAGCGCCTGGAAGAGGAATACCGCGGGCTCGAAGACGCCGAACGGCAGGACGCGGAGCGCGAGCGCCACAAGGAGGAATTCCGCCGGCGCAATCCGAACGTCGTGCGCACCATGGAACAGATGGACCAGGACCAGCTCAACATGCAGAACATGCGCAATGAGCTCATCACGCGCGGCGGCGGCACCCTGACCGAGGACGACAAGCCCAAGGACCCGTTCGCCGACATGAAAGCCAGGCGCGCGACGCAGCAGCGCCTGCTGAACATCTGGCGCGAAGCCAGCGCCGGCAAGAATCCGCTGCCGCCCAAGGTCATGGCGCTGTTCGACTTCCTGGTGCATGACGCCATGCTGAGCAGCTGGCCGGATCACCTGCTGGCCAGCACGTCCCTGTACTTCCGCACGCGCGACAAGGACATTTTCGGCAAGACCGATTTCAAGGCCGAGGAGAGCAAGATGAAGGCCGATACCGCTTCCGCGGCGCGCGTTGACCAGATGCGCGCCAACCTGGATGGGTTGGCGCCGGCGCGGCCATGACCGTTGCGAGCGCGATCCGGGCGCTGGCGGCGATCACCTTGCTGGCGGGTGTGGCCGCCTGCGGCGGCGAACCGGAGTATCGCGGCCTGAACCTGATCGCCTACAACTACACCCCTTGGGACATCGATACCATCCGCATTTCCGATGCGAAGGGGCGGAGCGCCGGAAGCGGCGCGATGGGCGTGGGTGGCGGCGAGGGTTCGGTGACCTGCTGTTATACCTTGAAGGGCACGGAGTTCAAGGTCCAATGGTCGGGCGTGGACGGCGAAGAGGCGATCAAGCATCTCCATGACGGCACGCTGGACAGCCTGCTGTTTCACAAGGAAACCACGGTGCACATGGACCCGACGCCGATTCCCCCCGGCGATGGGCCGTTGTACCTGGAACTGCACATCTATCCCGATGAGCGCATGGAGCTGGCGCTTAGCCGCAATCTGCTCGGGCAGACGCGCTTCCCGCTCGCCGACACCGCGGATTGGCTGTACCGGCAATACGGCGGCGCGTTCGAGGATTACCGCGATCGCTACGAGGTGCTGCGTGTCCTGGGCAAGGTGGCCAGAACGGCCTGGATCAAGTATCGCATCGTCGAGGAGCAGGACATGCGCCAATACATGCGCCTGTACTTCACCGTCGCCTCCGACTTCGACAGCGATCCGGAAATCGCCGCGCTGCTGGCGCAGCCGGGCCGTCAACCCGGCGACTTCGGCAAGGCCGTCGTCGCGCTGCCGCAGGCCGTCATCGCGCGCTTGAAAGCCCGAGGCTTGCCGCCGGGCGACAGGCGCGGCTGACGCGGTTCACGGCGCGGGTGGCGCCTTTTTCCGCCGCAGCCGTCCCAGCAGCCCTTGCCACAGCCGGTTCTTGATCCTGCCGCCATGGATCCACGACAGCACCATCAGCACCAGCATGGCCACCACGTAATACTCCGTGGCCCAGGGCGGCACCGGATTCAGCTCATGGATCCGGTCGAGGATCGGGTGAAGCGGCAGGACTTCGCTGGCGGCCAGCAGGCTGAACGCCAGGGCCAGCAGCGGTCCGGTGAAATGCGGGCGTTCGCCGTGGGTCGCATCGTCGGCCCAGTACCCCCAGTAGATGAATCGCAGTACCTGGATCGCCACCACGAGCACGGCGACGCCGACCACCAGCGCCATGGCGCCAACGATCAGGAGGGCTTCGATCGGGAACATGGCTGGGCGGTGCGAGGGCTGCGCCGGCTTAACGCGCCGCCTGCACCTCGATGGTGACGGTGTTCGAGCGCACGCCGTTGGACTCGATATACACCTCGTACTTCGCCGGCTCCCTCGGCAATGCCGTCTGCGCCGCCAGGTCGGTGCTGAACTGCGTGCCGACGCTGATGCCCGGGCTGATCGGGATGCCCTTGGGCGGGCGCGAGCCGGGGATCTCGTCGACTTCGACGCCGGCGCGGGGCGGACGGCGCTTGTATTCGTAGGCCACGCCTTCGTAGACCGCCCCGGTCTGGGTGTTGACCGCCACGAAGCGCGGCAGCTTCTGGTCCTGCGAGACCGGGATGATGCCCTGCGCGCATACCGGGATCACCAGGGCGCCCGTGGCCTGCGGCCGCACCCGCGCGGGCGCGGCGATGTTCAGTTGATCGTCGCTGCCGTGGTTGGGCGGGATGCAGGCATGATCCAGCACGGTGCCGATGGGCGCGGTGGCGAAGGCGGGCGGGTCGATCCAGTCGGTGGTCATGGAAGCGGTCTGGGTAGCGGGTTGAGAGGGAGCGCGCGGACCGGCTGGGGTCCGCGCCGACGCGGGCAGGGCGGTCAGCGCTGCCGCGAGCAGCAGGGCCAGGGCCGGCGCCGCGCGGCGCCGGCCGTCAGAACGTGGGCCAGCCACCGGACATATCCACTTTGCGGACGGCCTTGGCGCAATGGACGCAGAAGCGGATGCTCATGCAGTCGGCGCCGAACATGACGCAGGCGCCGGTGTCGGCATCGCTGAACTGGTTGGCGGGCAGGCCCTGATGGCAGTGGTTGCCCCACTTGGAATAGAAGAACGGCCCCTTGTCGAGCTTGGACGAGTCCATGTCGGCTTCGTCCGGATGCGCCTGGACCCATTCCGGGCCGCTCGGCGTCATGCCGATCAGGTGGCCGATCTCATGCACGAAGGTCTCCTGCTGGTAGTCCATCGTCACCGGATCCCAGGGCGACATCGCGGCCACGCACAGCAGGTTGGTGTTGTAGAACGCGATGCCCGCCGCCGCGCTTTCCATGAGCCGCACGCGCAGCACGATCTTGCCGGCCGTGGGCACGGGCAGCAGCCCCTCCAGGCGGACATTCACGGCATGGCAGGCCTTGGGCTCGGCCGGATCGTAGGGGACCGGCGTGACCCGATCGCGCGGCACCACCGCGCGTCGCACGCCGGCGGCCGGGTCGGTGTATTCGAACAGGCATTCCAGGAACCAGTCCTGGCCCGGGTCGATGTTGTACCAGAGGAAGCTGACGTCGCCCGCGGCATCGGCGAACTGGACCTGCGTGCTGCCCGCGCCCGGACCCGCATTGGCGCGGATGTAGAAGGGCTGTACCGGCTTCGGCGTGGCCAGCCGGTCCACGTGGCAGGCGACGATGGTGAACGGCTCGCGCTCGGCGCCTTGCGATTGGGCATAGACCGAGCGCGCCGCGCTGCGCAGGCGCGGATCGTCCGCGCTGTTGTCGTAGATCACATCGTAATTGGCCTGGCCGCGCGTGGTCAGCGGCGGCAGCTGCACCACGTCCACGCCGTGCCGCGCGTATTCGGTGGCGGTTGGCTGGAAGCCGTGCGGACGCTGCATCGGTTCGGGGCCGGGCAGCATGATCTCCTGGATGTACAGGCGCCTGACCGTTTCCACGACTTCGGTGGAGATGATCTGGTTCTTGTCGTTGACCACCTCGAACAGATAGGTGTTCAGCCCGGCGGCCGGCAGCGTGATGTCGTCGACGATCTTGGTGCCGTCCGGATCGGTGACGTAGCTGTAGGAGCGTTGGTTCGGCTCGCGGTAGAGCGGCTGGCGGCTCAGTTCGCGCGCCGAGTACACCGCATTGCCCGGGCGCGGGCTGACCTTGACCGTGAAGCGGTGCTGGCCGGCCTTGTTGAACGTCACGTGGATCTTGGGTTTGTTGGTCTGGCGGTCCAGGCTGGTAAGCGCCTGGCCATCGTTCCAGCGTTCCTCGGCCTGCGGCAGATTGACGTATTGCAGCTTGGCGCCGCTGCGCGCCTGGTAGGGGGAGGCCGCCGTGCTGGCCGGCGTCGGCGTGCTGCCTGCCGGTTGGCCGGTGGCCTCGCCGGGCACGCGGGCGGCGCCGGGCAGGTTGATGCCGGCGGCCTCCATCACGCGCTTGGCCAGGCCCGGATAGGGCGAGTTGGCCACCGCCGGAATGTTCATGATGGTTTCCGCCACCTTGGGCAGCGTCACGCTGGAAATGCTGGGCGATTGCAGGATGGCGCCCACCACCGTCGGGATCGCGGAGTTGCTCAACCCTGGCGTGCTGAGGATGGCGCCGGCCACGGCAGGCAGGTTGCCCTGGGTGACGTCGGGCATCGACAGCAGGGTGTTCACGGTGGAGCCGAGCGCCGCGCCGCGGTCGCCCATGACGCCCATGGCCTGCGTCATCATCGGGCCGATGGCCGCGCCCACGCCGCCGCCGCCCGCCGCCGTCAGGCCTGAGGCGGCCGACAGCGCCGACGCGGCGGAGGCATTGCCCATGGCGCCGGCCGCTTGCGCGGCCATGCCGGTGGCGGAAGAGGCCATGCCGGCGGCGCCGGTCGCGGCGCCACCCGTCGTGGCCGCCGCTGCGCCTGCTCCGCCCGTTGCACTCGCTGCGCCGGCTGCACCCGCGCCGGACAGCAGGCCGGCGGCCTTGCCGCCCAGGGTGGCTGCCTGGTCCGCCATGGCGCCGGCCTGCGAGACCGCGCCGGCGGCGTTGGCCAGGCCCGCGGGCATGGGCAGGGCGCTGGCGAGCGCGCCGCCGGCGCCTTGCGTCAGGGACGCGGCGCCTTCACTCACCAGGGATTGCGTGGCATTGCCGGCCATCGAGGCGGCCCGTCCCATCAATGACGGAGTGCCGCCGCTCATCAGCGACGGCGTGACCGCGCCCGCCGCGGACTGCGCCATGCCGCCGGCCTTGGCCGCCACGCCGGAGGCCAGGCCGGAGCCCGCCTCGGTGACGGCGCCCATGGCCTTGCCGGCCATCGCGCCCAGATCCTGTATGGGCTTGAGCGCGGCGCCGGCCATGGACTTGGCCTTGTCCAGCATGCCGGAAGCGGCTGTCAGGCCGCCAGACAGGGCGCTGGCGCCGCTGGCCAGGGCCGAGCCGATGCCGCCCAGGGCGGCGCCCTCGGCGGCGGCCGGCGCCGCGGCCATCGCGTCGGACGCGCCGGCGGCGTTCAGCGCCTGGCCGGAAGCGGCCAGCGCCTGCTTCATCGCGGCCGGTCGATGCACCAGTTCGGCCGTCACCAGCATCGGGTCGCCGACCTGGCTGGACGGCAGCGCGGGCAGGGCGGCGGCATCGCTGGCCGGCCCGATCAGGTTGTGCGAGGCGCCCTTCACGGAGAACATCCCGGGGCCCTTGAAGAGGATGTCGCCGCCGTCCATGACGATGGCGCCGCCGGCGGCCTGCAGCGTGATGCGCTGGTTCGCCAGGATCTCGATGCCGTCGGTGGTGGAGGTGATCGTGATGTCCTGGCCCGCCAGCATCTCCAGCATGTCGGTGTGCGCGTGGATCGACACCGGCGCGTTGGCCGCGATGGCGCGCAGGCCGCCGTCCTGCACGAACAGGCTGGTCGAGCGGCCCGAGGCGCTGGCGAAGGTCTGGCGCGCGGCCACGTGGCCATCGGCCTGGGCCGTGACATGCAGGTTCTCGCTGGCATGCAGGATCGCCGTCGCGGGCGTCGACAGGTTCATCGACGAGGGCGCGTCGATCAGCATGCGCGCGCCGTCGATACGCTCGACCGGGTCGCTGCCGCCGCGCTCGCCGCCGCTGGCCTTGACCGCCTGCTGGCCGCCGACGCTGCCGGGGTAGCGGCCCGCGGCCTTGGGATCGACCGCGTCGATCAACGCGTCGTATTCGCTGTTGGCCGCCAGCGGCCGCGCCTGACGTTGGGTGGCGGCGTCGCTGATGCGTTGCGCGGCGTTCTTCGCGCCGCGCATCAGGGCCAGCGCTTCCCGCGTGTCAGCCTGGGTCGAGGCGGCGCTTTCGCGGGCGTTGGCCGACAGCAGCATGCCTTGGCCGGATCGCACCACGGTCCAGGCGTCGGAACGCAATTCGAAGCCCGTGCCGCGCCATTGGCCGCGCGAGGCTTCGTCGGCGCCCTGCTTGACCAGGTAGCCCAGCCCCAGTTGCGACGCGGCGATGGAACTGGACAGGCGCGTGCGCACCTGGCCGGCGGTGTCGTCGAACAGCCATTGGCTGTGGCCCTGGCCATCCAGGCCCTGGCTGTGCCAGCCGCTGAGCGTGCCGGGATGGTTGGCGTCGGCGTCGACGCCCGCGGTCCAGGGCGGCAGGTCGCTGTCGTTGTAGAGCTGCGCCACCACCACGGGCTGGTCGATGTCGCCATCGAGGAATTCGACCACCACTTCCGTGCCCTGGCGCGGCAGGTGGTGGGCGCCCCAGTTGGGGCCGGCCTGCGCGCCGGCCACGCGCAGCCAGGCGCCGGAGCGGTCGTCGCCCGGCGCATTGCCGGCGTCGTCGCCATGGCTGCGATGGGGCAGCCCGCCCTGCAACGGGCGCTGGCCGCGCTGCCACGGGAATTGCACCTTCACGCGCAGGTCGCGGCCGGTGGTGACCGTGGCGTCCTGGGCGGTGACGACGACGGCGGTCACGCCCTCGGGAGCCGTGGGCCGCGCGCGCCAGGCCGGCAGCAGCGCCGCCGTGGCGGGCTGGGCGTCGAAGCGGTTGCGGTAGGCGCCGCGCTCCAGGTCGGCCGCGCCGAGCACCTGGGCGGCCTGGCTGCCCAGGTTGTTGGCGGCCTCGTGCTCGACGCGCAGCAGCGTATAGCGATTGCCCGCCAGCTCATCGGCGGCGCCGCCCGCGCCGGGCGCGTAGCGGTCGTGCTGGGTCAGCGCGAACACGTGGCCGGGCATCATCTGGCGCGCGGTGCCGCCGCCGTCAAAGCGCAGCATGCGCGCTTCGTGCGCCTGCAGGCCGCGCGCGGCCAGGCGTTCGGCGCCTTCGTCGTCGCGATGACGGCCGTGGCCGTCGTAGTCGTAGTCCTCCAGCGCCGGCACGGCGCCCGCGTCCAGGGCCGATTGCGCCTGGGCGCCATGGGCCAGCAGGGCGCGGTCGTTCCAGGCCACGCGCGTGACGGTGTTGGGCCGCACGGCGCGGGCCGCGCCGAAGCGCGTGACGCTGTCTTCGGCCTCGGTGGCGTCGCTGCGGTGAAAGCGCAACGAGGCAGCGGGATTGTCGGGCTGCGCGACGCCGGCGTCGAACACCACCAGGCGGTGGCGCGCGCCGCCCGAGCCGTCGGACTGGCCGTCATCCTGCTGGTGGTCGAAGCGGAAGCTCAGGCCGGCCTCGGCCATCAGCCGCAGCGCGAAGTCCAGGTCGGTCTCCCGGTACTGGGTGCGCACCGGCTGCGCGGCCGGCGGCTCGGCGATGTCGAAGGCGTACGAGGCCTGCGGGTAGTCGGCGAAAATCTCGGTCAGGATGTCGGTGACCGACTTGTCCTGGAACAGGAAGCTGTCGCGCCGCAGCCGCAGCGTCGCCAGCCAGGGCGCGGCATGCAGGCGGTAGCGCGCCAGCCCGCCGTCGGCGCCGAGCGCATCGACGCCTTCGACCACGGCATGCCAGCGGCGCTGGCTGCCATCGGCCAGCAGCAGGCTGACGCTGATCTCCTTGCCCAGCAGCGGCTCGACGTCCAGTTCGGCGGACGAGGCCAGGCAATCCAGCGTCAGGGCGAACAGCTCGGAGACGCCTTCGCGCAGCCGCATGCGCTCGACCACGAGCGCGTCGCCAAGCGGCGTGCGCGCTTGCAGCAGGCGGGCGTTCTGGGACAGGGCGGCGACGTTCAGGCTGCTGTAGCCGGCGGGCAGGGGGGAACGATCGATCATGATGCGTGGCGGTGTGGGTGGGCCGTCAGGGCAGCGAGATGGTCAGGTGGGCGGCGCGCGGCCCGAGCTTGACGATGTCGTGGTACGGCGCCATGGCCGTCTGCATGTCGCCGTTCAGGAAGTGCGCCATGCCCAGGTAGGCCAGCAGGCCGAGCAGGGCGAACAGCGCGCCAATGCTCCACAGCGGCACGTCGCGCTTGAGCGTGTGGGCGATCTTGTCGGGCAGCGGCCAGTGCGGCGCGAAGCCGGCGCGCTTGCCGCGCAGCAGCGCGATCTCGTCGCCCAGGCGCGCGGTCAGGTAGCCGAGCTTTTCCTGGCCCTCGATCATGTACTTGCCCTGGAAACCCAGCAGCAGGCACATGTAGAACACCTCCAGCGACTGCAGGCGCGGCGCGCCCTGGGCCCGCAGGTCTTCCAGGCGCGAGAAGAAGTTCTCGCCCGCCAGCTGCTCGCCGAACAACGTCAGCTGCAAGGGCTGCAGCATCCAGGCGTCGCGGATCGAGAACTGCGAGTTCAGCACGGTCTCGTCGACCGCGGCGCAGAAGGCGTACTTGGTGGCGTAGACATCCTCGGCCGGAATGTCGAGCTTCTTGGCGCTGCGCTCGAAGTCCGCCAGGAACTGCTGCACCCGCGCCGAGAACGAGGCGGCGCTGGCCGGTTCCTGGCCGCTCTTGAGCAGGAACAGCATCAGGAAACCGTCGTACAGCAGGTCCAGCAGCGACTTGGCGGGGCGCGATCCATAGAAATCGGCGGCACGGGGCGGGAGCGAGGCTCCGGGCATCAGAGAGGGCGCGGCGGCGTTCATGGCGGGCTCTTTCGGTAAGCGTCGGGGTTGCGTCGGATCGGGGGATGGACGGGCGCCGGTCAGCGGGTGACGGCGATCAGGTCCAGCTTCAGTTCGGGAATGCCGGACGGCGCGTAGATGGCGATGCTGCGGGCCTGCAGCATGCGGTCGTACAGCGAGCCGCGCGTCTGCAGCGTGAAGTAGCACGCGCCCGGCTTGACCGGCACGGCCGGCGGCACCTGCGGCGTGTACACCAGCTGCACGCCGGGCATGGCCGACAGCACCAGCTTCTCGACGTCGTCGGGCGCGCCGACCTTGAAGCGCAGCGGCACCGTCTCCGCCAGTTCGCTGGCCGGCGTCGCGGCCGACACCGACAGGTACAGCGCGGTGGTTTCGTCGAGCTTGTCGGAATCGAGCCGGCCGACATGGAACGACGGCCGCAGCTCCTCGAGCACGATGGAGAAGTAGCGGGTCGAGATGACGGTGTCGAGCAGGTCGCGCAGGATCGTGTCCAGCTGCGCGAACGCGGCGCCGGGCTGTTCATGGCGATACACCGGCAGGTCGGCCAGCGTGTGCACCTTCGAGAAAGTCATCAGCGCGCCGGCCAGCCGCAGCATTTCCTGGAACAGGCGCTCGGGGTGCAACTGCGGGTTGTGGAACAGGTGCGACAGCGCCGAGTAGGCCTCGTTGGCGGTGTGCAGCAGCCAGAACGAGGCCACGTCGCCCGAGCGGAATTCAATGATGTTCTTGCTCGGCTCGCGATGAAAGCCATAGAGCGCGTTGACCTTGGCCTGCAGCGCGTCCAGCAGGCGGCGCAATTGCTCGAACAGCGCGCCGCAGGCCTGCACCGTCAGGCTGGGGGCGATGAAGCTGGTGTCCAGCTCGTAGCCCGCGCTGGCGGTGCGGCGCACGCGCGCCACCGGGATGGTCAGCAGCGCGTCGCGCGGCTCGTGTTCGGACAGCAGGCGCACGTTCTTGCGCAGGAACGCCAGTTCGGCGGTGCTGGCGTTGGTGTACAGGTCGGGGGCGGGGCGGTCGTGGTGCGCATAGCGCGAGTCGAAGCCTTCCGCCTGCTGCGCATCGCGGTAATTGCCGCCGATGTCCTTCATGGGGTGCAGCGCCAGGTAGAACACCGCTTCGCTGGCGCCGTCCAGGCCGTCCAGCGCCACCGCGGGCGGCAGGTCGTCGTTGTGGGGCGCGTTGTAGATTTCGCCGTCGGGGAAGATCGCCGACAGCTCGGTGGCGCGCAGCATGCCGTTGGCGAGCGCCGCGGCATCGAAGCGCACGCTGCGCAGTCCCCATGAATACGGGTGCAGCGCGCGGCTCATTTCCGCCAGGCGGGCCTCATGGTAGGCGTCCTGCCGCTGAAAATGCTGGGGCCGCAGGAACAGCCCCTCTCCCCACAAAATCTTCGCTGAATAACTCACGTTGGCGGGCTCTCGTTTATGTGTCTATATGAAGAGGACGTTTCACGTACCGGATCCAGGGCGAGCGCTGGATTCAGTCAGGGCATTGCAACGAGCCAAGCCTGGATGGATCGAATGCCGGCATGCCGGGCGGCAGCACGATCTTGCCGGTGGCGACCGTCATGGCGCACGCGTGTGCGCCCAGGACGATGCCGCTGTCTTCGACCGATTTGACCTCGAACACGTATTTCCAGCGCTGTGGCGCGGGTGCGTAAAACAAGGCGGCAACGGCGATATAGGTGGCGCCCTTCGGCACTTTTTCGATGTTTTCGAAGCGCTGGCCGGGCGTCAATGTGATCTCGCGCGAAGCAATGAGACTGTCGCCCAATGCCGCCTTTTCCTGCTCAGTATCAACCAATTGCGTGAGCGGTGCGCGCTGAAATGCCTCGGCGTTCTTCAAATAGTATGCTTTCGTAACGACAGCCGTTGGCTGGCCGCTGCTCGCATTCAAATTTTCTCCGGCGTGTATCGCCAATTTCACATCAGTGGGCGCATTCGGGTCCTTTTTCAGGCCCGCCGCATCGAGTGCCGTGCCGGTGATTCCGGCGACCGCGCCAAGGGCGGAAACCGCTGCACAACCCGTCATGACCGGGGCCACCGCGACCAGCATCGAGGCCGCCAAGCATCGCGATAAATTGAGATGTTTTGACATGGCTCTTTATACCGGATCATTGCGACAACATACAGATGGCGGCACGTTGAGCGACATTTCGTGGCAAGTTACATGACGTAATGCACTGTAGTGGTGTACTAACAAAAAGTTGTTGAAATACGCGGCCCTTGGTTACATCGGACACGTTCCCCAAAAATGCAACTTTCCCGGTATTTCCTCATAGGCGGTATGGTGGCCTTGATGGCCGGTTGCGCCACGACCAGCAAGCCCCAGACGGACGCCGAATACAAGCAATCGATCACCCGGGCCACCGAGACATTGGCCAATAAGGGAGGCGATGAAGCCGTGGTCCAATTCCAGGAAATCGCGCAGCGCAATCCCTCGCGCGGCGAGCCCTGGTCGTACATCGCCAAGATCCGTTTTGATGAACAGAAATACGGGGAAGCCATCGTCGCCGCGGACGAAGCGCTGAGCCGCGACGAGAACGATTTCACCGCCAAGACGGTGCGCGCCGTGGGCGGCCTGCGGGTCGCCATGCAATCGCTGGCGGACCTGCGCGCCGATGCGCTGCTGGCCGGCAATGCCCGCAATGACGCGGTGGCGCTGGCCGCCTCCATGCGCGAGACGCTGGGCCAGGACGTGCTGTTCCCCGAAGGCCGCAAGCCGCCGTCGCGCGGCACGCGTCCGCCGCCCAAGCCGCGCAACGACGCCGCCGCCGCGCCGGGCGCGGCCGCCGCCGGTACGCCGGCAGCCGGGGCTCCCGCGGCCGGTACGCCCGCAGCCGGTACGCCTTCCGCCAACGGCGGCGCCACTGCTGCGCCGGCGGCGCGCCCGGCGCAATCCGGCGGCGCCACGGCGCCCGCGCAGCCTGCCCAATCCACCCCATCCACCCCGCCCGCCGGGGGCCGCGCGCCGGATCCGTTCGGCAATCTGATCAACAAACCCTGATCGGCCCGCCGGACCCGGCAGGCCGGGTCCACGCGCCTTCGTCACTACGCATCCGCTGGGAGCCCTCAATGGCCAAGAAAGAAAGCGTTCAGAAAAGACTGCAGAAAGTGCGCCCGCCGCGCGTTCAACTGACCTATGACGTCGAGAAGGGCGACGCGATCGAGCAGAAGGAACTGCCCTTTGTCGTCGGCGTGGTGGGCGACTTCAGCGCGCAGTCGGAAGCCGAGCTGCCGCGCCTGAAGGACCGCAAGTTCGTCAACATCGACGTCGACAACTTCGACGACGTGATGCGCGGCCTGGAGCCGCGCGCCGCCTACCGCGTGAAGAACCGCCTGACCGACGAGGGCGGCACCTTCGGCGTCGACCTGAAGTTCCGCTCTGTCGAGGATTTCCGCCCCGAGGCGGTGGTGCAGCAGATCGAGCCGCTCAAGGAGCTGCTGGACATCCGCACCAAGCTGGCCGACCTGCGCAACAAGCTGGCCGGCAACGACAAGCTGGAAGACCTGCTGGGCGAGGTGCTCAGCAGCACGGAAAAACTGCAGCAACTGACCAGCGAAGCCGGCAAGGACGGCAAGGGAGGCCGCAATGAGTAATTCCGCCGCCGCGCACAGCGCATCCGCCCCGGCCGCCGCCGACGCGGGCCTGCTCGACCAGATCGTCGAACAGAGCCGGGTGGCCAAGTCCAGCGCCGAGCACGACCGCGCCAAGGACCTGATCGGCGAACTGGCCCGCGAAGTCATGAAGGGCACCGTGGTGGTGTCGGACAACCTGTCCGCCATGCTCGACGCCCGCGTGGCCGAGCTGGACCGCCTGATCTCCGCGCAGCTGAGCGAAGTCATGCACGGCGCCGAGTTCCAGAAGCTCGAAAGCACCTGGCGCGGCCTGCATTACCTGTGCCAGGAGAGCAATACCGGGCCGATGCTCAAGATCAAGGTGCTCAACGTCACCAAGCGCGACCTGGTGCGCGACTTCCAGACCGCCATCGACTTCGACCAGAGCCTGATGTTCAAGAAGGTCTACGAAGAGGAATTCGGCACCTTCGGCGGTTCGCCGTTCGGCGCGCTGCTGGGCAACTTCGAGATCACCCGCCAGCCCGAGGACATGTACTTCATCGAGCAGATGTCGCACGTGGCCGCGGCCTCGCACGCGCCGTTCATCGCCTCGGCCTCGCCCGAACTGCTGGGCCTGGACAGCTTCGCCGACCTGGGCCGCCCGCGCGACCTGGCCAAGGTGTTCGACACGGTCGAATACACCAAGTGGCGCAGCTTCCGCGATTCCGAGGACTCGCGCTACGTCGGCCTGACCATGCCGCGCTTCCTGGGCCGCCTGCCGTACGACCCGAAAGAGGGCACCTCGGTGGAAGGCTTCAACTTCGTCGAGGACGTCGACGGCACCGACCATTCCAAGTACCTGTGGTGCAACGCCGCCTGGGCCTTCGGCGCGCGCCTGACCGCGGCCTTCGCCGACTTCGGCTGGTGCGCGGCGATCCGCGGCGTCGAAGGCGGCGGCCTGGTCGAGAACCTGCCGACCCACACCTTCAAGACCGACGACGGCGAGATCGCGCTCAAGTGCCCGACCGAGATCGCCATCACCGACCGGCGCGAGAAGGAACTGAGCGACCTGGGCCTGATCCCGCTGGTGCACTGCAAGAACTCCGACTACGCCGCGTTCTTCGGCGCGCAGTCGGTGCAGAAGGCCAAGAAATACAACACCGACAGCGCCAACGCCAACGCGGTGCTGTCGGCGCAGTTGCAATACATCTTCTCCGTGTCGCGGGTGGCCCATTACCTGAAGGCCATGATGCGGGACAAGATCGGCAGTTTTGCGTCCGCGCAATCGGTCGAGAGCTTCCTGAACCGCTGGGTCTCGCAGTACGTGCTGCTGGACGACAACGCGAGCCAGGAGCAGAAAGCGCAATTTCCCCTGCGGGAAGCATCGGTGCAAGTCGCCGAGGTGCCGGGTCGTCCTGGCGTGTTCCGGGCCGTGGCGTTTTTGCGGCCGCATTTCCAACTCGACGAGCTGTCGATTTCCCTGCGCCTGGTTGCGGAACTGCCCGCCCAGGCCCAGAAATCGTGATGACCGTCTGATCCAAAGCTTTTAACCGGAGAGTACTTTAATGAAGGACATCTACGTCAAATTCGGCAATCCTGCGCTCAAGGGCGAGTCCCAGGACAAGGATCACCCGGACTGGATCGAAGTGGGCTCGTGGCGCCACGAGATCATCCAGCCGCGTTCGGCCACGGCCTCGACCTCGGGCGGCCACACCGCCGAGCGCACCGAGCACGGCGAAATGGTCTTCACCAAGGACCTGGACGTGGTCAGCCCGCTGCTCTACCAGCACGCCTCGGGCGGCACCACCTTTGACGAAGTGACCATCGATTTCCTGCGCGCCGATGGCGAAGGCAACCGCGTCAAATACCTGGAAATCAAGCTCAAGTACGTGATCATCTCGCGCGTGGCGCCGGAAGTGGTCAGCGAGGGCCTGCCGCACGAATCGTTCTCGCTGAAGTACGCCGCTGTCCAGTGGAAGTACACGCAGCAGAAGGTCGGCGGCAATCAGGGCGGCAACGCCCAGGGCGCCTGGAGCCTGACCAAGAACGACAAGACCTACTCGGTCTGACCCCGACCGCGCGGCAAGGCGAAGGCCGCGGCTCGCTCCCGGGCCGCGGTTTTCCTGAATGAGGTCCGTGATGAAGGGATTCGAACCCAGCCTGTTCGACAAGCTGTTCGACGGCGATGGCCCGGCGCCGCATGCGCTGCGGCGGTTGTCCGTCGAGGAAATCAAGGAAACCGTCGCGCGCGACATCGAGGCCCTGCTCAATACCCGCATGGTCTTCACCGAGGCGTCGCTCAAGCGCTATCCGAACTGCCAGCGGTCGATCCTGACCTATGGGCTGTCGGATTTCTCCGGGCTCAGCCTGGCCAGCCACTACGACCGGGAGTTCATCTGCCGGTCGCTGGAGCAGGCCATCGCGCGCCACGAGCCGCGGCTGACGCACGTGCGGGTGGTGCTGCAGGTCGACAGCCGCGCCACGTCGGTGCTGTA
>NZ_CYTU01000036.1:29031-46346 GCF_001299375.1 Achromobacter sp. 2789STDY5608621 | reverse complement strand
ATCGCGGCGCGCCTGGGGCTGTCGGGGGAAACCTGCGAAGACCCGCACGTCGAGCGGATGATCGAATCGTTCGCCCTGCTGGGGGCGCGCATCAACAAGAAGCTGGACGACGACTATCCGGAATTCACGGAAGCGTTGTTCGAGGTGATGTACCCGCACTACCTGCGGCCGTTTCCGTCGTGTTCGATCGCGCAGTTCGACATGGGCGGCGTGGCGGCCCAGCTGACCGCGCCGGTGCGCATGGCGCGCGGCACCGAATTGAAGTCGCACGCCGTGCGCGGCGTGGCCTGTCGTTTCCGCACGGCCTACGACGTGACGCTGGCGCCCGTGGCCATCCGCCAGGCCGCGTTCGCCTCGACCGCCAACGCGCCGTCCTCCACGCAGCTGCCGCCGGGCGTGACCGGCCGCCTGTCGCTGACGCTGGCGTGCCTGGCCGAAACGCAGAGCTTCGCCACGCTGGCGGTGGACCGCCTGCGCGTCTATCTGCACGGCGAGCCGTCGTTCGTGGCGGCGCTGCGCGATTGCCTGTTCCTGCGCACCGCCGCAGCCTACATCGAGACCCAGCCCGGCCGCTGGAACCGGCTGCCCGAGGTGCCGCTGGCGCAGGTCGGGCTGGCCGAGGACGACGCGCTGATCGATTTTCCGGCCAGCTCGCACCCGGCCTACCGGCTGCTGGCCGAGTACTTTGTTTTCTCAGAGAAATTCAACTTCGTCGACATCGACCTGGCGGCGCTGCGGCGCGCGGTGGGGCCGGTGCGCGAATTCACGCTGCACCTGCCGGTCAAGGGGCTGCGCGCCGACTCCAATACCGCGCGCCTGTTGGAGTCGGCCTCTGCCGACAACTTCCGGCTGGGCTGCACGCCGGTGATCAACCTGTTCGAGCAGCGCGCCGACCCCATCCGCGTGACGCACGCGGCCGCGTCGTACCCGGTGGTGGCCGATGCGCGCCGCGCCTATGGCTACGAGGTCTATTCCATCGACCGCGTGCGGCTGGTGCGGCAGAACGCGCAGGGCGATTCGGTGGTGGAGTTCCGGCCGTTCTATTCGTTGCACCACGGCGAGACGCCCGAGGGCGCCAGCCATTACTGGACCGCGCGGCGCGACCCGATGGTGGCCGAGCGCAGTCCGGGCTACGAGATGGAGATGTCGATCGTCGACATCGATTTCAATCCGGCGCTGCCGCAGACCGAAACGCTGAGCCTGGAGCTGACCTGCACCAACCGCGACCTGCCGTCGCACCTGGCGGTGGGCCAGCCGGGCGGCGACCTGTTCCTGGAGGGCGGCTCGGTGGCGCGCGAGATCCGCATGCTGCGCCGGCCGACCCACACACACCGCTTCCAGCAGGGCCGCGCGGCGCACTGGCGCCTGATCTCGCACCTGGCGCTGAATCACCTGTCGCTGGTGCACAGCGGCCTGCCGGCGCTGAAGGAAACGCTGCGCCTGTACGACCTGTCGCACGCGGCGGTGGCGGCCCGCCAGATCGAAGGGCTGGTGGGGCTGGACTACAAGCCCGCCACCCACTGGATGCCGGGCGAGCCGTTCGCGACCTTCGTGCGCGGCATCGAGATCCGGCTGACGATCAATGAAGACAACTTCGTGGGCACCAGCCTGCATGCCTTCGTGGCGGTGCTCAACCGCTTCTTCGGCCTTTACGTGCACGCCAACAGCTTTGTGCAGTTGGTGGTGCTGTCGCGCCGCGGCGCGGAAGAAATCCTACGGTGTGCTCCATGCAACGGCGACGCGATCCTAGCGTAATCGAATCGCTGCTGGCCGAGCCGCAGCGCTTCAAGTTCTTCCAGGCCGTGCGGGTGCTGGAACTGTGGTTCGCGCGCCAGGAAGGCACGCGCGCCAAGAACGCCGTGCCGGCGCACCTGCGCTTCGTCAACTCGTCGTCGCTGGGCTTTCCGGCCAGCGAGATCGCCGGGTTGACGGCCTTCGACAAGAACGGCCAGGCCCTGCACGACGCCGAGGCGCGCCTGGCGGCGCTGGCGGCTGGCACGCTGGGGCGGGTGGAGATCGAGCCGGCCTTCTTCGGTTTGCTGGGCGGGCAGGGCGCTTTGCCGCTGCATTACTCCGAGATCCTGAGCCACCGCGAAAGCGCCACGCGCGACCGCGGCGCGCGCGCCTTCTTCGACATCTTCTCGAACCGGGCCGCCGCGCTGTTCTACGCGGCCTGGAAGAAGTACCGCATGCCGCTGCGGCACGAGACCGAGCAGGACCATCACTACCTGCCGCTGTTGCTGGCGTTGGGCGGTGTCGGCCATCCGGCGCTGCGCGACCGCCTGCATGCCGGCGAAGGCCGCGTGTTCGACGAATCGCTGGCGCACTACGCGGCGGCGGCGCGGCAGCGGCCGGTGTCGGCCGCGTACCTGCAGCGGGTGCTGGCCGATTACTTCCAGGTGGCCTTGCGGGTCGAACAGTTCGTCGGCCGCTGGTACCACGTGCCGCCCGAGAACCGCACCCAGCTGGGCCGGCCCGGCGCGGTGCTGGGTGTGTCCGCCATGGCCGGAGACCGCATCTGGCAGCGCGACCTGCGCATCCGGCTGTGGATCGGCCCGCTGTCCAAGACGGCGTTCGCCGATTTCCTGCCTGGCGGCGCCCGCGCGCAGGCGCTGGAAAAGCTGCTGACGATGTTCGGCGGGCTGAGCTTCGAATACGAGGTGCGCCTGGTGATGGCCAAAGAGGACGTCGCCGGCAGCGCGCTGGGCGGCGATGCCGAGGGCGGCGGCGCACGCCTGGGCTGGAATTCCTTTCTCTGCACCGAACCGTCGGCGTCGGATCGCGACGACGCCAGCTACGAACTGCACACCATCCACTAAGAACAAGACAACCGAGAACATGGCCACTCCCCTGAAAACCCTGATCGGGAAACTGAACCAGACCTGCCGCCAGGCCGCCGAGCGCGCCGCCAGCCTGTGCATGGCGCAAGGCCACTACGAGGTGGACCTGGAACACCTGTTCCTGGCGCTGCTGGAAAAGCCCGCCAGCGATTTCAGCATCGTGGCGCGCCGCAGCGGCATCGAGGCCTCGGTGCTCGAGGCCGACCTGAACGCCGAAATCCGCGGCTTCAAGAACGGCAATACCCGCACGCCGGTGTTTTCGCCGCATCTGCCACGCCTGTTCGAGCATGCCTGGCTGATCGCCTCGCTCGACACGCAGACCACCCGCATCCGTTCCGGTCACCTGTTGCTGGCGCTGCTCACCGAGCCCGATCTGGCGGCGCTGGCGCGGCGCGGCTCGCGCCTGTTCGAGTCGTTCCGGCTGGAAGAGCTGAAGCACGATTTCGCGGCCCTGACGGCCGGCTCGGAAGAGGCCGGCCAGTCCGTCGCATTGGGCGATGACGCCGCGCAGGGCGAGGCCGCAGCGCCCGCGGCCGCGCTGTCCAAGACGCCGGCGCTGGACCAATACACCACCAACCTGACCGAGCGCGCCCGCGAAGGCAAGATCGATCCGGTGATCGGCCGCGATGCCGAGATCCGCCAGATGATCGACATCCTGACGCGGCGCCGCCAGAACAACCCCATCCTGACCGGCGAGGCCGGCGTCGGCAAGACCGCCGTGGTCGAGGGGCTGGCGCTGCGCATCGTGGCTGGCGACGTGCCGCCGGCGCTGGCCGGCGTGGCGCTGCGCACGCTGGACATGGGCCTGCTGCAGGCCGGCGCCAGCGTCAAGGGCGAATTCGAGAACCGCTTGAAAAGCGTGATCGACGAGGTCAAGCAAAGCCCCACGCCCATCATCCTGTTCATCGACGAGGCCCACACCATGATCGGCGCGGGCGGGCAGGCCGGCCAGAACGATGCGGCCAACCTGCTCAAGCCGGCGCTGGCGCGCGGCGAACTGCGCACCATCGCCGCCACCACCTGGAGCGAATACAAGAAGTATTTCGAGAAAGACGCCGCGCTGGCGCGGCGCTTCCAGGTGGTCAAGGTGGAAGAGCCCAGCGAGACCCTGGCCGCCAGCATGCTGCGCGGCATGGCGCCGCTGATGGAACAGCATTTCGGCGTGCGCATCCTGGACGAGGCGATCGTCGCCGCCGCCCGCCTGTCGCACCGCTACATCAGCGGCCGCCAGCTGCCCGACAAGGCGGTCGGCGTGCTGGACACCGCCTGCGCCCGGGTGGCATTGGGCCGCAGCGCCACGCCGGCCCTGATCGACGACGCCCGCCACCGGCTGGCGCGCCAGGAGACCGAGCGCGCGGCGTTGCGCCGCGAGGCCGCGACCGGCGCCGCGCAGTCGGCCCGCCTGCGCGAACTGGACGAGGAAATGGCCGCCACCCGCCAACAGCTGGCCGAGGCCGAGGCGCGCCTGGCGCAGGAAAGCGAGCTGGTGCGGCAGATCCACGCGCTGCGCGAGGAGCTGGAAGCCGCGGGCCAGGAACCCGACGCCGAAGCCGGCGCCAAGCGCCGCGGCGGCAAGGCCGCCGAGCCGACGCCCGCCCAGGCGCAACTGGCCGAATTGCAGCAGCAGTTGCGCGCCCTGCAGGGCGAGGCGCCGCTGGTGCCGGCCTATGTGGACGCGCAGGTCATCGCCGAGATCGTCTCGGCCTGGACCGGCATCCCGCTGGGCCGCATGGTCAACGACGAGATCCGCACCGTGCTGGAGCTGCAGCCGCTGCTGGCCGAGCGCGTCATCGGCCAGGATCACGCATTGCACGCCATCGCCCAGCGCGTGCGCACCGCGCGCGCCGGGTTGGAGGACCCCAACAAGCCCAAGGGCGTGTTCCTGTTCGTCGGCCCGTCGGGCGTGGGCAAGACCGAGACCGCGCTGGCGGTGGCCGACATTCTCTATGGCGGCGAGCGCAAGCTGGTCACGATCAACATGAGCGAGTACCAGGAGGCCCACAGCGTCTCGGGCCTGAAGGGCTCGCCGCCCGGCTACGTCGGCTACGGCGAAGGCGGGGTGCTGACCGAGGCCGTGCGGCGCCAGCCCTACAGCGTGGTGCTGCTCGATGAAATCGAGAAGGCCCACCCCGACGTGCTGGAGCTGTTCTTCCAGGTGTTCGACAAGGGCGTGATGGACGACGCCGAGGGGCGCGAGATCGATTTCCGCAACACGCTCATCATCCTGACCTCCAACGTCGGCTCGTCGGCCATCATGCAGGCCTGCCTGAACAAGAGCGCCGAGGAACGGCCCGATCCGGACGCCATGCAGGAACTGCTGGCGCCGCAGCTGTACAAGGCCTTCAAGCCCGCCTTCCTGGGGCGCATGAAGACCATCGCCTACTACCCGGTGGACGACGACGCCCTGGCCCGCATCATCGGCCTGAAGCTGGCCCGCATCGCCGAGCGCGTGCAGGCCAACCACCGCGCCGTGTTCGACTGGGACGAGGCGCTGGTCGAGGCCGTGCTGGCGCGCTGCACCGAGGTCGACACCGGCGCGCGCAACGTCGACCACATTTTGAACGGCACGCTGTTGCCGCAGATCGCCGAGCAGGTGCTGGGCCGCATGGCGCAGGGTGAAGCGATCGCGCGCATCCGCGTCACGGCCGGCAAGAACGGCGACTTCCGCTACCGCCTGACCTGAGCCCGGAGCCGAGACCATGCCCCAGGATGCTTCCGGATTGTCCCGCCTGTCGACCGCCGGCATCGCGCAGGCCAACCGCCTGCTGGACCTGCGCACGCCGCTGGGCGAAAACCGCCTGGTGGCCGAGACCCTGTCGGCCACCGAGCAATTGAGCGGCGGCGCCTATCGGCTGGAGATCTCCGCGCTGTCCGACGACGCGCATATCCCCCTGAAGGCCCTGATGGGCCAGCCCGTCACGCTGCGCCTGCAGACCGCGCTCGACCGCGAGCAGCCGCGCCTGTGGCACGGCCACGCCACGGCGGTGCGCTTCCTGGGCGCCAACGGCGGCCTGGCGCGCTATGGCCTGACCGTGGAGCCGTGGCTGGCGTTCCTGCGGGCGCGGCGCGACAGCTTCGCCTACCAGGACAAGACGGTGATCGACATCGTCGACAGCATCTTCGGCGACTACAAGGGCCAGGGCGCGCTGGCGCCGCAATGGCGCTGGGAGGTCAAGGACCGCGCCGCCTACGCCAAGCGCAGCCTGACCATCCAGTACCGCGAGACCGATTACGCCTTCATCGAGCGCCTGCTGGCCGAGGAGGGCCTGTTCTATTGGGTCGAGCACGCCGACGCCGGCCACACCCTGGTCATTGCCGACCACAACGACGCCTTCAAGGCCGGCCCGCAGGCCAGCGTGCGCTTCGCCCGCGCCGACGTGACCGAGACCGAGGACAGCATCCAGCAATGGAGCGCGCGCAAGCGCTGGCAGACCAACGCCGTGCGCATGGCCAGCTGGGACTACCGCAGCGCCCAGGCGCGGCCGGTGTCGGCGCAGGCGGACAGCGGCAAGCTGGCGAATCCGCTGGAACTGGTCAGCGATGACTACCCCGGGCAGTATGCCTACGAGGACAGCGCGCAGGGCGAGCGGCTGGCGCACAACGCGCTGGCCGCGCTGCGCGTGCGCCAGCAGAGCGTCGAGGGCGCCGGCACCGTGCGCACGCTGGCGCCGGGCCAGCGCTTCGAGCTGACCGGCCACTACCAGCAGGGCGGCCCGTCCGCGTTCGTGGTGATCGCGATCACGCACCAGGCCCGCAACAACTTCGACGCCGACCTCGGCCGCGCCGTGCGCGAGGCGCTGGGCGGCGACGAGGGCGAGGACGCCGATTTCTACCGCAACGCCTTCACCTGCATCGGCAGCGACACCGAATTCCGCCCCGCGACGCAGGACGGCCACGGCACGCGCCTGCATCCCCGTCCCACGGTGTTCGGCGCGCAGACCGCGCTGGTGGTGGGCGCCGAGGAACCGGTGCACACCGACCGCGACCACCGCATCAAGGTGCAGTTCCACTGGCAGCGCGGCAAGGCGTCCAGCAGCCGGCTGGCGCACCCGTCGGGCGACGAGAACGCGCCGGCCAAGGATGAGCTGGGCGCCTGGGTGCGCGTGGCCGAGCCGGTGGCCGGCGGCGACTGGGGCGGTCATTTCGTGCCGCGCGTCGGCCAGGAAGTGCTGGTGGAATTCCTGCACGGCGACATCGACCGCCCGGTGGTGGTCGGCGCGCTGTACAACGGCGAGGGCGCCGAGGATGCCTCCCACAACCAGGTGCAGGCGGGCGGCGCCAATGCCACCGGCAACGCGCCGGCCTGGTTTGCCGGCGGCAATGACGGGCACGCGCACAACGCGGTCATGTCCGGCTTCAAGACCCAGGCCCTGGCCACCAGCGGCGCGGGCACCGGCGGCTACAACCAGCTGGTGCAGGACGACACGCCGGGCCAGTCGCGCCTGACCGCCTCGACCACCCAGGCCGATGCCCGCCTGAACCTGGGCCACGTCAAGCAGCAGCGCGACAACGAGCGCCTGCAGGACCTGGGCCATGGCGCCGAACTGTCGACCAAGGAAGCGGTGGCGCTGCGCGGCGGTTCCGGCCTGCTGATCAGCGCCGACCTGCGCGAGAACGCCGAGGGCGCGCTGCTGGACAGCGCCGAGGCGGCCAAGCAGATCGACGCCGCCCTCGAATCGGCCAAGGAACTGGGCGACATCGCGGTCAAGCAGAAGGCCATCCTGGATGGCGATCCGCAGGCGCTGCCGGCGCACGATGCCCTCGGGCACGTCCGCGACGTGGTCGAGGCCACCCAGGACGATGCCAACGCCGAGGGCGCCGCCGTCAAGGTGGCGGCCTACAGCGAACCGCACCTCCAGGTCAGCGCGCCCAGCGGCATCGGCCAGTACACGCCGGCCAACGCCTTCCTGGTGGCCGGCGCCACCTTCGCGCAGATCGCGCCCGATGTGAACTGGGCCAGCAGCGCCCACCTGGCGGTGGGCGTGGCGGCCGGCGTGGTGCTGTTCACGGCGGGCCACGAGGCCGGCGGCGGCCGCGCGGTGCAGGACCGTGGCCTGCGGCTGCACGCCGCGGGCGGCAAGCTGCGCCTGCACAGCCAGGACGCCAAGATGACGCTGACGGCCGAGAAGGCCGTGACCTTCGCTTCCGCCGGCGCCAGCGTGCTGATCGAGGCCAAGCAGCGCGTGCTGGCCACCGCCGCGGGCGCCTATGTGCGGCTGGAAGGCGGCGGCATCCAGCTGCATGCGCCGGGCAAGGTCGAGCTGAAGGCGGGAGCGCACAACTGGGTCGGGCCGCAGACGGCGAGCGGCAACCTGGCGCCGCCCTCGGGCGAATTCAAGGATTGTCCCAGCAAGGTGAACAGCGCGGCGGCGGGAGGGGCGGCCTTTGTTTGACGGCATCCTTCCCCACGGCGAGGACCGCGACGCGGCCGTCCGGCTCTACGAACGCCTGCTGGCCGCCGCCGCGCGCACCCCGTCAAGCGCGCTCTACGTACTGGTGGATCCCACCATCGAGGATCCGCTGGCGCATGCAGCCCGGCGCGAGAGCGCCGTGGCGCTGCCGTTGGACCGTGGCCGCTTCCTGGCCGGGCATTGCCCCTATCTGCTGGCGCTGGGAGACTTTGGCCGCGACGACGCCATCGAATTGAGCATTGCCGCGGCCTGCGCGGCCGCGGCGCCTGGCCACACCCATCGCGCGGTCTGCGGCTGGATCGCCAGTCCGGTGGCCCCGACGGCGCTGGCTCGCCATCTGGCCAGGATGGCGCGCTGCCTGGTGCCGGATCGGGCCGATCCGGTGACCTTGCGGCATTGGGATCCGCGCGTCGCCGAGGTGCTGGCCGAGGTGCTGTCCGAAGACCAGCTGCGCCAATGGCTCGCGCCAGTCCAGGCCTATTGGCGGCCGTGCCGCGCGGCCGGGGAACTGGCGGTCCAGTACGAACGGCCGGCCGCCGCGGGCGCGCCGCAAGCCGGGCCGGCCGCGCCGCTGGTGCTCGATCGCGCGCAGTGCGCCGTGCTGGAACGCGCCGGCTGGGTCAACCAGGCGCTCGACGCCCTGGCCGAAGCCGGACACGACATGGCCGAGGCGCGGCTGCGCGAGCGCGCCGACCGCCAGGTGGCGCGCGCGCAGGCGCGCTGGGGCCTGGAGACCGACACCGACATCGTCGATTTCGCGCTGCATGGCCTGCTGGTGCATCCGCATTTCGACCAGCATCCCGACGTCCGCCACGCCATGGCCACGGTCCAGGCGAGCGGCGTCGCGGCGGTGGCGGCCTTGAACGACATCACGGAAGAACAATGGAACCGCGTGCGGCAATGGCCCGGCACGACGGTCGAACCGGAGCAGACAGAGGTGAGGGATGGCGGAGCTTTCTAACGCGCGTTGCGCCGCGGCGGCGAATACCTGCGGCGAGACCAAGGGCAAGTGCATCAACTGCGACAAGAAGGGCGGCGTGGCGATCATGCCGCTGGTGCCCGCGCCGCTGCCGCGGCCCATGGTGAGCGATGCCTGGGCCAACACCGAGCACGGCGGCGCCAGCAACACGCAGTGGGCGATTCCCGCCCACCGCATGTACAGCACCTGGATGGAGAAGAAGCTGGAGGCCCACACCAAGGTGCGGCTGTTCGACCCCAGGTTCGACCCCGCCGGACTGCCGGCGGAGACCTACTTCGCGCGCGTGCCGGCCGCGGGCTACCTGTACGTGCTCAAGCAGGACAAAACCTGGGACGGCTACCTGATCGACAGCAAGGGCTACTACCGCAAGATCCCGGTCGCCAAGATGCCCGAGGACGCCGAGACCACCGAGCCGCTGTCCGAGGCCTGCTCGTCGGAAGGGCACAACAACATCGGCACGCAGTTCATCACCATCGACCACCTGCGCAGTCCCACGGCCTGGATCGCCTACAGCCGCTACGTCTGGGACAAGCAGACCCGCCAGGACTACGCCGACGACAAAGACGGCTGCCGCGGCGCGCGGATGACCGAACTGAACCTGAAGGACATCGCCGACGGCAAGGTCGGGTTGGGCAGCGCCGCGCCCAACACCTGCAAGCTGACCCTGCCCGACATCACGGGCATCGTCGCCGACTATGCCGTGGCGGACGTGCAGCGCTGCCTGAATGCGGGCCTGCACAACCCGCTGCAGATGCGCGCCGAGCCGGAGCCGCAACTGGTGACGGCGCAGATGTGGGCCGTGAATTCGCTGCTGCCGGCGCTGCAATGGGGGGTCGGGGTGGTGCTGCCGGATCCGGTGGGGATCGTGCAGGAGTTGAATCTGCGGCGCAATATTGCTGCGGCGCGCGCTTCGGTGCTTGAAGGAGCGCTGGACCCGGAACGCGCGCGCAAGCGCGTCATTGCCGACATCATTCAAGGCATGTGCTTGAGCGCTAAAGCCAATCCGGGGCCGTTCTGGGCGGCGAATTATGGACCCGAACGTTATGAAAGAAACATAGACACCGGCGCTTGGCAAGCCGCCCTTGCGGACAGTGAGGGCAAGAAGTCCTTGATGACACAGATCGCGAACTTGAGTGCGCTATTCACGACTTGGATCAAATGCCCGGGCTGGAAACAGCAGCAACGCACCGACTTCTGCGACAGGGATGACGCAGCCGGGGTACGGCGCGAAAACATGGCCGCGTCGTGTGTTGCCGGATCGGGGCAGACTGAAAAGGAGCGTGTGGAGGTATGGGGCGAGCTTTGGAAACTGTCGGTTGACGATCCGAACAACTGGTTCTATCGAAGCCTGTCTGCTGGAAACGCGGATCTGTTCAAGCTATTGGCGGATACGGGCTCAGTCGACGAGGCCGGTTCCATTGTCAGGGCCGCGTATGCAATGGTGACGCCATATCTGGAAGGGGGCGCGTTGAAAATCGACAACCTGCGCGAAGCCCTGCGTGCCAAGCGTCGCTACAACGAGGCTACCGCCACGCTGGTGGACACCGTGACCGGGCTGCTGACCAAGTTGATGATCAACGATCCAAAGACGTACAACCGGCTGATGCGTGGCATTGCGATGACGCTTGTCACGCGTGAGGATCTGCTGGTTGCTCCCACTGTGCTGAAGGGACCATTGTCGGAGATCAAGAATCTTCTGGAAGAAGCTGCCACCAAACCGATAGAAGGTCACGCCCCGGTGCGTGTTGGCGGTGACTTGCCCGCCGGCAGGGGCTATCTGGCTCAGGAAGGCAATTTGGGCCAGCGCGGTCTCAGCTTGTCGGAAACGGTGGGTCGCGGTGTGTATCTGGATTTGCCGGAGGACAGAACGACCATTTCCGCCGTGGTGGCGTTCACCTTCAAGAAGCTGGCCCAGGGGGAAAAGCTGAGTGGCTCCTTTGCTGGAGGCACACCCCTGCAGGAAATTGAATTGCCATTGCGTGAACAGGCCCGGATGAATCCTTATCTGAATGGCCGAGCTGCACTGGTAGGGAACCTGGCATCTACGGTATTAGGTTCCGGGATCATGTTCTTCCAGGCACAAGGTGCGATCAATGCCTTGGCGGCAACGCTCAAGGAAGGTGCTTCGCTGGAAGACAGGTTCTCGAGTGGCGCTGGCGCGACGGCGAATATCGTTGCCATGGTCGCCGTCGGCTTCGACCTGGCTTCCTCCATAGGCACGCTTGTTTCCAATGAGGTTTCCAAGAGACTCATGCGGCAAGGGGCCAAACTCGGACTCGCCGCCGGCATTCTCGATGGCTTGGTGACCGCCTATGGTGCATACCGCAAGCGGCAAGCCGGCAACAATACGTCGGCGTATTGGAGTACCGCATCGGCGCTCGCGACCGTGATATCGGGAGTGGCAGGCTATGGCACTACGATGGCGGTTGCTGGTGGAGGTACCGCCTTTACGGTCTTAGGGCTATCGCTGGGACCCGTCGGCTGGACCTTGTTGACGATCGCCGCGCTGGGCGTCGCCATATGGACTGCGGTGAACGCTGCGGGAACCGACGACGCCAGCCGTTTGCCGGTCGAATACTGGCTTGATAACGGCGTGTTTGGCAAACGCACCCAGCTTGGCAATACGGATAACAACCCCTTTGCCACCAAGGCGAGCGCGGGAAAACGAGGTGCGCCGGCTGTTCCCTTCCTCAACTTGAATGACGAACTTCAAGCGTTGGAACGCATCATTCTGGTGGCCAGCGGTTACCTGATGAAAGGCGCGGTGGGCAATGGCTACTTTCATGCGCATTACAACGTTACTGTTCCGCTATATTCTGATGACAGTCGGGTCACGATCGAGTTCTATCGGAATGACAGGGATGGAAAGAAGGTTTTCCGCACCATGAGCGCCGGTAAGAACGCGACATTGCCTGCGGTACAGAGTGGATCGGTTCTTGTTCCTGCTCCCGGGTTCCAAAACGAGAAAATGACTATTGATCCAGTCAGTAAAAGCGCCAAATTGACGGGCTCTTTTCAGGTGTTCCTGGGGTTGCGCGGGTTCTATTGCATGAAGGTTCATTATTGGCCGAGCGAAATACAGCGGCCGGGAATGGAGACGGGGTTTGAGTCAGGGGTTTACGTTGACAGTTACTAGGAACAGGAAAGAGAAGAGAGATTTGGAGGTACTCCCTGATCGCACCGGAGCATGGGGCTGGCTGTTGTCGGGGCGCTCCGGAGTGCAGCCGGCGGCTGAAGGCATGGTTACCGAGTTGACGCCCGCTTGCCTGCGCTTGACGGGGCCTTTCGAGGCCTCGCGTGGCTACGTGGCATGTGTCTCGCTCGCTGCTGCGGTTGGTCTGACTTTGCTGTTCCTTACGGCTCTGATCGACCTGAGTACGGGGAGGACCGTTCTGGATACCGGACTTGCCGTGATGATGGGGGGGTATTCTGTATGTGCATTGATCGGTTGGATCTGCGCCTATCGATTTGTTTTTTCACCGATCCAGGAAACCACTCTCATCAGTCGGTCCTTGCGACGCATATATGTGTGGGAAAAGCGGACTGGTTGGACGTCGGTCGATTTTGATCGCGCGCACGCCTACGTTGGCAATTTTCAGGTGGTAACGACAACCGGCGCGGGAGCTGCCTATCCCTTGCGCGTCGTAGAGATCGAGCCCGACACTCGCCGTATCATCAAGGGCGTGGCACTGACCGCTCCATTTGATCGTCCAGAACCCGCCGCGCAACTTTGGGAGTTCGTCCGGTTGTACATGGACGGGGAGCCGGCGATGCTGCCGCCAGTGACGTTGGTGCCGGATTGTCGCGTCAATGCGTATGCGTGGATGGACCTTGAGCTGTTTCCATACGCAATCGATCGTCATCACAGATTGGTGCGGCCGTTTGCGTTCTGGTTCTTCAGTGGTGCCTATTACCTGCCGAACTGGATGGAATACTGGATTCGTCGATTCGGTCGTCGCCCCGCGCTGCCTCCGGAATTGGCGGCGGTGGTGGGCTGGCAAGGCGAAAGCCCGTATCGAATCGCCCCGCCGACACAGGAGGAGCTGGCGGCGCGAGCAGGTAATCTGCCCTCCGTGAAGAGGCGTTGGCGTCTGGCGAGCATCTTCGGCTTGGCGCTCTGGGTCGTCCTGCCGCTGTTTTTTGTGGGCGTCGTGGTGTCCAACTGGTAGGTGGATATTAATGGAGGTCGGTTCCACGCCGGCGGTATGCATCCGATGAGCAGAGCGCGATCGGCGGGACACACGGAAGCAGTGGCGATGACGCCTCAGTGGAATGACAAAGCCAGCAAGCTGACCGGCAAGATCGCGGGACTGCGCCGCGTCAGGCGATCGCGCGATTTCGTGATGGAACAGCTCGGAGGCGGCGCGGGGGCGTCGGCGGTGTCGGCGGGACTGGCGGGGATGGGGGGCGCGGCCATCGCGATTGCTACCCTCGACAGCACTGAGAAGGCGGATTTTGTCGAATTCACGCTCGATGGACAACCGGTTCGAGGCTGGTTCTGGCGGTTTCCCTTTGACGAGGGCGATGACATCGAACTGGTGGCCGAGCACGACGGGCAGGCGTGGATCGCCTACGGCGCCCGACGGCCGGCCGATGCGCTGGTTGCGGTGTATCCGCATTGCTTCGAGGGGCGCCGGGCGCACTACGCTTCCACGTTCCGCTTCTGGGGCATCGTAGTGGGGGCGGTTTTTCTGTTCATGATGTGCCTGGATGCGATTTTCGCGATGTTCAAGGGCACATTCAGCCTGGCAGGGCAGTTGTCCGCGTATGCGGTCTACCTGGCCTATGGGCTGCCCGCGCTGGTGCTGGTTTTCGGATTCCTGGCGTGGCGCGGCGGTCGCAAGACGGAAGGATTTGCGCGGATGGCGGAGACCATTTTCGCCGGCTTTGGCTGGCGGGACGCCAGCAGCATCAATTTGCGCAAGACCTCCAGGGCGCTGCGTCGCGAGGGTGATGGGCGTGACTACGGCACGCTCTATTTCCGCTACCAATGAAGCAAGCGCGCGCGTCCGTGATTGGCTCGCGCCGTCGACAGTGCGAGTCGCAACAAGGAGGAGCAATGCGGCATGGCAGAGGCCGGGCGGGCATCACCATGGTCCCGGAGAAGAGCGGTGCATGGGGATGGTTGCTGCCCGCGAGCTCGGAACGCGCGCGCAGCCCGGAGGATCCCTCCGTGCTGTACAACGTGGTCGAAATCAATCCCGCCTGCCTGCGGCTGGTCGATCCCACCGAGAACCTGCGTGGCCTTGGCATCGTCATGACGATTATGTTCAGCCTGATGTTGCTGCTGATCGCAACCAATTTCATCCTGTTCTACGACACGGCGACGCGCGGCTACGGCGGCGAGTATCTGGCGTTCGTCGCAGGCGGCTCGCTGCTGGGGGTGTTCGGGCTGTGGCGCGCCTACCGCGCTGCGTCCGCGCCGATGCAGTACACCTCCATCATCAGCCGGCGGCTGCGGCGCATCTACGCCTGGAGCAGGAAGGGCGGCTGGATTTCAGTGGACTACGACCGGGCCGTGGCATTCATCTTCAGGGGCCGGCTGGTGGCGCCCACAGGGGCGAGCGCGCCGGTTGTTTCGTTGCGGGTGGCCGAGCTTGAGCCGGGCT
Source organism: Achromobacter sp. 2789STDY5608621 (assembly GCF_001299375.1). Taxonomy (NCBI): domain Bacteria; kingdom Pseudomonadati; phylum Pseudomonadota; class Betaproteobacteria; order Burkholderiales; family Alcaligenaceae; genus Achromobacter; species Achromobacter sp. 2789STDY5608621. Next base: position 31,507 of record NZ_CYTU01000036.1, on the reverse strand, counting down.
CGCGTCGCATCGCGCGCTGCGTCGCGCCCACCCGGATCTTTTCGTCGCGCGAAGCCACCGCTGGCGCCTGGCAGTTCATCCGGCGCTACATGGACGAAGAGCCCGCTGCTGTTCCTCCTGTGGTCCTGATGCCGAATCATCGCATCAATGCCTTTGCGTGGATGGACCGGGAACTGTTTACGGAGGAGATCGACCGGCAGCATTATCCCGCCGGCCTGTTCGACGGATTCGCGTTCTGGATCATGGCGGGGGCCTACTACCTGCCGAACTGGATGGAATACTGGGTACGGCGCTATGGCAAGCGGCCGCCGCTGCCTCCTGAATTGGCTGCCGCCCTGCAATGGGAAGGCGAGAATCCGTACCGCGTCGTACCGCCCACCCCGGAAGAAGCGCTGGCCATGCAAGGCAAGCTTCCCCATATGAAAAAGCGCTGGCTGCACGCCAGCATCCTGGGGATCCTGTTGTGGGGCGTCCTGCCTTTGGGGTTCGTGCTGGTGACGGTATTGAAGTGGATAGCGTCATTAAATTAAATCCGGGTAATATTGACGAACATATTTAATCCGGGTAAAAATTCGTCCTGCGAATGATCGCAACCAAGGACGCAAGCATGAGCACATTCGATCTGAACACCGGCGCCACCGCGCCGCTGGCCGATGAGGTTGACCTGGCCGACCTGCCCGTGGACGGCGCGCTGCCGCCCGGGCTGGACGGGGTCCTGGTCCGCAACGGCCCCAACCCCCTGCGCGGCCGCTTCGAGGGCAACGACGTGCTGTCGTGGTGGCCGCAGCCGGCGATGCTGCACGCCATTGCCTTCCACGGCGGCCGGGCGACCGGTTACCGCAACCGCTGGGCGCGCACCCGGATCTGGGCGCGCGAATACGACCCGCAGGCCGAGGCCGGCCTGCCGGAGACCAATCCCAACGTCAATGTGCTGCGCCACGCGGGCGAAGTGCTGGCGCTGGCCGAGGGCGGGGCGCCGTTGGCGATGACGCCAGCGCTGGATTTCCTGGGCGCCAGCCGGCGCCATCCGGGGCTGGCGGGCGGCATGACGGCGCACCCCAAGGCGGACCCCGAGACCGGGGAACTGATGAGTTTCCGCGCCCATTGGGAGCGGCCCTGGCTGCGCTACGGCGTGACGGGCGCGGGCGGCCAGCCGCGGGTGGATCAGGCGATCGAGCTGCCCGGGCCGTCGATGATGCACGACATGGCGATCACGGCGCGCTACAGCATCCTGCTGGACCTGAACGTGGCGTACGAATTCTCGATGCTGTCGCGCGGCTACCGCATGCCGCTGCGCTGGCATGACGAGCGCCAGTCGCGGCTGGGCGTGATCCCGCGCCACGGCGGCCCGGTGCGCTGGTTCGAGGTCGCGCCCTGTTTCATCCAGCACGTGGTGAATGCGTATGACCGGGATGCGTCGACGCTGGTGCTGGACGTGGTGCGCTATCCGGAATACTTGCGGCTGTCGCGCGAGGGCGCGGGTTTCGAGGACAGCCCGCTGGGCACGCTGTGGCGCTACGAGATCGACCTGGACGAGGGCGGCGTCACGGAGCGCGCGCTGGACGATGCCGGCATCGAGCTGCCGCGCATCAACGAGGCCCGGACCGGCCGCGCCTACCGCTACTGCTATGCGGTGGAGCAGCCCAACAACCGCGAGATGCGCGGCGTGGTGCGCTACGACCTGGAGACGGGCGCGCGCCAGCAGTATGCGGTGCCGCCTGGCGACCAGAACAGCGAACCGGTGTTCGTGCCCCGGCCGGGGGCGCGCGACGAGGACGACGGCTGGGTGCTGGTGTGCGTGTACCGCCAGACCAGCGATACCAGCGACGTGGTGGTGCTGGACGCGCGCGACCTGACGGCCGGGCCGCTGGCGACGGTGCGTCTGCCCCGCCGCATTCCGGCGGGTTTTCACGGCGCCTGGCTGCCGCGCGAGGCGGGCGGGAAGTAGACCGCGACAGTGTCAGAGCCGCGGGCAGGACGTCGCGCCTGTCACCGGCGGCCCGGGTTCAGCGGCTCTTGGCGCGCGTACCTTTCCTGGCGGGGGCGCGCGCCGTTTCCTTGGCCGGCGGCGCGGCGGCCGCCGTCAACTGCTCCATCCAGGCCAGCGTTTCGGTATAGGTCACGAATTGCTGCAGATAACCCGGCGACAGCTCGCGCATCAGCGACAGCGCGCGGTGCACCAGCTGGTTGGAATTGAGCGGGCCGGCGTTCTTGTGCACCTGTTCCTGCGACTGGCGCACCTGCCGGTCGGCGCTCAGGCCGGACCAGATCTCGCGCAGTCCGTCCAGCGCCGGCAGGTCGGGATAGGCGTCGCGGCGCGCCTGCGCGGCGATGGCGTCGGGATCCTCGCCGGGCGCGCCGGGGTAGGCGAGATACGCCGCCAGTTCGGCCAGTGGCCCGCGCGTGCCGGCCGGGGGCGTCGCGACGCGCGCGGCTGCGGCTGTTACGGCGACGCCAGCGGCGGGGGCATTCCGTT
>NZ_CYTU01000036.1:9982-28836 GCF_001299375.1 Achromobacter sp. 2789STDY5608621 | reverse complement strand
GCCGCGCTCGCGCCAGGCCCGCAGCGCGTTGTCCGCCGGCAGGCCGGCGTCGGCCGTGGCGTCCGCCTCGGTCGTCAGCGCGTGGCCAAGACCGCCATCACTGGCCACGCGGCGCCTCCGTGCCGTTGGACGGCTTGGGAATCGGCGTGATCTCGACCCGGCGGTTCCTGGCGCGGCCTTCCTCGTCGGCGTTCGAGGCCACGGGTTGTTCGGCGCCGAACGCGGCGGCGAACACCGAGGCCGACGGCACGCCTTCGTCGATCAGCGCGCGGGTCACGGTCAGCGCGCGCTGCGCCGACAGGTCCCAGTTGTCGGCAAAGCGCCGGTTGCCCTCGCGCACCTGCTGGTCGTCGGTGTAGCCGCTGACCATCAGGATCTCGTTGTTGGCCTTCAGGTAGGCCGACAGGGGCTCGATCAGGCTCTTGAGCACCTCGCGGCCCTCCGGCTGCAACTGGTCGGAATTGAGCGCGAACAGCACGCTGCCGCTGATGCCGATGCGGCCGTTGATGAGCGTCACGCGGCCCGCCGCCAGCGGCGCGGCCAGGGCCTGCTCCAGCGTCTGGCGGCGCTGGGTTTCCTCCTGGCGCTGCTTGACCTCGCGTTCGAGCTGGGTCGACAGCTCCAGCTGCACGGCCACCACGCTCACCAGGATCAGCACGAAGGCGCCCAGCAGCACCGACATCAGGTCGCCAAAGACGGCCCAGGTCGGCACCGCGGGTTCCACGCCGCCGTCGATGTCCTCGCCCGCGCTCATGCCGCCTGCGCTCCGGCGCTGGCGGCGCGCTGGCTGGCCAGGTCGCGCAGGTTCTCGACGATCTGCTTCTGCGACATGGTGCTCAGGTCGACCACTTCACGCGCCTGCGCCACGTAGTAGGCCAGTTGCTCGTCGCCGCGCGCGATCGATTTGTCGAGCGCGCTCTCGATGCGTTGCAGGTGCGCGACCAGCTTGTCGTTGGATTCGCCGAACAGGCGCACCGCGGCGCCGAAGGCCTCGCCCAGGCTCGCCACCTCGACGGCGCCGCTGGTCACTTGCGCGGCCACGTCGTCCAGGCGGGCGGTTTCGGATTCGACCTGCTCGGTGAACTGCGTGCCGACGCGGTCCAGCAGGTCCGCCGACGACGAGACCAGGGCGTCGACCGCGCTGCGCTGCTCGCTGGAGGCGTGGTTGACGGCGTCCAGCAGCGTCGCCAGCGTGTCCAGCAGGCGGTTGCGTTCTTCCAGCATGGCGTTGTCGTAGGCCAGGCTGTCCGACAGCTTCTGGCGCAGCTCGCCGATGACTTCGGCGGCCGCGCGCGGCGCTTCGGACGCAGCCTGCACCAGCTGGCTGATCTCGGCGATGGTGCCGCTGGCGTGGGCCTCGGTCTGGGTGGCGATGTCCTGCGCGGTCTGGGCCAGGGTGGCGCAGATTTCCTGCTGCAGGCTGGCGCTGCGGGCGCCGGCCTGCTCCCATTCCTGGCGCAGCGCCTCGGCCATCGAGCCCAGCTCGGCGGTCCAGGCGGCCAGGCGTTCCTGGTCGCGCGAGGCCAGCGCGGCCTGCAGCTCGGCCTGAGATTGGCCCAGGGTCTGCAGCAGCGTTGCCGAATGCTGCTCGAAGGCAGCCGCGGCGGTGGTCAGGGCCTGCTGGTTGTCGCCGGCCAGTTTCTCGTTGGCCAGTTCCTGGCGCACCTGGGCCTCGGTCCAGGCCTGCGTCACGCCGCCGGCCGCCGTTTCCAGGCGGGCCGAGACGTTTTCCAGCAGGGCGGCCTGGGCCTGGGTCTGGGTGGTGATGTCGTGCGCGGTGCGGGCCAGCAGCTGGCCCAGTTCCTGGTGGCGGGCGGCGGTCTGTTCGCCGGCCGCGCGCCATTCCTGGCCCAGTTCGGTGGCCAGCGCGCCCAGCGAGGCATGCCAGGCGGCCAGGCGATGCTCGTCGCGCGCGGCCAGGGCGGCCTGCAGGTCGGCATGGGACTGGTCCAGCGTGCGCAGCAGCGCGGCCGAGTGCTGTTCGAAGGCGGCCGCGGCGGCGGTCAGGGCCTGCTGGTTGTCGGCGGCCAGCTTCTCGCTGGTCAGTTCCTGGCGCACCTGCGCCTCGGTCCAGGCCTGCGTCACGCCGCCGGCGGCGGATTCGATGCGCGCGGCCACGCTGTCGAGCAGGGCGCTCTGCGCGTCGCTGCGCGTGGCCAGATCCTGCGCGGTGCGCGTCAGCATCTGGCTGATGTCCTGCTGGCGGGCGGCGGCTTGCGCGCCGGCCTGTTCCCATTCCTGGCCGAGCTTGTCGGCGACCGCGCCGAGCGTGCCGGCCCAGGCGGCCAGGCGCTGCTCGTCGCGCGCGGCCAGGGCGGCCTGCAGGTCGGCGTGGGACTGGTCCAGGGTGCGCAGCAGCGCGGCCGAATGCTGTTCGAAGGTCGCGGCGGCGGCGGCCAGGGCCGCGCGGTTGTCGTCCGCCAGCTTGTCGCTGACCTGCGACTGGCGCGCCAGGGCCTCGTGCCATTGCGCCGAGACGTTGCCGGCGGCGGTTTCCAGGCGGGTCGAGACGTTCTCGAGCAGGCCGGCCTGGGCCTGCGCGTGCGCGGTCAGGTCCTGTGCGCTGAGGGCCAGGGCCTGGTTGATTTCCAGCTGGCGTTCGGCGGCCTGCGCGCCGGCCTGCTGCCATTCCTCGCGCAGGGTGGCGGACAGCGCGCCCAGCGTGTCGGTCCAGGCGGCCAGGCGTTGCTGGTCGCGCGAGGCCAGGTCGGATTGCAGCGCCGCGTGCGAGGCGTTCAGCGTGCGCAGCAGCGACGCCGAATGCTGTTCGAAGCTGGCGGCGGCGGCCGTCAGGGCCTGCAGGTTGTCGCCGGCCAGTTTCTCGCTGGCGCGTTCCTGGCGGCTCAGCGCCACGTTCCAGGCTTCGGACATGCTGCCCGAGGACGCCTCCAGGCGTTCGGACACGCTGTCCAGCAGACTGGCCGAGCGTTGCTCGAAGGTCTGCGCGAAGCGGTCGAGCGAGCCGCGCAGGTCCTCTGCCAGGGTTTCGCTGGCGCGCTGCTGGCCGGCCAGGGCCTGGTTCCAGATGCCGGCGACGTTGGCGGTGGCGGCCTGCAGGCCGGCGGTCATGCCGTCCAGCTGGCGTTGCACCGCCTGCGTGACGGTGTCGTGCAGCGTGGCGGTCTCGCGCGACAGGCCGGCCATGGTGGCTTCGACCGCGGGTTGCAGCGCCGCGCCGGCCGAGCGGGCGCTTTCGGCCACGCTTTCCTTCATCGACTGTTCCATCACCGCGGCCAGGCGCGCGTAGGCCGCCTCGGCCTTGCCCTGGAAGGCGTCCTGGCTGGCGAGCTGGCGCTCGTTCAGCGTGTGGTTCTGCTGTTCCAGGTTGCGCATCATGGCGTCCAGGCGGTCGACCAGCGCGGGCATGGCCTCCGCCTGCCGTTGCAGCACTTCGGCCTGGCGTTGCAGCAGCTTGAAGCTTTCTTCGCGCTGATGGCCCTGGGTGTAGAGGCGCAGCGTGGTCGCGGCCTTGGCGTCGAGCCCTTGCGCGGCCTGGATCCGGTCGCGGCGGCACAGCGCCGCCAGCAGGCCCAGCATGGCCGAGGTGGCGACGCCGGCGATCGAGGTGCCGAAGGCAAAGCCCAGGCCCTTGACGGGCGCGGCCAGCGAGGCGCGGATCGCGGCCAGGTCGGTGGCGCTTTCGAGCGCGGCGCCGGTGCCGCGCAGCGTCACCACCATGCCCAGGAAGGTGCCGAGCATGCCCAGCAGCACCAGCAGGCCGACCAGGTAGGGCGCCAGCGCCGGGCCGGGCAGGCCCACGCGTTCGCCCTCGATGCGCAGCCGCACCGGGTTGCGCAGCGCGGCGGGCAGTTGTTCGAGCCAGCCGGCGAGGCTGGCGGGCGCTTCCGACAGGTTGCCGACCGCGCGTCTCAGGGACGCGGTGGCTTGTTGATAGCGCAGCAATTCGAGCGCGCCGGCCACGTAGCAGGCGCCGATCAGCAGCGTGACGGCCAGGGCCAGGGGATTGGTGCCCGCGTAGCCCGCGCCGATCCAGCCGGCCACGGCCAGGCCGCTGAGGAAAACAACGATATTGATCAGATACTTGGACATAGTGTCCCGGTTAGCTGGTGCGAAGGGTGGCAAGCAGCCCTTCCACCGGTTGTAAACGAACATCCAGTTCGGCCAGCAGCACGCTGCGCATGTCTTTGCGGAACGTTTCCAGCCAGGCGCCCGGCGTGGGCGCGGGTAAAGCGGGTGGCGGCACGCCGACGTCGGTCGACGCTGGCGCGTTGGCATCGACCTGCGCGGCGCTGTCGGGCGCGGCCTGGGCATCGTCCCGCGCGCCGGCTTCGGCCTGCGCCTCGGGGTCGGCCGCCGCCGCGGCGTCGACCTCGGCCTGCGCCTGCGCGGCGGCCTGGGCCGCCGCTTCCAGCGCGGCCTGCTCGGCCAGCCGCAGCCGGTCGAAATGGCCCTGCAGCAACTTCGGGATCGCGCCCAGCAGCGTCCGCTCGCGCGGCAGCAGGGCGCGGTCCATGATGGCGTCCACCACCGCCAATCGCGTCATTTCCGGCGTCCTGGCCGCGACCATGCCGCGCAGGCGGCTGCGCAGATTGCCGATGCTGGTCTCCATCGTGTGCTGCAACGACAGATAGCGCTGACGGAAATTCGAGTAATCGGCGTCGCCGGCCTGCAGCGCCGCCACCTTGGCGGACACTTGCCCCGGCATCTGCCGTTTGGCGGCCGTGGCCGCGGTGTCGCTGGCGATGGCATCAGCCAGCGTGGTCCGGACGCGCTCGCACTCGCGCTCCTCGGCGCTGCTGAACTGGCGCGCGCCCGGCGCGATCGCCGGCGGGCGGTTGTTCAGGGCGGCGGACAGGGCAATCGCGTCGGTCCAGCCGAGCCATTGGCTCAGATGATCCGACAACGGCTGCCGGGATTCCGGCGCGTCGACATCCGTCAGGCGAGTCAGCAAGCGAATGAGCGTCGGGCCGCTTAAACCTGTGCGCTGTGGGGCTTGCAACATACCACCAGAGTCAAAAAGGGGGGAGTTTACACGCTGGCGGGGCCCCGCTGGGCCCGGAAACGGGGGGGCGCGATTGTGGCTGCAACAATTTGTCAGGACGACCCGCCGGCGCGGTTCGCCGGGGAGCGCGGGGCGTCGGCGCCGCGGCGTCGGATCCGGCTGATATCGGCCCGAAAAAAAACCGCCCGCCGGGGGCGGCCGGCGGGCGTCGCGGGCGGGAAGGTCAGGCGCTGGCGCGCGGCCGGCGCACGGCGCGCAGGCGGCCGCTGGTGGCGCCGCCGCAATAGAGCACGTCGCCGCCGTCCGATTCCAGGCCGGACACGTAGACGCCCGGCGGCATCGCCAATCGTTCCAGCACCTCGCCGTTGGCCGGATCGACCCGGCGCAGCTCGCTGGCGTCGTCTTCCCAGGTGCCGTGCCACAGGTTGCCGTCGACCCAGGTGACGCCGGTCACGTAGCGGTCGGACTCGATGGTGCGCAGGATGGCGCCGGTGGCGGGATCGACCTGGTGGATCTTGCGGTCCTTGTAGCGCGCGATCCAGAGCATGCCTTCGGCCCAGGTCATGCCCGAATTGCCGCCGCCTTCGGGCGCCGGCACGGTGGCCAGCACGCGGCCCGAGGCCGGGTCGATCTTCTGGATGATGTTGTCGGCCAGCTGGTACAGGTGCTTGCCGTCGAACGCGGTGCCGGCGCGGGCGGTGACGTCGATCGTGCGCACCACGTCGCCGCTGGCCGGGTCCAGGGCGTGCAGCTTGTCGCCCACGGCGATCCAGACGCGGCTGCCGTCGTAAGACACGCCGTGCACGTCGGTGACGCCGGGGAAGGGGCCGTATTCACGGAGGATTTCTGCGGGCTTGGATTTCATGACGATGTCCTTGTTCAGGGGGATGACGTCTCCATGCTAGGCATTCGCCAGCGGAACCGGGAGTAACAATGTCGTCGCGAAACCGGGCAGCGGCGGCGTGATCCAGCGCCGCGCCCGGCCGCGGCCGATCGCCTGGGCGCGGCCGGCGGCGGCCAGCGCGTCCAGGGCGCGCTGCACCTGGCGCTGGCTGGCGCCGGTGGCCAGCGCCAGGGCCGAACTGGACCAGGCTTCGCCGTCGGCCAGCAGCGCCAGCACGGCGGCGTGGCGGTCTTGCACAGGCGGCGCCAGCACCGCGACGGCGCCGGCCGCCGGCGCCAGCGCGAAGCCCTGCCGCGTCGCCCGGATGCCGGCCAGTGTTCCCAGCGCCGCCCGCAGCCGGCCGATTTCCACCCGCAACCGCGCGCGGTGCGTGTCGTCCGGATGGCGGGTGCGGAAGGCCTGCGCGATCAAGGCGTCGCGCGGCGCGTCGCCCGGCCACGCCTGGCCCAGCGCCTGCGCCAGGGTGAACAGGACCGGGCGGCTGGCCAGCGCCAGGCTGTGGCCCGCGCCATGCACGGCATAGCGGCAGGCGTCGATCACCAGCGTGTCGGACGCCAGCAGCGTTTCCACCTCGTCCAGGCGCAGCGCGCGGATTTCGCCCGCGTGGTGCAGTTGCGCCGCCGGCGTCTCCAGCGCCAGCGCCGCCTGGCGCACTTCGGCCTGCAGGGCGGGAATGGCCGCCGCCTGCGCGGCGTGCGCGGCCCGCGCCAGGGCGGCGCGGGCGGTGGCGGCCTGCACCCGGCGAAGCGCGATGCCGGCCAGGGCCAGCTCGTGCACCGCCCGCAAGGCCGGCGGGAAGGGCGCGGGATCCAGTCCCGACAGCACCTGCTCGGCCTGCTCCAGGCGTCCCATCAGGATCAGGCGGCGCCCGGCCAGGTAGCCGGCATAGGCCGCATTGCGCCGGTCGCCATGCTGTTCGAGCGTGGCGCGGGCGGCCTCGAGCGCCGCCGTCGGCCAGCCCAGGTCGCGCGAGGCCAGCGCGATCTCGGCTTCGGCCACCACGCAGCGGGCGCGCGCCACCGGATCCCTGGCGCCGAACGCGCGGGCGGCGCGGCGCACCAGCGGCCGGGCGCGTTCGAAGTCGCCCAACTGCGCCAGCGCGATGCCGCGCAGCGCCAGGGCCGGCGCATCGTCGCGCAAGGCCACCCGGCCCAGCGCGGCCAGCGGGTCGCCGGCAGCCAGCGCGCGGGCCGCGGCCTGGATCAGTCCGTCCATGAGGATGCCGTCATCACCGCCGCTCCGGTTCGTGGATATCGCCAATCTACCACCGGCGCGGCGGCAGGGGACTTGGTCCGCGATGGGGGCGTGCAACCCGCGCCGGGATGCATGCCACGCCAAGTAGAATCCGAACCGTCCTTTCCAGAGAAGACGCAAGATGAGCGAGCACTTTTCCGCCGACGAAATCCAGGCCCTCCGACAGCACGGCATCGCCCTGTTCGCCGACCGCGTCCTCATCGCGGTCCAGCCGCCGATGAGCGAGATTCGCATCGCCGAGATCGAAGCGATCTGCGCCGGCCCCTTGCCCGAGGCGCTGCGCGACTTGTGGCGCCTGACCGCCGGCGGTGAACTGGCTTACGACCTGCATGCACAGATGGACGGCAACGAAGAGGCCCTCAGCTGGTCCGAGTTGTTCTATGACGGCAGCGACCAATACCGCGACCTGGCGGGCTGGATCGAACACGAGCAGGAATGCGCCGAAGAGGCCGCCGAGGAAAGCGGCGAGGCCTGGGACGGCAAGCTGCGCTATCTGCCGATCGGCGGCTTTGAATACTGCGATCGCATCTATGTGCAGGTGGGGCCGGGCGGCCACGCTGGCGGCATCGTGGCCTGGAAGCAGGGCCTGCCGGGCTGGACCCATACATTGCAGCAGGACGGCATCGCGACGATCGCGGCCGATCTGCGCGGCGCGTTTGCCGAGCTGTGCCTGGAGGAAGACCCCGAGGACCCCGACAGCACGGGCGTGCGCGTGCTGGAGTATCTGGACGAGCGAGTGGCGGATCATGGCATGCCGCAGGCGTTGGCGGACAAGCTGACGGCGTTCTACCGGCGCGCGTTGGTGGATTGGCGCGGGCCGTTGGCGGCCGGGACGCTGGGGCAGTCGCCGCGGTTGGCCAATCTGGCCTTGCGGCATGCGCTGGCCAACGATGACGGCGCCCTGGTCGCGCAATTGGCCACGCAGGGCATGGACTTCGGCCAGCCGTTGCGTGGCAGCGCCACGGCGCTGGATGTGGCGTTGATGCAGCACGCCTACGCGGCGGCGCAGGCGTTGCTGCGGGCCGGTGCGCCGGTCAGCGCGGACGCGTTGCACCGATTCGATCGTCAGCCGCCCGCCGAATTGGTGGCGCAGTTGCTGGCGCGCGGCGCGCGGGCCGACGGCCTCGGCGTGGCGCGTTGCGTGGCTTGTGGCGCGCCGGATGTCGCGCGCCAGGTCGTCGCCGTCGCAGGCGAAGGCATCGCGGCCGCGTATGCCGAAGCGCGCGACGCCATGCTGACGCGCTACGAGGAAGACCTGCGCCGCGTGCGCGCGGGCAAGCTGGGCCACTACCTGGGTGCGGACGGCTTGGCCGAGCGGGTCGCGAACCTGCGCGCGTTCGTGCTTTGAGTCCGTCGCGCGTCGTGGTTCCCTAGCGCACGCTGTCCCGCCAAGTCGCTTCGGACGAACCCAACGCGCTCGCCGGATAATCCCACGACTCCGGCGTGCCCTCGATCCGCATCGGCGGCCTGACGCGCCGGGCCGGGCCCCACGAGGTTTCCTCGATCGCCGCGGACCAGTCGGCTGCCGTTTCCGCGGCCAATGCCGGCCCGCCTTCCAGCATTCCGCGATGCGCCACCAGCAGCTTGGCGGTGCGGGCCAATGAGGCGCGGGCGCTGCCGCCCGCGCCCGTGGCCAGCCGCTCGGTCAGGCCGCGCAGGGCGGCCGTGGCCATCAGGTAGCCGGTGGCGTGGTCGATGGCCTGGCAGGGCAGCGGCACCGGCCGGTCGGCGCCCTTGGCGCGCATGCCGGCATCGGCGATGCCGGTGCTCATCTGCACCAGGCTGTCGAATCCGCGGCGTCCCTGCCACGGACCGCTCCAGCCATACGCGTCGAGCGACACGTCGATCAGCGCCGGGTTGAGCTGGCGGCGGCGTTCGGCGTCCAGGCCCAGGCGGGCCAGGGCGTCGGCGCGATAGCCGTGGATCATCACGTCGGCCTGGCTCAGCAGGCGTTCGAGCGTGGCCAGATCCGCAGCGGATTTCAGGTCCAGGCGCGCGCAGCGCTTGCCCAGCACGACTTCGGGCACGGTGCCGGGCTCCTCCCAGCCGGGCGGGTCGATGCGCAGCACGTCGGCGCCATAGCCGGCGAGGAAGCGGGTGGCGACGGGTCCGGCCAGGATGCGGGTCAGGTCCAGCACGCGCAGGCCTTGCAGCGGGCGTTGACGCGTCGGGCGCCAGTCCGGACGGGCGCTGGCGGGCGCGGCGGCGCGATGCAGCAGCGGTTCGGCGCCGACGCTGCGGCCTTGCGGGTGCCGGGCCCAGGCGTCCAGGTCGCGCATGGCGGCGGCGCAGCCGTTGCGTTCGACCACGGCCGCTTCCAGTTCGTCGGCGCGCCAGCGCGAGACGGCCTGGGCGACCGCGTCGCGGTCGGCCGCCACGCCCAGGACCGCGAGGGCGGCGTCGCGATGGTGCGGCGCGTTGGTGTGCAGGCGGATCCAGCCGTCGCTGGCGCGGTAGTCGCCGGCCACGGCATCCCACAGTGGCGGGGCGTCCCGGCCGATGGGGCGCAGCGTGGTGCCGAACCAGATCGAGGCCAGGCGCCGGTCGACGCTGATGGCGCCGGGGGCGCCTGGGGCGCCCGACCCGGCGGCGGCGAATTCGGCCAGGGCCAGGCCGGCCGCGCCGATGGCGGCGGTGGCGAACTCGGTGACGGCGAAGGCCGAGGGCAGCGCCCCATGGCCGGTGACGCCGACCCGGGACAGATGGGCGGGATCGCCGCCGGCCGCCAGCCAGAATTGCCGCAGATAGTCGGCGGTGGCGGGGCAGGGGGCGGCGGGGTGGTCGGGGGCGGACATGGCGGACTTCCTTGAAGGCGGGCAATGTCGTCAGGATTATTCTTATGGAATTAATTGTCAATATTGATTAAGTTAATCAATATTTTCGATATCCGCGCTTGCGCTTCTACTCATGCCGAACTACCTGACTTCCGCCGCCGCGGCCGCCCGCCTGGGGGTGTCGCGCCAGACCCTGTACGCCTACGTGAGCCGCGGGCTGCTGCATGCCGAAGCCGGCGCCACGCCGCGTGAAAGCCGTTATCTGGCCGAGGATGTCGAGCGCCTGGCGGCGCAGCGCACGCGCGGCCGCAAGCCGAAGGAGGTGGCCAAGGCGACGCTGAACTGGGGGCTGCCGGTGCTGGAGTCCGCCATCACGCTGATCGAGGACGGGCAGCTGTTCTATCGCGGGCAGAACGCGGTGGCGCTGGCCGGGGCGCGCTCGGTGGAGGCGGTGGCGGCGCACCTGTGGCAATGCGACGAGGCGATGGCGTTCGGCGCGCCCGCGCCGGCGTTGCCGCCGGACATGGCGGCCTTGTTCGCGCGGTATCGCGGCCAGCGCGCCGAGGCCGCGCTGTTGCCCTTGTTCACGGCGGCCAGCGACGATGACGCGACCGCGTTGTGGCAGCGCTCGACGCAGCGCCAGGCGCAGGGGTGCGGCGCCCTGGTGCGCACGCTGGCGGCCTGCCTGTTGCAGGCCGCGCCGGACGATGCGCCGATCCACGCGCAATGCGCCCGCGCCTGGGGCGTGGACGCGGCCGGCGCGGACCTGATCCGGATGGCGTTGGTGCTGTGCGCCGACCATGAATTGAACGCCTCCAGTTTCACCGCGCGCTGTATCGCGTCCACCGGCGCCAGCCTGCGCGCGGGAATCGTCGGCGGCCTGGCGGCGCTGACGGGCGGGCGCCACGGCGGCACCACGGCGCGTGGCGAGGCGATGTGGGACGAGCTCGAGCGCGGCGATGCCGACGCGGATGGCGGCCGGCGGCTGGCGCGCGGCCTGCGCGAGCGGCTGGCGCGGGGGGAAGACCTGCCGGGTTTCGGCCATCACCTCTATCCCGCCGGCGACCCGCGCGCCAGCGCCTTGCTGGCGAGGATATTGCCGCGGCGTCCCGACTGGCAGGCGCTGGTCGAACAGGCCTTCGATCTGGTCGGGCAGCGGCCGTCGGTGGATTTCGCGCTGGTGGCGGTGCGCCGCCATCTTGGCCTGCCACCGGGAGCGGCGTTCGGGCTGTTCGCGCTGGGGCGCTCCATCGGCTGGCTGGCGCACGGGCTGGAGCAGCGCGGCAGCCAGGACCTGATCCGGCCGCGCGCGGCTTATACCGGCGTGCATCCCGACGCGGCTTGACCGAGGCCGCCGGCGCTGACGAGGCGTGCTGTCGTGTCAGCGTCGCCGGACGCAACCCGGCCCGGCGCGCGCCGCGGGCGTCAGGCCTGGGACAGGGTGACCTGGCCGAACGTCATCCAGACGTGGGCGGTTTCCGAGGCCTGGGCGCGGTAGGAGCCGCTGGCCTCGCCCAGCCGCATGGCGACGGCGGTGAATTCCCAGGCCTGGGCGTCGTCGCAGGGCACCTTGCGGTGGGTGTACGCCTCCAGGCCATGGGCCTGGCCGAAGGCCAGCGCCAGCTGGGCGTGTTCGGCCAGCTCGGCCGGCACCGACGGGTGGTCCCAGCCCCACAGAAAGCTGCCGTCCTCGCTGTTGGAGGTACCGACGATCTGCACCGGCGCGTGGGCGGTGATGCCGCCGGGCAGCTGGAACACGATCAGGCCGCTGTCCATGTCCACGGACCATTGCTCGGCCTCGTCCAGGTGCCAGGTGGCGCAGTGCGCCGAGGTGGCGGCCCGCATGCCTTCCAGGCTCTGGGCGATGTAGGCGGAAACGTCGAAGGGCTGGGTGGTGTCGGACATGCGGGGCTTCGCGGGTGATGGAAAGTCGATAGCGTACCCGCAAAGCGAGGCGGCCCGGGGCCTCACCCGCCGGGCGGTCGGCCCAGCACGTAGACGCGGGTGTCGCGGCCGTAGTGCGTTTCGATGGCGCGGAAGGCGAAGCCCAGCTTGTCCAGCACGCGCTGCGAGCCCAGGTTGTCAGGCCACGTGACGGCCAGCAGCTCCGCGCTGTCGAGCGCGCGCCAGGCGTAGTCGCAGAGCTGGCGCGCGGCCTGGGTGGCGTAGCCGCGGCCCCAGGCCGATCGTTGCAGGCGGTAGGCCAGTTGCAACGCGCCGGTGTCCTCCAGCCGTGTCAGGCTGATCCAGCCCACCGCCACGCCGTCGGGATCGACCACCGCCCAGTGGCCGATGTCATCCGGCGGCGTCTTCAACCAGTCCAGCAGTTCCTGGCGGCGCGCCTGCGTGGCGGGCTTGACGCCGGTGCTGTGGCGCATGACCTCGGGGTCGGCTTCGAGTGCCAGGATCATGGGTACGTCGTCTTCACGCAGGCGACGCAAGGTGACGGTCGGGGAGGGCGACATCGCGGCGGGGGCGTTCAATATGTCAGCGGGGCGCCGGTCACGACTTCGTACAGGAACCGGTCCAGCCGTTCGGTCTGGCCGTCGGGCCGGTCGAAGAAGGGCGCTTTTTCCAGGGCCGGCAGCGTCGTTTCCAGGTAGGCATGGATCAAGGGGAAGCGCGGGCCGTGCTCGGCCTCGCCGGCCTGCATCTTGATGGCCAGCAAGGCGTTGATCTCGTCGCGCAGCGCGGGGTCGGTGACCATGGCATCGGCCAGGTCGGCAAAGCGCATCGGGGGGATGCCGCGGCCGCTGTCGATCCATTGCGCGGCCAGCACGGGACGCAGCACGTACAGGTATTTCTTGAGCCGCACGGTGTCGCCCTGCAGCGACTCGCGAAAGTTGCGGCCGGCCATGGCGACATAATGCCAACGGCCCTTGATGTGCGAGAAATACTCGCTGCGGAAGTGCCGCAGCCAGGCGCTGGCGGCGTCGTCCTGGCGGTACAGCACGGGGGAGTCCAGCCATTCGAACAGGGTGGGGTTGGAGCCGCGCAGCAGTTGCAGCGCCTTGCGCAATTCCCAGCCGGACACGTCCAGTTCGTCGTCGATCGGCAGCTCGATCACGTCGCGCTGCGGCGCCACCCGCAGGTACCAGTCCAGCTTGTGCACATACAGGAAGCGCACGTCGTAGTCGCTGTCGGGCGAGGCGAAGCCCCAGCCGCGGCTGCCGGACTCGCAGGCGAGCAGGACGCGCACGTCGTGGCGCTGTTCGATGTGTTCCAGGGTCGCCATGACGCGTTCGCGGATGGCCGGATCGATGGGATGGGCGTGCAGGATCGAGGTCATGCTTTGGATGCTAGCACTTCGCCAGGCGGGTGCGCGAGGCGCGCGAATGCGTGGCGCGTTGTCGTTGCCGGCGCGTTTGCCCATTATGATTAGCTGCCTTATCATATGCCGCCATATCAACTGCCGGACCCGCCATGCCAACTGCCATTCCCGCCATGCTGGAACCCAAGCACCATGCGCTGCTGGACGAGGCCGCCCGCCGCGGGCTGGCCTCGTCCGACGGCATCCAGCTGTGCTTTCAGGTGCTGGCCCTGGCCGGCGCCATCGACCGCGACTGCGCCGCGCGCCTGGCGCCGCGGCAGTTGTCGGAAGGCAAGTTCGTGCTGCTGTTCCTGCTGCACGGACAGGCGGGTGGGCTGTCGCCGCACGAACTGGCGGCGCGCGCGGGCGTGACCCGCGCCACGGTGACCGGTCTGCTCGACGGACTGGAGCGCGATGGGTTCGCGCTGCGCCAGCCGGGCCAGGACGACCGGCGCCGGATCACGGTGACGCTCACGCCCAAGGGCAGGACGGTGGCGGCGCGGCTGTTCAAGGAACATGCACAGTGGATCGGCGCGCTGTTCGACACCTTGTCGCAGGCCGAGCGGCGCCAGCTCGGCGACCTGCTGGCGAAGGTGTGGCGCGGCACCGACAGCGGACGTGCCGCACTGGCGGGAGAGACACCGTGACGGCCGCCCGCCGCGGCGTCAAGGACATCGGCGCGGGCCGCCTGGCGCAACTGAACGCGGGCGCGCCGGCCGCGCACCTGACCGAGTGCCTGGCGGTGGACTTTGCCTTGCTGATGCAGGCGCTGGCGCCCGAGGTCGGCGCCGATGGCATCGCCGCGATGCGGGCCGCGGCGGCGCTGGGCATTTCCAAGCGCATGGCGGTGGCGGCGCGTATCCTGCATGAAGGGCTGGGTCCGGCCGGCTTCACGCGGATGGCGGCGCAGGCGTCGGACACCGCGCGGGGCTGGGCCTGCTTCATGATCGGGGCGGCGCCGGACCTGTCGCTGGCGCAGCGCCTGGCGCGCATCCGGCCGCTGGCCGACGATGCGCATTTCGGGGTGCGCGAATGGGCCTGGCTGGCCGTGCGGCCGGCGCTGGCGGCCGACCTGGACGCGGCAATCACGCAGCTGCAAGCGTGGACGACGCTGCCGTCCGAGCGCTTGCGCCGCTTTGCCAGCGAGTCGTTGCGGCCGCGCGGCGTCTGGTGCGCGCACATCGCCGCGCTCAAGGCGGACCCGGGGCGGGCGTTGCCGCTGCTGGAGCCGATGCGCGCCGATGCGGCGGTCTACGTGCAGGATTCGGTGGCGAACTGGTTGAACGACGCCAGCAAGGACCAGCCGGACTGGGTCAGGCGGGTGTGTGCGCGTTGGCTGACGCACAGCCCGGTCGCGGCGACGCAGCGCATCTGCCAGCGGGCGCTGCGCACCATCGGGGCGTAACGCGCCGCTGCCGTTTGCGATCACCAGCCGGCCGCGTGCCGCTCAACCCCGCGCTTCGGCCGCCAGCGCGGCCTGCACGGCGGGGCGGGATTCGATCCGGCGCTGGAATGCCTCCAGGGCAGGCCAGCGCGCCAGGTCCACGTCAAGCTGCGGCGCCCAGCGCAGCACCGCGTACAGGTAGATATCGGCCAAGCCATAGCGGTCCTGCACCAGGGCCTGTCGCTCGCGCAACGCGGTGGCGACATGTTCCAGGCGTTTTTCCAGCCGCGCCTGCCACCACGCGCGCGCCGCCTCGGGCAGGTCGCGATTGAACAGCGGGCCGAAGCCGCCGTGGATTTCCGCCGAGATGAAGTTCAGCCATTCGTGCAATTGGCTGCGGGCCCAGCTGCCGGCTGGCGGGGCCAGCCCGGCTTCGGGCCGCAGGTCGGCCAGGTACTGGCTGATGGCGGGGCCTTCGGTCAGCACCTGGCCGCCGTCGATTTCCAGCGCGGCCACATAGCCCTTGGGATTGATGGCCAGGAAGTCGCGGCCGTCGGCGGTGCGCTTGCTGCGGTTGTCTACCCGGACCAGGTCGAACGGCAGGTCGAGTTCGCGCAACACGATATGGGGCGACAGCGAGCAGGTGCCGGGAGCGTAATAGAGTTTCATGCGGAATGTCCGGGGATGTCCTGATTGGGACGGGGAGGCCCAGGATCAACCGATTCCGAATATTCGTAAAATTACTTCTTCAGAAATGAGAAATAAGTATTTGTGATGGTTGATTCACACCCACGATGTCAGCCATCCGTCGCCGGCACGGCGATAGACCATTGGCGGGGTCCGAAGTGGGTGTCGAAACGGGACAGGAACGATTGGCCCAGCAAGCCGTCGATGCCAGGACCGAACGTGGATTCGGCGCCGGCCTGGACCACGACCGGAACCTGGCTGGCGGCGACCTGACGGATCTGGATGCGTTTGGCCATGCCGGTGTGCACATCGGTGTTGCCGTTGGCCGTCTGTACCGCGATCCTGCGGCCCCCGAGATAGTCGATGCCCGCACGCTCGGCAAAGGCGCGGGTGATGGCAACCACGCTGGCGCCGGTGTCGACGATGAACGTGCCTTTCTTGCCATTGACTTCGACCGAGGCCAGGATGACCTGATCGGGTTTGCGGGCGAACGTATCCTTGCCCGAGGCATAGGAGGCGGGGCAGTCCCGCTGGCGCTCGTACTCAGCGACGAGCCGCTTGCCCTGCGGGTTTTGCGTGCGCGAGGGATCCAGCGACATCCACATGCGCACCGTGCTTGCCGCTTCGCAATGGCGCCCGAGCCTGGCCTGCGCTTGGGCGGTCTCGGTGAACACGCCGGAGGCCAGCCGTCGTGGATTGGGCGACAGGGCAATCACTTCCAGGTAGTCGGCCAGCGCCTGTTCGTATTGCTGAGTCTGGCTGTATGCCTGCGCCCGCGTATAGCGCATGCGCGTGTCGGCGGGATGGTCTGCGATCAGGCGGTTGGAAATGGCGATGGCCTGGGGGTAGTCCCGGATCACGAGCAGATCGCCCACGGCGGACAGCAGGAAGCCGTCGGCATTGCCGCATTCGTCGGCGAACGTGATCAACGCCTGGGCCGCCTCCTTGCGGTAACCCATGGCCTTGAGCTGCGGCGCCAGGGCACCCATGGCCTGACTGTTGCACGGCGTGGTGGCCAGCTGCCGCAGGGCCCGCTGGATCTCGGCCTTGGCCAGGTCGCCGCGCGCGATGCCTTGCATGCCCAGCCGTTCGAGCGGGGCGCGCAGCGGGTCCGGCGCATTCGTGGATTGCGCCGTCGGGGCGACGGGGGTGGAGGAATCACAACCCGTTGCGATCACGGCCG
Organism: Achromobacter sp. 2789STDY5608621; assembly: GCF_001299375.1. NCBI lineage: Bacteria > Pseudomonadati > Pseudomonadota > Betaproteobacteria > Burkholderiales > Alcaligenaceae > Achromobacter > Achromobacter sp. 2789STDY5608621. The sequence goes on along the minus strand of NZ_CYTU01000036.1, from coordinate 12,377 downwards.
AGGCGATGAGGGCGAAGCGCACCGCTTGGCGCAAGGCGGACCGGTCGAGCGGCATTTCCAGTGTTCCATTGATGATCGGGCAAGAGCGGAAGTTTAGGGAAACGTCATAGCGTTTTGATGACTTCGTGCGGACGCAGGCCAAAAGACAGACCCGTGGCGACGTTGCGGTCGGCGCGGCGGTCATCACGGTAGATTCAGGGGGGCGGGCGAGTGTCGGTAGAATTTCCGGTTTCGAGACGATCCGTTATCTTTTCCCTGCCATGATGAACCTGATCCATTGGCGCTTGCTGCTGGCGGTGGTGGACGCCGGCAACATCACCCATGCCGCCAAGCAGGTGGGCATGACGCAGTCGGGCGCCAGCCAGGCCATCGCGCAGCTGGAACACCATCTGGGCGCGCCGCTGTTCACCCGTGAACGGCGCCAGAGCGTACCCACCGCGCTGGGGCTGCGGGTGGCGCACGAGGCGCGCGCCATGCTGGCCGCGCACGGCCGCATCCAGGCCTTGGGGCGCGAGGCGTCCGGCGCGCCGGGCGGGGTGTTGCGGCTGGCCAGTTTCCCGATGGTGTTCTCGACTATCCTGCCGCCGGTGTTGCGGCGCTTTCGCCAATTGCATCCGGCCATCGAGGTGGTGCCGCTGGAAGCCAGCGACAGCGAGATCGAGACCTTGCTGGCGGCGGGCACGGTGGACGTGGGGGTGGTGCTCAATCCGCCCGCGCGCCGCGGCGCCTGTCCGCTGGGCGAGGACGACTGGGTCGCGGTGCTGCCGGCCTCGCATCCGCTGGCGCGCGGCGCGTCGGTGGCGCTGGCGCAACTGGCGGCGCAGCCGTTCGTGCTGGCCACGGGCGGTTGCAACGTGCACGCGGCCAGTGTCGCGGCCGACGCCGGCCTGGCGCTGGCCGACGTGCGCGCCACGGTCATGGAATGGTCCAGCGCCTATGCGCTGGTGCGCGACAACGTCGGCGTGGCCCTGGTGCCCGAACTGACGTTGCCTGAGAACCGCCGTGGCCTGCGGGTGCTGCCCCTGGCGACGCCGGTGCGGCGGCGTTTCGCGCTGGCGGCGTCGCCGCAGGCCGCCGGCTTGCCGGCGGCGCTGGCCCTGTTCGAGATGTTGCGGCAGGATGACAGCCGGGCCTGAAGCCCGGGCGCCGGCCTGCGAGCGCCGTCATCGCGGCGACATCGGGCCGGCCTACGATCGGCGTCTTTTGGCAGAGGCGACATGATCATCCGCAACGCAGAAGCCGGCGACAGCGCCGATATCGTTGAACTGCTGGCCCAACTGGGCTATCCCGGCACCGCGGGCTTCGTGCCGGACAAGATCGAGCGCCTGCTGGGGCACCGCGACGCCGAACTGCTGGTGGCCGAGGACGGCGACCGGCTGCTCGGTTTCATCGGCCTGCATTTCATGGTGCAGCTGGCGCTGCCGGGCGATTTCTGCCGCATCACTTATTTCTGCGTCAGCGACGCGGCCCGCGGCAGCGGGGTGGGGCGGGCGCTGGAAGAGGCCGCCGCGGCCCTGGCGCTGGCCCGTGGCTGTGACCGCATCGAGGTGCATTGCCACGAGCGCCGCGTCGACGCGCACCGCTTCTATTACCGCCAGGGCTACGAAGAGTCGCCCAAGTACCTGATGAAGTCCTGCCGGCCCTGAGCGTTGGCGGCCGGCCATGGCGCCGGCGCGCCGCTGTCGTGTAGTCTTGCCCGTTCCAACGACAAGTCCAAAGGACGGGCATGGAAGAGACAACGCAAGACAAGCCGCTCGACTGGGCGGCGTTGGTCGATGAACTGAACCGGCTGCTGCGGCTGAAGACCACGGTCATCGGCATGAAGCTGTTCGAGGACGAGGCGGCGCTGGCCGGCGTGAAGGGGCTGCGGCGCCCCAAGGCCACGCACACCACCGACCAGATCGTCGGCATGGCGGCGCGGCTGGGCTGGACGGTGGGCATCACCGGCGACGACCTGGTCGGATCGCAATGCCGCGCCGTGATCGGCCTGGGACCGCAGGACGAGGCCTGGCGCAGCGGCAAGGAATACGTCGGCGTGTGGCATGCCACCGAGGCCGACGCGCGCGCCCGCCAGGAAGCCCTGTCCTGTGTGCCGGCGGGCAAGTACCGCGCCCTGGCGGTGTCGCCGCTGGCCTCGGGCCGGCTCGACCCGCCCGACATCTGCCTGATCTATGCGACGCCAGGGCAGATGATCATTCTGATCAACGGCCTGCAATGGAAAAACTACCGGCGCTTCGACTGGAGCGTGGTCGGCGAGACCGCCTGTGCCGACTCCTGGGGGCGGGCGCTGGCCACCGGCGAGCCCAGCCTGTCCTTGCCCTGTTACGCCGAGCGCCGCTACGGCGGCGTGCCCGACGAGGAAATGCTGATGGCGTTGCCGCCGCGCTATCTGCCC
>NZ_CYTU01000036.1:6212-9712 GCF_001299375.1 Achromobacter sp. 2789STDY5608621 | reverse complement strand
GGGCAGGCGCAGCAGCCGGCCCTCGGCCAGGTCGCGCTCGACCAGCCACAGCGGCAGCCGGCCCCAGCCGACGCCGGCCAGGATCAGCGCGTGCTTGGTGTCCTGGCCGCTGACGCGGCAGGTCTGCGGCGACAGCACCGCGAAGTCGCGGCCGGCGCTGAGGCTGGACGGATCGCTCTGCACCACCTGGATATGGTCGGCCAGGTCCGGGGCGGTCAGCGGCGGGCCGTCGGCGACGCGCGCGGCCAGGGCATGGCCGGCGCCCACCACCGCCACCATCTGCACCGAGGACAGCGCCTGGATCGCGATGCGCGGATGGCGGAAATGCTCGCCGGCGATGATGCCCAGCTGGTGGCTGCCGTCCAGCAGCGCGGCAATCGGTCCGCCCAGCGGCAGCACCGCGACGCGGCTGGCCACCGAGGGATAGATGGCGCGCAGGCGGTTCAGCGCGGCGCCGACCTGCGCGATGGGATAGAGGGTGTCCACCACCAGCGACAGTTCCAGTTCCACGCCTTCGCCCAGGCCCTGGGCGCGGGCGCGCAGGGCGTCGACCCGCAGCAGGATGTCGCGGGCGTTGGCCAGCAGTGCCTGGCCTGCCGGCGTCATGACCGGGCGATGGCCGCCACGGTCGAACAGGCGCACGCCCAGCTGGGTTTCCATGTTGGCGATGGCATGGCTGACAGCCGACTGCACCCGCGACAGCTGCTTGGCGGCGGCGCGGAAACTGCCGGTGTCGGCCACGGCGGCGAACACGCGTAGCTGGTCCAGGGTGAGGGCGTCTATCATCGTGCGTTCTGATCTATTTTTCAGATCGGTTCCATCAAAAGATTATCACTTATCAGAATCGGTTCCGGCCGGCATGCTGGCGGCATTGCAAGCGAGGAGAGGCGAGGATGGACAAGGTGGAAAGCGCGGCGCAGGCCGGCCAGCCGGCGGCGACGCGTTGGGGAGCGGTGCTGGCGATCGTGGGCGCCGGGGTGGTGGCGTCGCTGCAGGTGGGCAAGGTGATCATCGCGGCGCCGCTGTTGCGCCGCGACCTGGGGCTGGACCTGGCGTCGATCGGCACGCTGACGGCGGTGTTCTCGATCCTGGGCGTGCTGGGCGGCATCGCGGCGGGCGGCGTGATCGCGCGCTTCGGCGCGCGCCGCATGCTGCTGTGGGGCCTGGCGACGGTGGCCGCGGGCACGGCGGCGGGCGCGCTGGCGCCGGGCTATGGCGTGCTGCTGGCCTCGCGCGTGGTCGAGGGCCTGGGCTTCCTGCTGATCACGGTGGCCGGCCCGGCGGCGCTGCAGCGCCTGGTGCTGCCGTCCAGCCGCGACCTGGCCTTCGCGCTGTGGAGCTGCTACATGCCGGCGGGCATGGCCATCGCCATGCTGGCCTCGCAGGCCTTTGGCGACTGGCACGCCTACTGGTGGTGCGCCGGCGCGGCCGCCGTGATCGCGCTGGGCTGCATCGCCGCGCTGGCGCCGCCCACGCCGGCCGGCGCCGGCCTGTCATGGCACGGGCTGCGGCAGGACACGGCGGACACGCTGGGCGCGGCCGGTCCCATGCTGCTGGCGGCTTCGTTCACGCTCTACAGCCTGATGTTCTTCGCGCTGTTCACCTTCCTGCCGGTGCTGCTGATGGACAAGCTCGGGCTGCCGCTGGCCACCGCGGGGCTGTACAGCGCCGCGGCCAGCGCCGCCAACATCATCGGCAATCTGGGCGCGGGCGTGCTGCTGTCGCGCGGCTGGCGGCGCTCGACGCTGATCGCCTGCGCCAGCGTGGCGATGGGCGTGGTGGCGCTGCTGATCTTCCGCTCGGTGTTTCCGGCGATGCCGACCTTCCTGCTGTGCGTGCTGTTCTCGGCGGTGGGCGGGCTCATCCCGGCGACGCTGCTGGGCACCGCGCCGCTGGTGGCGCCGCGGCCGGCGTTGACGGCGGCCACGGTCGGGCTGGTGATGATGGGCAGCAACCTGGGGCAGGTGATCGGGCCCGTCACGGTGGGCGGGGTGATCGACCGCTATGGCTGGGCGCAGGCGTCGCTGATCGTGGCGGCCGCGGCGCTGGGCGGCCTGGCCGTCGCCTGGCGGTTGCGTCGACTGAACGGCGCGCGCCTGTAGCCGCCGCCGGGACCGGTGCGTCGATTGTCATGCGGACGGCCTATCATGGGGGCTCGCATCCCGTGGAGTCCCTATGCCTACGCCTGCCCCGCGCCTTGTCATCTTCGATTGTGACGGCGTCCTGATCGACAGCGAAATCATCGCCGCCCGCGCCCAGTCGCGCGCGCTGGCCGAACACGGCATCGCCATCACGCCGCAGGAAGCCGCGCGGCGTTTCGCCGGCATCCCCGACGCCGACATGTGGCAGACCCTGCAGGAAGAGAACGCGCGGCCGCTGCCGCCGGACTTCCCGCGCGAGTACGCCGACCGCCTGCAGGACACCTTCCGGCGGGAGCTGCGGGCGTTGCCTGGGGTGCTTGAGACCCTGGCGGCCTTGCGCCTGCGCGGCATCGAGTATTGCGTGGCCTCCAGCAGCACGCCGCCCAAGCTGGAGGCGGCGCTCAAGCTGGTGGGGCTGTGGGACGCGTTCGCGCCGCATGTGTTCAGCACGGCGCAGGTGGCGCATGGCAAGCCGGCGCCGGATGTGTTCCTGTTCGCCGCGCGGCAGATGCGCACGGCCATCCTGGAATGCGTGGTGGTCGAGGACAGCGTGCCGGGCGTGCGTGCCGCGCGGGCCGCGCGCATGCGGGCGGTGGGCTATATCGGCGCCTCGCACAACGGGCCGGACCAGCGCCAGCGCCTGCTGGACGAAGGCGCCTTCGAGGTCATCAGCGACCTGCAGCGCCTGTCGGAGATCATCTAGCCCGCGTCAGCGGCTCTTGGCGATCACGCCGGTCATGTACTCGTTCAGGTCGCGGAAGTCCTTGACCGTCCAGGCGTGCGGCGGCACCTTTACGCCATTTTCGCGCAGGGTCTTGGGAATCAGGTCGCCGTTGGGGCGCAGGATGACCGAGGACACGATGACGCCCGGATAGTCGGTCAGCCGCTTCCTGAACGCGGCGGTGGTGAGATCCGGGGTGGGCGGATTGCTCTTCCTGGCCAGGGGCCCGGTGCCCTTGATGTCCGCGCCGTGGCACATGGCGCAGCGTTGCTGGAAGAGATTCTTGCCGTTGAGGTTTTCGGCGTTGGCAAGCGGCGCTTGAAGCAGCGCGGAGAGGCCCAGCGCGGCGAAGCATGCTGTTCTTGTTTTCATGTACTCGTGTCGTCTCGATCGGCGTCCAGGGCGGGCGCTCCGGCGGCGCCAGGGCATGCCCGCTTCCTGCGTCGGCAGTCCAGCCAATCCGGATCCTGGGCGGCGCGAAAAAATGCGCCTCGCATTCTAGAGCCTGGCGGCGTCGGGCCGCTGAACGTAGGCCGCCGAGCCCGGGTCGCCGACCATCGACCGCCAACCATCGGCCGCCCGGCGTCGGCCGGTTGGCGGTCGACATGCCTCTAAGCGGGCAGCGGCTCGGGCTTGAC
>NZ_CYTU01000036.1:0-5926 GCF_001299375.1 Achromobacter sp. 2789STDY5608621 | reverse complement strand
CCGTAGCCGGCCAGCGCCAGCGGCAGGGTCGCCACGCCCTGGGCGGTGGCCCAGGTGCGCGGGCTGCGGCCGGGATGGTTGCGCAACCAGTCGGCGTTGCGCAGCGGATACCAGGTCCAGCAGGCGACCGCGGCCAGCGCCAGCACCGCGCCGATGGCGTAGCGCGACAGGTCGGCGTCGGCCTCCTGGCGCAGCGCCTGCAGTTCCACCTGGTTGACGCAGCCGATGCCCAGCGCGATCAGCACCAGCGAGGGCGCCAGCCGCTTCCACGGCAGGCGGCCGTCGCGGCGCGCGTTGCGCAGGTTGGCGCAGATGGCGATCACCACCGGCAGGGTGCCGATGATCATGGTCGGCACCGGGCCGCCGGCGCGCTGGATGGCGCTGGCCAGGCACAGGTAGTACAGCAGGTTGCCGATGGCCGCCAGCTTGAGCGCCTCGATCCAGTCGGCGCGGCCGAGCTGGCGCAGCGCCTTGCGGTCCAGCCAGGCGAGCGGAATGGCGATCAGGCCGAACGCCAGGTAGCGCGCCACCGATTGCAGGGCGGCGGGGTATTCGGGCAGCAGCAAGGGGCCGACGAATACCAGCCCCCACATCAGTCCGGCCGCCAGGGCGTAAGAGGTTCCTGCCCACATAGCTGTGTTCCCATCGCGAAATTCAACAGATGGGCCAGTCTAGCGACGGCCGCGGCGGCCGGTCTTGTACCAGATTGCTGCGGCGCCGGAGCGGCGGTTCAGGCGCGCACTTGCTTCTGGTAGCGCGCCGGCGTGACGCCGTAGCGGCGGGTGAAGGCGCGGGTCAGGTGGGCCTGGTCGGTCAGGCCGGCGGCCAGCGCGGTCTGCGCTGGCGTCTCGCCCGCGGCCAGCAGCCGCTTGGCCTCGAACAGGCGCAGCGCCATCAATGTCTGCTGCGGCGTGGCGTGGTACTGCGCCTGGAAGCTGCGCAGGAAGTGGAACGGGCTGAGTCCGGCGACTTCGGCCAGTTCTTCGAGGGTGAGACGGCGCGCCAGGTGGGCGCGCAGGTAGTCGATGACGTGGGTGAAGCGCGCCGCGGCTTCGGGGCGCGGCGGCCGCGGCACGCGGGCATGGCGGCGGAACTCGGCCAGCAGCGCGTGCAGGGCGCTGTCGAACGCCAGCGGTTCACGCGCCTGCCACAGCGCGTCCAGCAGGGCGGTGACGCGTTGCGCGCTGGCGCTGTCGTGGCTGACCGCGCAGTCGAACCACCAATCGGCCTCGCCGGCCACCTGTTCGACCACGGCGGGGTCGATGTAGGCCATGCGGTAGCGCCAGCCGCCCTCGGTCTCGGCGCGGCCGGTGTGCAGTTCGTCGGGGTTCATCCGCACCACCGAGCCGGGCGGCGCCAGGTGCTCGGCGCCACGGTAGCGGAAGCGTTCCACCCCGGTCTCGATGGCGCCCAGGCCGAAGGCCTCGTGGGTGTGCGGCTCGAAGGCGTGGCGGATGATGTGGGCGCGGTATAGCTCGATGCCCGGCCGGTGCGCCGGGCGCCGGAATTCGGCGCGGTCATTGGGGTGGTCGAAGGCCTGCGGCACGCCCGCGATCAGCGGTTCGGGGCGCGCGTCGGGGGCGACAGGGACGCCGCCGGCGGAGGGCAGGAAAGAGGCCATGACGGAATTTAAGCACGTTCGGCGGCGCCGCGCCGGCCTATCCCGCCGCCCGCATGGCGGCGGCGCGCGCGAGCAGCATCTCGCGCTCGCGGTCGTTGCGCGTCATGCCGGCGGCGCGCTCGAATTCCGCCAGCGCCTCGGCGTGACGGCCTAGCTTGGCCAGCAGGTCGCCGCGCACGCTGGGCAGCCAGTGATAGTTGGCCAGCGCCGGGTCGCGCGCCAGCGCGTCGGCCAGATCCAGTCCGGCCTGGGGCCCGAACGCCATGCCCACGGCCACCGCGCGGTTCAGTTCCACCACGGGCGACGGCATGGCCTGCGCCAGCGCTTCGTACAGCGCCACGATGCGCCGCCAGTCGGTGTCCCCGGCCTGCCGCGCCCGCGCATGGCAGGCGGCCAGGCCGGCCTGCAGGGCATACGGACCGCTGGCCCCGCCCAGGCTTTCGGCGCGTTCCAGCGCGGCCAGGCCGCGCCGGATCAGCAGCGTGTCCCAGCGGCCGCGATCCTGTTCCAGCAGCAGCACCGGGCGGCCCTCGGCGTCGCTGCGGGCATGCAGGCGCGAGGCCTGCAATTCCATCAGCGCCACCAGCCCGTGCACTTCGCTGTCGCCGGGCGCCAATTGCGCCAGGATGCGGCCCAGCCGCAGGGCCTCGTCGCACAGCGCCGGCCGCATCCAGTCCTGGCCGGCGGTGGCGGCATAGCCTTCGTTGAAGATCAGGTAGATCACTTCCAGCACCGAGGCCAGCCGCGCCGCGCGTTCCTGCGGCCCGGGCACCTCGAACGGCACGCGCGCCGCGGTCAGGCTGCGCTTGGCCCGCACGATGCGCTGGGCGATGGTCGATTCCGAGGCCAGGAAGGCGCGCGCGATCTCGGCGGTCGACAGTCCGCCCAGCAGGCGCAGCGTCAGCGCCACGCGCGCCTCGGTCGACAGCAGCGGGTGGCAGGCGGTGAAGATCAGGCGCAGCAGGTCGTCGCCGATGTCGTCCTGGCGCGCGGCGTCCAATGCCTCGACGAAGTCGGGCTCGACGTCGGCCTGCAGCGCTTCGAGCTCGTGCCCTATTTGCTCGTGCTTGCGGCGGTGGATGGCGTCCAGCCGCAGGCGGTCGCGCGCGCGGTTTTTCGCGGTGGTCATGAGCCACGCTCCCGGGTTGTCCGGCACGCCGCTGGCCGGCCAGCGCTCCAGTGCGGCCACCAGCGCGTCCTGGGCCAGTTCCTCGGCCAGGCCGACATCGCGCACCAGCCGCGCGACGCCGGCGATGACGCTGGCGGCCTCGATGCGCCAGACGGCTTCGATGGCGCGGTGGGTCGCCGCCGATCCGGTCGCCGCGGTCATGCTTGCGGCGTCGCGCCGGGTTCCATGTAGAACACTTCCCAGATGTGGCCGTCCAGGTCATCGAACCCGTGTCCGTACATGAAGCCATGGTCCTGCGGCGGGCGCGGCGCGGCGCCGCCCGCCGCCTTGGCGCGCGCGACCAGGTCGTCGACCTCGGCGCGGCTTTCGCAGGACAACGCGATCAGGGATTCGGTGGCGCCCTTGGCATCGACGACGGGTTTGTTGGTGAAACCCTGGAAGAAATCCTTCACCAGCAGCATGACGTAGATGTTGTCGCCCACGACCATGCAGGCGCCCTGGTCATTGGTGAACTGCGGATTGAAGCTGAAGCCCAGGCTCTTGAAGAAGGCCTGCGATTTCGCCATGTCGGCGATGGGGAGGTTGACGAAGATCTGCTTGTGCATGGCGTGTCTCGCGAGAAAGGAGGGGGATCAGTGGCCGTTGCCGGGCAGTTCGCGGAAGCGCTCGATTTCCTTGCCGGGCGCGAAGTCGTCCAGCTCATAGACCTGGCGCACTTCGATGGCGCAGGGCTGGCCGGGGAAGGGGTCGGGAAAGCGCAGCGTCCATTGCATGGCTTCCTCGCGCGAGCGGACCTGGATCATGGTGTAGCCGGCGATCAGTTCCTTGGTGTCGGCGAAGGGGCCGTCGACCACCTTGCGCTGGCCGTTGTCGTACTGCACCCGCCAGCCCTTGGACGACGGCTGCAGGCCGTTGGCGTCCAGCAGCACGCCGGCCTTGGCCAGGCTCTCGTGGTAGGTGGCCATGGCGTCGAGCAGGCTGGCCTCGGGCAGCTTGCCGGCCTCGCTGTCGGCGTTGGCGCGGACGATGATCATGAATCGCATGGGAAGTCTCCTGGTGGCAAGGCCCCGCGCGCTGGCCGCGGCGGGGTCGGTACTGGCACGACGCATGACGGGCTCGCGAATCGACAGGCGGACGCTCGAATCAGGGTAAATACCTAGCGATGCAGGGGGCTGGCCGGCCCGCGCGGCGCGGTCGGCGCGCGGGCGCTACAGGAAACAGGGTCCCAGCTCGCGCACCTCGACCGTGGCCCATTGCGCGGCCGGGCACTCGGCCGCCAGCGCCAGGGCCTGTTCGCGGTCGTCGCAGGTGAGCAGGAAGAAGCCGCCGATCATCTCCTTGGCCTCGGCGAAGGGGCCGTCGACCAGCGTGCGCTGGCCGTCGCGCACGCGCAGGCGCACGCCTTCCCGGTCGGACTTGAGGGATTCGGCGCGCGCCAGCAGTCCGCGCGCCTGCAGGCCTTCGGCATAGCGCAGCATCTGCGCGTAGGCATCGCGGCCCTGTTCAGGGGTGCGCTCGGCGCGCTGGCCGGTGGGTTCGACGATCAGAAGCATGTACGGCATGGCGGGTTCCTGGCGGGCGGGGCCCGGTGGACATGGCAAACGGCCGCGCGCCGAGGGATGCGCGGCGAGGCAGCCGCCAGATTACCGCTGTTTGCGCGGCGCGGGATCGCGCCGCTTCAGTCTTCCTGGAAGATCGTCTCGATCGGCAGACCGAACACGCGGGCGATGGCGAAAGCCAGCGGCAGGCTCGGGTCGTAGCGGCCGGTCTCGATGGCATTGACCGTCTGGCGCGACACGTTCAACTGTTCGGCCAGCGCGGCCTGGCTCCAGCCGCGCTCGGCGCGCAGATCGCGGATCAGGTTCTTCATCGGTGGCGCAGGTGGTCGATGGCGCTGGTGGCGAGCCAGGCGGCGGCCATCAGCGGCCAGACGAAGAACATGCTGAGGCGCGGAAAGCCGGCCAGTTCCAGGAAGCCGTAGGTGAAGGTGATGCCCGCCGTTGCCGTGGCGGCAATGGCCAGGTGTTCGGCCGTGGTCTTGCGGATGAACTCGTCGGAACGGCGGATCTGGCGCACGACGGCGCGGATCACCAGCAGGATCGCCAGCACCGGGCTGGCCAGCAGGACGGTGCGCGGCGCGCCCGGTTCGAGATGCAGGCCGGCGTAGATCGACATGGCCACCATCGCCACGTACAGCGCCATGGCGCCGCCGAATTCCTTGAGATACAGGCGTCGCGCCTGGGTTTGATGCATGAGGTCGATCTCCGGTTGTGTAAAGCGTGCTTGACATTGTGGCGCCGCGATTTCGTGGTGTCAAGGTTCCTTTACATCGACGGCCAAAATAAAACCGGCCGCAGCCGGTTGGGGGGAGCGCGATCAGGACTGGGTTGCGGCGGTGGCCTCGGTCGGCGTCAGGGTCGAGGGCGGCGTGGGTTCCGGCGGGGCGGCCTCGGGGGCGGCTTCGCGCGGGACGGTCGCCGCCGCGGTCTCGGCCGGCTTGGCATCGGCTGCCTTGGCATCGGCGGTCTTGGCATCGGCAGCCTTGGCATCGGCAGCCTTGGCATCCGCGGCCTTGGCCTCGGCCGGCCTGGCCTTGCCGTTCGCGGCGGCGGCCGCCGGCTTGCCGTCCGTGCCCTTGGCGTCGGCCTGGGCCGGCTTGGCCGGGGCGGTGATGTCCATGATCAGTTCGACGCGGCGGTTGGCGGCGCGGCCGGCCGGCGTGTCGTTGGACTCGATCGGACGCGTCTCGGCGTAGCCCACGGCGCGCAGGCGGCTGCCGGCCACGCCGTCGCGCACCAGTTCGCGCAGCACGCTGGTGGCGCGGCTGCTGGACAGTTCCCAGTTGGAGGCGAACTGGCGGGTCTGGATCGGCACGGGGTCGCTGTGGCCCTCGACCGACACCTGGTACTCGTTCTTGTTGAGGATCGCGGCCAGGCGCTTGATCACGTCCAGGCCCGACGGGCTGAGGGTGGCCTGGCCCGAGGGGAACAGCAGCTCGTTGCTGATGCGGAAGCTGACCGACTGCTCGTTGATGATGACGTCGACCGACTTGCCCAGGTCGCCCAGGCCAAGCGATTCCTTGGACGGCGCCTTCAGCGGCGCGGCGGCCTGCGCCACCACCTCGCCCTCGGCGGCCGGGGCGGCCGGGGCCGGCGCGCCGGCGGCCGCGGCGGCGG